>NZ_BAABJX010000065.1:0-138457 GCF_039543525.1 Algivirga pacifica
ATAAAGATAGCGCCTTAGAACGAATATCTTAAATCAAAATTTTCAATGAGCGAAAGCTCAGTTAAAATATAAAAGATGCTGTAATTGACCGTGTGAATACCACTAAAAACTATACTACTCATGCATAAGATCCCTGAACCTTCAGCCCTCTCAAAGAAAACATCTTTGCTAACTCAACTAAAGCAATGGTTATTACAACCTACAGATATTGCTCCCCTTATTTTTTTCCGCATCATCGGTGGTACACTCATGACCATTGAGCTTACTGGCGGTATGTTTACCGACTATATCGAAGAATTAATCCATCCTGGGTTTCACTTTTCCTTTATGCTTACTCCCTGGATCAAGCCATGGCCTGAGACTTGGATGATGTACTTGCACTTTAGTATCAATATCATACTGGGAGTAATGGTTGTCGTTGGGGCCTATTATCGTTGGGCAACAGTATTGCTCTGCTTAAGCGCCACCTCCATATTCCTGATGGAAAAATCCTTATACATCAACCATATCTACCTATACTGTTTGATGATTTTTCTATTGAGTTTTCTTCCTGCCCATCGGGCCTTTTCCTACGATCTAAAAAAAGGTAGAGTAACCCCACTCTCACAAGTGCCAGCATGGATGATCTATCTCTTTGTATTTCAAATTAGCATCGTCTATTTATATGCTGGCATTGCCAAGATCAATGTGGACTGGTTACAGGCACAACCCCTTAAAATGTGGTTAGGCAACAAAGGGGATCATCCCATTCTTGGAGGACTATTAGTGCAAGATTGGTATCCCTATTTGGTCGCTTATGGAGGGCTCGCTTTTGATCTATTAGTCGTTCCATTCATGCTTTGGAAAAAGTCCCGAAAGGTCACCTTTTTTATTGCCTGTTTCTTCCATGCTACCAATGCCCTAACGTTTGGTATAGGGACATTCCCTTGGTTTTCTATTGTCGCCACCACCTTATTCTTTCCTGCTTCTACGTTTAGAAAATGGAAATGGCTGGACCGACATCTACCCCTTTCTAACAGTGCTACAACATTCCAAAATAATAGTAAAATTCTCTACCCTGTAATTATCCTTTACACACTTCTGCAACTGGCCGTTCCCTTAAGACAATTCTGGTATGAAGGCAACAGCAGCTGGTACGATGAAGGGCATAACTTCTCCTGGCACATGATGCTCCGAACCAAAAGAGGGCGGGCCGTCTTCTACGTCAAAGATCTACAAACCGGAAAAGAACAACGCATCAATAACCTAGAATACCTTACCCACAACCAATACCGAAAAATGATTGGCAAGCCCGATATGCTGCTAGAGTTTGCCCACTTCCTAAAGGGTGAGTTTGAATCAAAAGGATGGGAAGAGGTACAAGTCATGGTATACTGTCATGCTAGCCTCAATGGGCGCCCCAAGCAAGTGATGCTTAACAAGGATATTATTTTGAGTGAACAGGAAAGAGGATTGGGGCATTATGATTGGGTGAGGGGGTTGAAGGAATAAAGCTAAATCCGTACGGCCGCGCCAATGGCGCGGCCGTACAAGAAGCGGATAGTTATGTCCCCACATTAACAAAAAAATCAACCAATTAATTATATCGCTTGCGATATAAATAAATTTCACCTACATTTGTATCGTGAACGATATAAATAGTCAAACTAAACATATACAGCAAATGAAAAAGACCGTTTATCAAACTAGCGTATCAGTAACAGGTGGTAGAAATGGAAAGGTTGTCAGCGAAGATGGACTATTGGAACTGGATGTTCGTATGCCAAATTCCTTAGGGGGCAATGGAGGAGCAACCAACCCAGAGCAGCTTTTTGCGGCAGGCTATGCGGCTTGCTTTGATAGTGCCCTCAATATGGTCGCTCAACAGGAAGGACTAAAAATATCCTCGGAGATCAATGCAAAAGTCAGCTTGCAAATGAGTGAAACAGAGGGCTTCAATATTGCTGCGGAACTTACTGCTAAAATTGAGGGAGTGGCAAAAGATACTGCTGAAAAATTACTGAACATGGCACACGCTACTTGTCCTTACTCTAAAGCTATTAGCGGAAATGTAGAGGTTTCTGTTTCCTTAGCGTAATGAATCCTACTCAAAAACTGTTTTTCTTTAAAAATAATTATCATGAAAAATACGAAGACAAGCCTTCTTCAAGACATTTTAAGAATCATTCTAGGTGCGTTAATGGTATTGGCAGCTATCGGACACTTCACTTTTCAAAGGGAAGAGTTCCAGGCACAGGTTCCCAATTGGCTCCCTCTGGGGAAAGACCTTGTAGTAATTTTGTCGGGTGTTGCTGAACTTCTATTAGGATTGGGAATGATCTTCTGGACCAAGCAAAAGTCCAACGTAGGAATCTCTTTGGCAACCTTCTATGTTTTGATTTTCCCAGGTAATATTGCCCAATATATCAATGGTACAGATGCATTTGGATTGGATACTGATCAAGCCCGACTGATTCGCTTGTTCTTTCAGCCGGTACTCGTACTATGGGCTTTATGGTCTACAGGAGCCTTGAAGGCTATCCTGGAACGGAATAAGGAAGATAATGAGACAGTGAGCAGTGAGCAGTGAGCAGTGAGCAGTGAGCAGTGAGCAGTGAGCAGTGAGCAGTGAGCAGTGAGCAGTGAGCAGTGAGCAGTGAGCAGTGAGCAGTGAGCAGTGAGCAGTGAGCAAAATTATTTTACCACTAAATGATACACAATAATTCGTCAATACTTTTCAACATCATTTTTAAACGATAAGCGATAAGCGATAAACAATAACCGATAACCGTATGGCACAAAAGCTTAAAGTCAACGATAAGCTCTCCAACTCCGGTCAATTGCTTAAAGTGGCTCCTTTTCGAAGTTATATTCGTAAAACAGCTCCACATCGACATAATGGGTACTTTGAGATCATCTACCTGAACCAAGGAAGTGGTTCCCATACCATTGATGGGGTAACCTATGCCATTCAGCCTCCCATTTTATTTATGATGCAAAAGGAACAGATGCACCATTGGGATATACACACAGAACCCAAAGGATACGTACTCATTGTCAAAAAAGCATTTTTCCAAGATAGCCTTGACTCAGTACTACAAGAACTACTTTTTAAACTGAGTGGATATACAATACTCGAAAATATAGAACATCAACAACTACATCCTCTCTTCACACTTCTAGAAGAGGAACTGAATACCTCCTCCCCCTACCAACAAAGTAATCTGGAAGGTTTATTAAAAGCACTCTTTGGTCGGTGCCTATCCTATGCTTCACAGCAAGCAGAAAAAAAAGACATTTCTAATTCACTTTTTCTAGCCTATAAAAAATTAATCGAACAGGAAGATTATCGACTACAAAATATCAAAGACTACGCTGCCCTATTACACACCTCTCCACAAAACCTCAATCATGCCTGTCGGAAAGCTGTACAACTCTCTGCCTCCGATTACCTGGCCGAAGAACTTATTCGAGAAGCTAAACGATTACTACTCTATACCGATATGAGTGTAGCAGAAATTGGCTTTCATCTGCACTTTTCTGATCCCTCTCACTTCAGCAAGTACTTTAAACGATATACTCAGGTTACACCTAAAAACTTCCGCTCTGAGAAAGGGTGAGGGGGTGTTGATACCGCTCAACGTTTATTAATTGAGCTTTACTCGTTCATTATATTTAAGCCTTCAGCTATTTGAAGTACTATTGTTTCGTTGACCCTCGTCCTACATACCGTACTAACGCGAGGACCTACTACTCTTTATCTTTCTTTACTCTTCGTCGGGGCGACCACAAGGGACGCCCATCTTTCATCCTTCATCCTTCATCCTTCATCCTTCATCCTTCATCCTTCATCCTTCATCAAAAGAAGCCCATTATATTTTCATATAGACCATTTTTAACGATCCGCTATTTTTATCTTTGCATCCGAATTTTGAATCAATATGAAGATGACAAACGATAAAAATAAACTAATCGAACTAGGCAAACTCTTTTTTCATATGGGCTGGATCGCCTTTGGAGGGCCTGCAGCGCATATTGCGATGATGGAAAAAGAGATCGTCAGCAAACGAAAGTGGATTGACTCCCAACACTTCCTGGACTTGATGGGTGCCACCAATTTAATTCCTGGCCCCAACTCTACCGAAATGGTGATGCATTGTGGATACGAAAGAGCCGGATGGAAGGGAATGGTCGTTGCCGGCTTTTCCTTTATCTTTCCCGCGGTATTCCTGACCACTTGCTTGGCTTGGCTTTACGAACTATACGGCACGTTACCGGAGGCTACGCCTTTTATTTACGGTATCAAGCCTGCAGTTATTGCGATTATCCTATCTGCATTGATTAAACTTGGTAAAAAAGCCTTAAAGACCACGGAGCTTTGGGTATTAGGAGGCCTTACAGTTGTAGCCTGCTTATTAGGATTACATGAAATCCTAGCCATGTTCTTATCGGGTATTATTGGCGGATTACTCTATTATTTCCGCCAAAATAAAGGAAGTCTAAAAAGTATCTCTCCTATCTTTCTTCTACTGCAACCGTTAGTAGGAGGACAACATGAGGTGACCTTGAAAGTATTTTTACAATTCCTCAAAATCAGTAGTTTACTCTATGGTGGAGGATATGTATTATTCGCCTTTTTAGATGCTGAATTGGTGGCTAGTGGATGGTTGACGCGTCAGCAACTGATGGATGCTGTAGCCGTAGGGCAGTTTACACCAGGTCCCGTACTTTCGACTGCTGCCTTTGTCGGATGGCAAGTAGGTGGAGGACTTTGGGGCGCTATCGCTGCTTCAATCGGTATCTTCCTACCTTCCTTTATTCTGGTTGCATTACTGAATCCATTAATGTCAAGAATCCGTAAGATCGCCATTATCTCTGCGATTTTGGATGCCATTAATGCGGCGGCTGTGGCTATCATTGCCGTAGTCATGATCCATATGGTAGAGGAAGTATTGGTCGATTGGAGAACGATTACGATTGCTGCCCTTAGTATTATCGTGACACAATTTTACAAGCAAGTCAATAGCATGTATGTGGTGTTGGGAGGAAGTGCTTTAGGCTATCTGTTGATGTTATTGTAGAACAAGCTTGTGTTAATTTTCAATGATTAATTATCAATTTTCAATTATTGATAATTAATCATTGAAAATTGATAATTGTTCACTGCCCACTGTTCATTGTTCACTGCCCACCGTCCACTGCTTCAAAAACCGTATCGCCTCCTGTGTAATCTCATTCTTCTCCACTTCTGGTGTGGCCAGCAACACATCCGTAGACAATCCCGGCACCTTAATTTCAAAAAAGCCAAGATTGGGATCATCCTTATGATTTCTGCCGACTCCTGCAGGAACAATGGACACCCCCAAACCATTCTTGACGAGTTGCAAGATGGAATGCATATTATTCGCTTCATGAACAACGTGGGGTACAAACCCAAAGTAGGCCCCTATTTTCAATAAAGCTTCGTAGTTCTGTGGAGAGTAGTCCTTATTAAAATACACGAAAGTTGCCTCTTTTAACTGCTGAAGGTGATCCACATGACTGATAGAATAGATATTCTTATTAAATACCACCGCATAATCATCCCGGTACCAATGCTCCGCCTTAATCTCAGAGGAATACAAAGGCGAACGTATAATCCCAAAATCCAATTTCCCACTTGATAAATCAGCTACTTGCTTCAAGGTAGGTGCCTCGAATAGCTTAAAATGGACATAGGGAAACTTCATCCGCAAGTGCGCTATTAACTCAGGAATAATAGAGGAGAATGTTGAGCTGATATAGGAAATCCGAAACTCCCCACTTACATTATTGGCAATCTTTTCGGTCTGTATCTTAATCCTTTCCAACTGCTCCAGGTACCGCTTGATCTCTTTATAAAAATACTTCCCGGCATGGGTCAGGGCTACTTTTTTATTATTTCGATCGAATAAACGGGCATTCAAATGCACCTCCAATTCTTTGATCTGTCGACTCAGAGGAGGCTGTGAAATATGTAGCTTCTCTGCCGCCTTGGTAAAGTTCAACGTCTCTGCTACGGTAATGAAATAATGTAAGTGTCTTAGCTCCATTATACTTAAAAGGTATTGATTTATGACAAAATAAGTCTTTTTACATTAAGTATAAAATATCCATCTTTGAAAAACACAACGATATCAAGTTTTACTAATAGTTATCGATCTGAAATTATCTTTTGATATAAATCATATAACTCCAAAAATAAGATGGGAAAAACATTATTTGACAAAGTGTGGGATGCACACGTTGTAAGACAAATTGAAGGAGGTCCAGACGTTGTATTTATTGACCGTCACATGGTACACGAAGTGACCAGTCCAGTGGCTTTCCTAGGATTAAAAACCCGTGGACTTAAGGTGATGTACCCTGAGCGTACCTTCGCTACAGCAGACCACAACACGCCTACAATCAACCAACACCTACCGGTAGAGGATCCGTTATCGGCAGGACAGTTGAAAGCCTTGGAGGAAAATGCCAAAGAACACGGTATTTCTCACTGGGGACTAGGCCATGAGAAAAATGGTATTGTACACGTGGTAGGTCCTGAGTACGGAATCACACAACCTGGGGTAACCATGGTTTGTGGTGACTCCCACACTTCTACCCATGGTGCTTTCGGAGCGATCGCTTTCGGTATTGGTACATCAGAAGTGGAGATGGTATTGTCTTCTCAGTGTATCATGCAGCCTAAGCCAAAAAAGATGCGCATCAACATCAACGGTAAGTTGAACGCAGGAGTATCGCCAAAAGACGTTGCCCTTTACATTATTAGCAAGCTGACTACTTCTGGTGCTACTGGTTATTTTGCAGAGTACGCTGGAGACGTTTTCAAGGAAATGTCTATGGAAGGAAGAATGACGGTTTGTAACCTAAGTATTGAGATGGGTGCTCGTGGAGGTATGATTGCTCCAGATGAGAAAACATTTGAGTACATCAAAGGCCGTGAGTTTACGCCTACAGGGGAAGCTTGGGACAAGGCCATGGCTTACTGGGAAACATTGAAAACAGACGAAGGTGCTACCTTCGACAAAGAATATACGTTTGATGCGGCTGATATCGAGCCTATGATTACTTACGGTACCAACCCAGGTATGGGTATGGGTATCAGTCAGCAAATCCCTACTGCTGCAGAAGTGGAAGGTGGTGCTGCGACTTACGAGAAATCATTGAAGTATATGCAGTTCCAGGAAAAAGACAACATGATCGGTAAGAAAATCGACTATGTATTCTTGGGGAGCTGTACGAACGGTCGTATCGAGGATTTCAGAGCATTTGCTTCTATCGTAAAAGGAAAGAAAAAGGCAGATCACGTGACTGCTTGGTTGGTTCCAGGTTCACACAAAGTAGAGCAGGCGATCAGAGAAGAAGGTATTTTACAAGTCCTTCAGGAAGCAGGTTTTGAACTAAGAGAGCCAGGTTGTTCTGCTTGTTTGGCCATGAACGACGATAAAGTTCCTGCAGGTAAACTAGCCGTGAGTACTTCTAACAGAAACTTCGAAGGACGTCAAGGACCAGGCTCCAGAACACTATTGGCGAGTCCATTGGTAGCGGCTGCTTCTGCAATCAACGGAACCGTTTCTGACCCTAGAGAATTCCTTAACTAAGAAGTTAGGGACTGGGGATTAGGGACTAGTTCAAACTTATACTAACCCCTAACACCTAAACCCCAATCCCTAGAAAATCATTAATGCATCCATAAAGAATATAAAAATGGCTTACGATAAATTCGAGATCTTAACCAGCAGTGCAGTGCCATTGCCGATCGAAAATGTAGATACTGACCAGATCATCCCTGCCCGTTTCCTAAAAGCAACCGAAAGAAAGGGTTTTGGCGATAACCTTTTCCGTGACTGGAGATACAATTCAGATGACTCTCCAAAAGAGGACTTCGTATTGAACAATCCACTTTATGGTGGTAAAATCCTGGTAGGGGGTAAAAACTTTGGTTCTGGCTCTTCCAGAGAGCATGCTGCCTGGTCAGTTTATGACTATGGTTTCAGATGTGTGATCTCTAGCTTTTTTGCTGACATCTTCAAGAACAACTGCTTGAACGTAGGGGTATTGCCCGTACAAGTAAGTGCAGACTTCCTGGATCAGATTTTCAAGGCTATCGAAGCAGATCCAAAAGCAGAAATCAAAGTAGATCTACCGACACAAACGGTAACGATCGTAGCAACAGGCGCTTCAGAGTCATTCGATATCAACTCATACAAAAAAGGCAACCTATTGAACGGGTTTGATGATATCGACTACTTGCAAAATATGAAAGAAGAGATCGCTTCTTTCGCAGAGTCAATGCCTTTATAATTTTTAATGAAGAATTATTAATGAACAATGATTAATAATTCTTCATTCTTCATTCTTCATTATGAAAGCTATGCTGCGAAACGTTGAAATATTAGATACCACCCTTCGTGACGGCGAACAAACTTCTGGGGTATCCTTTACAGAAACCGAGAAGCTGCAAATTGCACAAATGCTGCTTGGAGAGTTGAAGGTGGACCGTATTGAGGTAGCCTCTGCCCGTGTCTCGGATGGGGAGTATCGCTCCGCTAAGAAGATCTTGGACTGGGCCAATGCACATGGCTATGGACATGCTGTTGAAATACTGGGCTTCGTCGATGGAGATATCTCCCTGAAATGGATTGATAATGCAGGAGGACAGGTCATTAACCTACTTTGCAAAGGCTCTAAAAAGCATTGTGAAAAACAACTGAAAAAGAGTCTGGAGGAGCACCTTGCTGACATTCAAAATACGGTAAGTATCGCACAGGAAATGGGCATTACCGTGAATGTTTATCTGGAAGATTGGTCCAATGGAATGAAAGACTCTCCAGAGTATGTCCTTGGAATGGTCCGTGCCTTGGAGCAGATGAAGGTCAACCGCATCATGTTACCCGATACCTTGGGAATGCTTAATCACAAGCAAACCACTAAGTACTGTAGCATCATGACGGATAACTTCCCGAACGTGAAGTTTGACTTCCATGCCCACAACGACTACGACCTTTCGGTAGCCAACGTATACTCTGCCTTGGAGTGTGGTTTTACAGGAGTGCATACCACCCTCAACGGGTTGGGAGAGCGTGCTGGTAACGTGCCATTGTCCAGTGTGATCGGTATTGTCAAGGACCATTTGGCCTATGAAATGCAGGTGGACGAAACCAAGCTTTACAAGACCTGTAAATTGGTCGAGTCTTTTTCAGGATTGCGTATCCCTGCCAATAAGCCGTTGATTGGAGAGTTTGTCTTTACCCAAACCAGTGGCATCCATGCCGATGGGGACAACAAGGATAACCTCTATCAAAATAGCATCAATCCAGAACGCTTTGGCAGAACTTATTCTTATGCCTTAGGTAAGATGAGTGGCAAAGCCAGCATCAAGAAAAATCTGGATGAGCTAGGGATTCAACTTAGTCCCGAAGAAATCAAAAAGGTAACGGCCAAGATTATTGAATTGGGTGATAAAAAGGAAAGTATTTCTAAAGAAGACCTTCCGTTTATCATCAAGGATGTACTCGGTTCACAAATAGAGAATCCAACGATTCAGATCAAAAACTACTCCCTATCCGTAGCGCAAGGCTTGAAATCCATGGCGACGCTATGTATAGAAGTCAACGGTAAGGATTATGAAAAAACGGCTGCCGGAGACGGACAGTACGATGCCTTTATGAACTCCCTTAATCTGATTTATGAAGAGCTAGGGAAAAAGCTTCCAAGACTGGTCGATTATGAGGTGCAAATTCCTCCCGGAGGAGAAACTGATGCCCTCGTAATTACGACGATCACTTGGGAGAATGGAAGACAGTTCAAAACCAGAGGACTGGACTCCGACCAAACCGTGGCAGCGATTAAGGCCACTATTAAAATGTTAAACATCATCGAAAATAATATATAGACAATATGAAATTCAAAATAGCAACACTTCCAGGCGACGGTATCGGACCAGAGATTGTAGATCAGGCGATCAAGGTAATGAAAGCTGTAGGAAAGAAATTTGATCATGAGTTCGAATTCAACTTTGCCGTAACGGGTGCTGCAGCCATCGACGAGGTAGGCGAGCCTTACCCGGAAGCTACCCACAAAATCTGTTTGGAGTCTGATGCGGTATTGTTCGGTGCTATCGGTGATCCAAAATATGACAATGATCCTTCTGCGAAAGTAAGACCAGAGCAAGGGTTGTTGAAAATGCGTAAGCAACTAGGACTATACGCTAACATCCGTCCAGTAACGACTTTCCCTTCTCTATTGCACAAGAGCCCTTTGAGAAAGGACATCGTTGAAGGTGCTGATTTCGTTGTAGTACGTGAGCTAACGGGTGGTATCTACTTTGGTGGAAAAGGTAGATCAGAAGACCTTAAATCAGCCTTCGATAACTGTGAGTATTCTACCGAAGAAGTAGAAAGAATCCTGAAGCTAGCGTATGACTACGCAGGCAAGCGTAACAAACGTCTAACGGTAGTAGACAAAGCGAACGTACTAGCTACTTCCCGTCTATGGAGAGAGGTTGCACAGCGTATGGAAAAAGACTACGAAAATATCGAAACGGACTATATGTTCGTAGATAACGCAGCTATGCAGTTGATCCAATGGCCTAAGAAATTCGACGTGATGGTGACGGAGAATATGTTCGGTGATATCCTATCGGATGAGGCTTCTGTGATCACTGGATCATTAGGTCTACTTCCATCGGCATCTGTTGGAAAGGAGACTTCGGTATTCGAGCCAATTCACGGTTCATACCCACAAGCTGCAGGTAAAGACATCGCTAACCCAGTGGCTACGGTATTGTCTGCGGCTATGTTGCTAGAGTCTTTGGACCTATTGGAAGAAGCGAAAGCAGTACGTGACGTAGTCAACAGATCATTGGACCAAGATGTGGTAACAGAAGATATTGCTGGCGATAAGAAAGCCTACAAGACGTCTGAAGTTGGAGATTGGTTGGCAGCTAACCTTTAATTTCCATCTCCTCTAAATGGAAGAGAACTAGTCGTAAGCTCCTGCTTACGACTTAAAAGCGCTTTTATCGAGGCTCCAGCCTCGTATCGTTATAGTACTCGAGGCTGGAGCCTCGATAAAAGCGCTGGTAGGTCGTAGGAAAATCCTACGACCAGTCTTTTTCCATAGGCTACGCCAATGGCACGGCCATACGGGCTATTTCAAAAGAATCTCAAAAACAGCACCTTCCTCAGGAGAATACAAACGAAAATCCCACTGATGCTTCAACAAGATATCTCGACAAAGCGTCAGTCCAATCCCTTGCCCCGTAGGTTTTGAGCTATAAAAAGGAGTAAACAATTGTTGCTCTTCTTCTTTAGAAATACGCTTTCCGCTATTCCATATACTTAGTTTTCGGCTTTGAGGGTTCCATATCACTTTTAAGGCTCTTTGTTCCTGAACAGCACTTTGTTCTATGGCTTCCATCGCATTTTTGAAGATGTTCATAAACATTTGTTCCAGTAGCAAATGATCTCCTTGAACAAGAATTTGATCCGATGGAATATTGAAAGACAACACTATCCCTAAACTATCCAATTTGGGTTGATAGATGGTCACTAACTCCTTTAGTAGTTCTTTTAAATCTATGGTTTCCAAAGTAGCTTCTGGTAGCTTTACGACCTGAGCAAAATTAGCCATAAAAGTAGCCATGGATTGATTACGTCCCTGTACGACTTCCAATGCCTCCTGATAATCTTCTTGCATTTCAGTATCCTTCAACACAAACTCTTTGAGCGTATCCAGGTAAGAGTTGACCGCTCCTACCGTATTGTTCACTTCATGGCTCATCATCCGAATTACTTTGCTGTAGGCTTGCTTTTCCTTTTGTGCATCCAAAAATGAACTGTCTTGGATTAGGATAAACTGCTGTGGAAACCCTCTAAAGATAAAACTGCTTTTTTGACAACGATAGCGACGTCCCCCGGAACGAAGAATTTCCACTTCCTTATCTTTAGGCATATGGCTCAAACGTTGGAAGAAATCATTTTCAATAGCCCCCAACGACTGTCCTACAAGCTTTTCCAAGGGCAACTCTACCATTTGTAAAGCTGCAGGGTTCACCTGTAACATCTGCTGATCATAGTCCAGGATAATAATTCCATTAGGAGACGCTTTGATCAAGTGCTCCAGAAAATATCCTTGTTCTTGCTGCTGTATACGTTCTTTCTGTAGTCGCTCAATGATCTTATTATAAATTACCGTCAGTCGATTGACCACTGGATGTGGACTAGGCAATAAGCGAGACTGAAAATCACTATGCTGTAATAGCTTAAGTGCATTGTTTAATTCCTTTAATGGACGATGGAAAAAATGCCACAAACGCCATTGCCAGATCACTACGATCACAGATACTACCTCTGCCAATAAAAAAGAATAGGGATAAGTCTCCCTAATCGGGAAAGTAATTCCTAAAAGCGAGGCTACCATTAGCAAGGACAGTAAAAAATACTCAACTCTAAGCATCTGAAATATTATACTTTTCTATTTTACGATAAAGGGCATTTCTTGATATACCTAAAGACTTAGCGGCAGGGGCTATTTTGTAATGATTGGCCTCCAACGCTTGACGAACCATCCTCTCTTCCATTTGCTCTAACGTATGGCCCTCTTGTACCTGAACAGGAGCTTCTACTTCCCCTTGAAAGGCATTGATGTAAGTAGGGTTTTGCTGAAAATCTGCTATCTGTAGCTCTTCTGCTGTCGTCATCAGCACAGTACTTTCCACCCAGTTTTTCAGTTCACGGATATTTCCTTTCAGCGGTTGCTCCTGCAACCATTGCATGGCCTCTTTAGCGATTTGTCGGTTACCTAACCCATAACTTTTCGTCAGTTCATCCAGGAAATGCTGCGCCAGTAACGGAATGTCTTTTTTACGCTCCCTTAATGAAGGAAGGTAAATAGTGATCAGGTTAATTCGGAAAAATAAATCTTCCCGAAACTTTCCTTCTTGCACTAACTCCGGTAATACCTTGTTGGTCGCAGAGATCACCCGAAAGTCGGCTGACTGAGGAGTACTACTCCCTAGCACTTCAAACTTTCGTTCCTGCAATACCCTTAAGAGTTTCACCTGACTCGACAAGTCTAACTCCCCCATTTCATCTAGAAATATACTGCCTTTGTGTGCCAGCGCAAAGCGCCCCTCTCGATCGGCATGAGCTCCCGTAAATGCTCCTTTTTTATGACCAAACATTTCGCTTTCAAAAAGACTTTGAGAGATTCCCCCAAGGTTCACCTTCACAAAGTTTTCGTCCCTTCGTCGGCTGTTCTGATGAATCGCTTCAGCAATCAACTCTTTTCCTGTTCCGCTCTCCCCCATGATCAATACCGGCGCATCGGTTTGTGCTACACGCCCTATGGTTTGCAACACCTCCAACAACTTGGGATCTTGCCCTATAATCGCCTTGAAGTCACATTGCTCCTCCAACTTTTTACGCTCCTGACTAGGAGTATACTTCGTTTTGGGAGACACTTTTTGCTTTAGCGTAATGGCTGTATTTACGGCTTCCAACAAATGCGTATTATCCCAAGGTTTACTGATAAAATCAGCGGCTCCTCTCTTCATCCCTTCAATGGCGAGTTCCATCGTTCCCCAACCTGTTAATAACACTACCGGTAGTTCTGGTTTCTTTTTCTTGATCGCCTCTAATGCCATTAAGCCTTCTTCTCCAGTAGTTTCTATTTTGAAGTTCATATCCAAAATAACACAAGCAAAAGAGAACTCCTCTAAAACACCCATAGCCTCCGTTGGATGGGAGGCAAGGATAGGGTGAAACCCTTTTTGCTTAAAGAAGAAACCTAGCGATTTGCATACCGCTACATCATCATCAACAATCAATAAGAAAGGTTTAGGTTTTAGCATAGTCTCCATGTTACAGTTCTTGCAATGCTTCCGTTGGTGTGATCGCAGAAGCCAATTTACTTGGGTACCATCCACAAAGGAAGGCGATCATTCCTACAAAACCACAAGATAATAAAGCTCCAATCAAATATTCTTCGTTGGTAAAATTAAATACGCCTAGTAGCGGAAACTGTATCGCAAATATCCCTCCCAGTAAGATAGAAAGAACACAAAGCGCCCCTACTTCTATCAATATCTGCTTGCTGATATCTCCCCGACTTGCCCCTAACGCTCTCCTTAACCCAATCTCACTTGTACGTAAACTGATGTTATACCACAATATACCATAGAGCCCCAAGGCAATATTAATCACCAGAAAAAGACATACTACTGACATTAGCACCAAAGGCAAAATAATACTTTGGTTAGCACCATCCATCAGATCATCCCAATACTGTATATTAAAACTAAGGTCTGGACACCTTTTTTCTAGTTCCTGTACGAGTTGAGCTTCTAGGATTCTAGGATCATTTTTGGTTTTGATAAAGAGGTACCCTTGTCTATATACTTCTTTATTATGAGGCCAGAAACACACATCCCCTGCCTCTTCAAACTCATGCTGTTTTTTATAGCCTTCAATAACTCCTACAATACGCATACGTACGGTTCCATCCGTATTCAACAGTTCCTTTTTATCATTCAGAAAAGGTTTAATTTTCTCGTATAGGATATCATTGACAATTCTGGCTTTTTTGTCATTATCAAAATCACTCGCATTAAAATTTCGTCCAGAAATAAACTTAACTTCCATCAACTGGATCACTGTTGGGTTAAGGATTTGTCGGATATATTGCACTCTTTGTCCATTTTCTAACTCGAATGATTCAGAGTTATAAGAAGAGCCGAAAGGAAAAGAGTCATCCATATCACTGAAACTTTCTACCTCGGAAAGAGATGAAAGATAGTGATCAATACTCTCGTAGTTTTTTTGGATTTCCTGATGGTAATTTTCTATTCCTGCCAACTTGGAGCCATCTACATTAAGCACCATAATATTATCTACTGTATACCCTCTTTCTCTTTGATAGTTTTCTATTTGATCATACAGTAACGTAAACAGTAAAAACAGCATAAAGAAAGAAAATGCTAACTGTAACAGCATCATGGTATTTTTACCTTTCTTAGCCCATATCAACTTAAAGCTATGTTTTATCATTGTTTGTCAGAGTTTAGGGAAGCGATAATTTCAAAACGAGCCATCTTAAGAGCCGGATAGGTCCCGGAAAGTACACTAAATAGTAAAGTGATTAATAGCCCGTATAGGAAAAGATTAAGGTTCATTTCAAGGTATTCATTGACACTCAGCAATTGATAGTAGTTGATCATTAAAATACCTAAGGCAGCCAATACAAACCCTATCATCCCCCCAAGCAAAGAGATAACCGTATTTTCCATCAACAATTGCTTTACCAATGACCAGGTAGAGGCTCCAAAAGCCTTTCGAATACCAATCTCTCCTGAGCGTTCCATCATTCGAGTGATATTGATATTGACCAAGTTAAAAGCAGGTAATGCCATAAATAGTAGAACAACGCCTATAATAATACTGTAAAAAGCCGTAGAGGATTGTATTCTGAAAAGGTTATTCAAAGGCACCTCTATATTCGTTAAGCACGTACCCGAAATACTTTCTTCCTTATTCTCTTTTGTAAGCGGTAAGGATGCAATCATCTGATGCACTTCTGCTCTACCTTCTTCCAATTTGGCCTTATCCTCAAAATAGAGTAATAGCGTATAACCCCCGAGATGTGGACTCATATTCCCACCCCAAGAAGGGAGTTTCGTCAGGGGAGAATATACATCTGCAAAAGAGTTAGACCGAAGACTATTCCCTTTTTTCACTACTCCACATACTGTAAAGTTTTGAGATTTGATCTTCACTTGCTTCCCCAAAGGATCTTCCGTTCCAAAAAGGATCGTCGCCAAGGCATCCGTAATCACAACGACCTTACTTTCCTGAATTACTTCTTCTGCTGTAAACAATCTCCCTTTAAGCAACTCAGGCTCAAATATTTCAAAGAAACTGGCATTTACTTCTTTTCGTTGGATCGTTTCTGTATGATGACCTGAATACAATTTTTCTTGCCCTATAAAGATATTCATCAGGGCCATTTTATCGGGTGTTTTCAACTTACTGAAATAGCGTTCATAAGCCTGGTAAGATATCCTAGAGGAGGAACGTCCATCCCCTTCTCTCGTGACTCTCAACTGTTCCAAAATTAGGACATGGTCCATCTTTTTCTCCATACCATAATTCCCATAGGTAGTATCCAATAATGAACCAACCACTAAAAGAACGGTTATCGTTAAGCTGATACCAAACAGCGTGATAAATGTGAAAAAAGGTTTCGCTTTTAAGGAGTGTAAAGCGAGTTTAATATAAGTGATCATGGTTTTAATAGTCTAGTTTTGGGGCTTGTACCGATACTTGTTTTCCATCGAAAATACGAACAATACGATCCGTCATTTTTGCCTGTTGCTCGTCGTGTGTTACCATCACGATCGTCGTTCCTTCTTTGTTGAGGTTCATCAACAAGTGCATTACCTCTTCGCCCATCACAGAATCCAGGTTCCCCGTAGGCTCATCCGCAAATAAGATAGAGGGCTGCCCGACTATTGCTCTGGCAATAGCCACACGTTGACGCTGTCCCCCTGAGAGCTGAGAAGGAAGGTGACTCATACGATGGGATAACTCTACTTTTTCAAGGGCTTCCTCTACCCTATACTTTGCTTCTTTACTCCCGATTTTACGGTACATCAATGGCAATGCCACATTCTCTTTGACATTAAGATCATTGATCAAATGGAAACTCTGGAATACAAAGCCCAGATGTTGATTTCTAAATTTAGCCAGCTCCTTATCAGCGTATTGTGTAGGATCTATCCCATTAATCATAATACGTCCTTCCGTTGGACGATCTAATAACCCCATCATGCTCAACAAGGTACTTTTTCCACAACCGGAAGGTCCCATGATAGAAATAAATTCTCCTTTGTTTACTTCAAGGGATACATCATTCAAGGCCCAGGTTTCTATAGTTTTGGTCTTGAATACTTTCGATAGGTTTTGAACTTTAATCATGTTATTTGCTATTTAAAATTGGTTTCAATGTCTATTTCTTTCTCAAAATCATATAACGTCAAGGTCATCAGCTGATAATACCCTGTCCAGTATCCCTCAAGGGCTAGGATATACGCATTGTGTGTATTATCCTTTTCTGTCGTATTCCAAATCAACTCCCGCAAGGAGAGTGCCCCCAAGCGAAAGCGCTGCAAGGTGATCTCATATTTTTTCAAGGCAATCGCCCGTGCCTGAGCAGCTCGTTCTACCTGTAAGGCTGCTATTTCCAATCCTTCTACCAGGTTCAGGACATTTCGTTGAAAATCCACTTGATCTTTTTGCTGTTCCGCCTGAATCTTTTGTACCTGTGCCTGGGCCGAGCGAATGGCATTTTTCCCTTTTCCCCAATCCAACATCGGGACAGTAAACGTAAACCCAACCGTTTGTGCAGGAACAGCATTGCTATAACTATCGGCTAAGCTTCCTGCCTGATTGTTAAATCCTATGGATACATCCACATCCGCTTGAAAACGATTTTGTCCTTTCGCCCTTGCTGTATTTCTTTTTGCTTCCAATAGCTTCCGATGGTAGGCGACAAAATCCTTTCGATTTTGTTTCGCCTTTTGCCATGCAAAAGTCCTATCAATCGACTTTTTAAAAAGTGTAGTGGGTAAGGACAATACCCAACCTTCTTCTTCAAGATCTAAGCGAAGAAAATCACGCAGTGCCCTCAACGCTTTCTGATTATTGAACCGTGCCTGTGCCAATTGACTTTTAGCATTAATCACATTCAATTCTACTTGTAATAAATCATTTTGGCTCGCTCTTCCCAGTTCCAACTTTTGACGGGTGATGTCCAGTATCTTTTGACTATCCTCGAAGTTACTTTTAGCCATAGCAGCACGCTCTTGCGTTTTGAGCACCTCAAAATATCGATCAGTCGTTTGTACTGCTAACCATGCCATATCTTCTGTATACTGCTTTTGTGCTTCCTCCCAATAAAGCGGCTGTAATTGACGCTCCCATTTTTGAGGGTTAAATTTCAGTATAGGTTGACTGTAGCCTATGAAAAATGGTTGTGTACTGTATTGCTGCTGATCCACCAAAAAGTTATCAAAGCGGTACAACTGACTACCCACATACAACTTCCCTCCCGTCAACGGAATAGCTTGATTCACATTTAATCGTAAAGAGGCATTATTTTGCTCAATAGACTGATAGGTTATGCCTCCATCAGGTTGCGTAATAGGATTGACCTGTTTACTATAACTTAAAGGACTTCCTTCCAAATTAACTTGTGGCAATAAATTGGCACGGAATACCTTATAGTTCCATTTTGCTATGGCAACATCTGCCTGGTAGGATGCTGTTTCGAAAGCCTCTTGTTGTGCCTGCTCAATCGCCATTGACAAGGACATTTTTTGTTGTCCGACAACCTCCTGTAGTCCTAATAACATGAACGAAAAAAATAGTATCTTTTGCATGTTTAGAGCTTGTTTGGAATACTGATTTAGATAGAGAAAATTTCTATAACCTGTTCAAATCGAGTCAGATTTGAAGATAATAATGGTTCTATTTGATGACGTACGTAGTAGAATATGAGTTGATTTGAATAGTGATTAGAGGAATTTTCTTTCTGAATCAGTATTCCAAACAAGCTCTTAGTCTTCCAGGTTAATGATAGGAGAATTGATAAAACGACTGGTATTGGAGACAATAATGGTATCGCCTTCCTGTAATCCAGAGATAATTTCTACCCAATCCACATTGCGATAGCCTGTGCGAACGGTTACTCGCTCAGCCTTATTACCTTCCAACAGGAATACCTCTTCTACTTTTTTACTCTGAAACGCTCCCTTATTAGGGATTCTGAGTGTATTAGTGTGTTGCTCCTTTTTCAAGGCGATATCCACCACCATATCCGGACGAAGTGTTTGTAATACCTCTTGTTCTGCCTGAATACTTAGATAAATACTCACCATTCCCTTATTAGAGGAAGGCGCCACACTACTGACTACTCCCTCAAAAGTATGTTGGGTAGACTCAATACGGGCTTTCATCCCAATCGCTACCTGATTACTAAACTCCTCTGCCACTTGCCCGCGAATCCGGTAGTTGTCCAAGTTCGCAATTCGAGCCAATACCTCCCCTGCCTGTACAGCACTGCCTACTTTATCGTGAATGAAAGTGATCACGCCTTTCATTGTTGCTCTCATCTCCGCCTTTTCAAGTTTTCTCTTTTGGGCTTCGATATGCTCTTGCGCTATATTGAGATTAAGAGACAAACGCTTTAACTCCTCTTGTATAGAAAGCTTCTTATAGGCTAATTCATTTTGAATCTTCTGATTCCTCAACCTTGCCTTTTCCAAAGCGGTTCTTGCTTTTTGCAAGGCCTCCTCTGTCGTTCCTCCGATTGCCAAAAGCTTTTCCTCACTGCTTACGGCCGCCTTCAAGTTTTGAATATCCAGTGCCGTAACGGAAGCCTCATTTTCAAGATCAAACAACTCTTTTTCCAATCGAAGTTTTTCTTTTCGCAGTGCACTTCTTTTCAATTCAGCTTCATCTTCCATCTGTCTCAGCTTTCCTTCCTCTACCGTCCGATCTACCGATAGAAGCGCTGTGGTTACTGCTACCTGATCTCCCATCGCATGATACACCGACTCCAAAATCGTACTGAAAGGGGCTGTTAAGGCAATCTGATGAACAGGCTCTATTCTCCCCTGGGCTGATATTTCCAAGGAGACCTCTCCCCTTTCCACCACCCCAATCAAAATATCTTTGCGGGAAATCGTCTTTGTCAGCATCTCATTGATCCCATACAACAAAACTGAAATCACAAACAGTCCCCCAAATACTTTCAGGTAGGTCTTACGCTTAGCTTTCGCTTGTTCTTGTTTTGATATTACTCTATCCATTGGTTTAGTCTTTCCATTTTCCAAACCCTATAGAAAACAGCATTCCCAAAAAATCAAATCACTGAATAACAAGTGATTAAACCCCACATCAAACAATATTAAAACCCATTAAATTGCTCCATACCATCACAAAGTGTTCCGTTATGAAACACTCTAACTAAGCGTAAAAAAAACAACCCAATCCTATTATTCCCCAAAAAGATACTACCTTTGCGCCATGAAATTGACCACTATCCTCTTATCCATGATATGCCTATGGCTATCCATTGGTCCTGCCTGCATGGGAATAAGCCTATGTCAGGAGGTAAAGGATACGTGTATCGATACTCTTCCCCATGAGGAAGAAGAGGACACTATTCCTCATTGCATGGAAGGAACCTGTTCTGCGTTCTCTTCTTGCGGCAGCTGTTGTGTTGGCTTTATCTTGCCATCCTTTCAGCTAGCCCTTTCATTTTTTGAGGCCTCTTTATCTTTAGAGAACTTCCACTATTTATCCAGCACCTCTTTGGGCTACCTCTCTGGGGTATTCAAGCCCCCTAATCAAAGTAAGCTACTGTCATTTACAGGGTGATTTATTGTTCATATTGTTTAGTTGAGCTTCGCTCGTTCATGCTGTTTAGTTGAACTGTTGGTTCGTGAGCCCTTGCCTTAGCACGGTCTGTAGGACAAGGACCTACAATTACACCACTGGTCGTAAGCTCCAGCTTACGACCCAAAAGCAATTTGGAGGCTCCAGCCTCCAGTTAGTCACCATCACCCTACCATAAATTATTTCAGTAAACCTTATTATTTCTGATTAGATCAAATGAAAAAATATCTATTAAGTGCCCTATTGCTATGCTGGGGACCACTATTGTTTGCGCAACACACTTTTCAAGCCATTGTGCAAGACCATGATACCAATACTCCTCTGGCAGGGACAACAGCCTATATCAAATCCCTAAACATAGGAGGCGTAAGTGATGAAAACGGTACTATTTCCATCACTGACATCCCGGAAGGGAGTTATAAAGTAATCCTCCGCTTTGTAGGCTATGAGGAGTTGGTCGTTAAGATCGATTTACCTTTTCCAAAAGAAATGAACGTTCCTACTTATCATTTGGAACATGAACATGAGCACGAACATATGGACGAGATCGTGATCTCTTCCACCAGAAGTAGTCGTACCATAGAAGACATTCCTACACGAGTTGAATTTATTGCTGGAGAAGAACTCGCCGAAAAGGGAAATATGAAGCCGGGGGATATCCGTATGCTCCTTAATGAAAGTACTGGTATACGCACACAACAGACCTCTGCCACCAGCTATAACTCCAGCATTCGTATCCAAGGGTTGGACGGGAAGTATACCCAATTGCTACGCGATGGTCTTCCATTGTATTCCGGATACTCAGGTGGGTTGAGTTTAATGCAAATTGCTCCATTAGACCTACAACAAGTAGAAGTGATCAAAGGAGCTTCCTCCACTTTATATGGGGGTGGAGCGATTGCCGGATTGGTTAACCTGATTACCAGGGTACCTGAAGAAGAACGTACCTTGAACTTTATGTTGAATGGTACCTCGGCACTAGGATTAGATGCTAGTGGTTTCTATGCCGAAAAGTTTGGCAAGGTAGGCGTAACGGTCTTCTCATCCTATAACCTTGGAAGCCCTTACGATCCTTCTGATACAGGACTTACAGCTATTCCAAAGTTTGACCGATTTACGTTAAATCCTCGTTTATTCTTCTACTTAAACGATCAAACCAGCATCAATGCCGGTGTCAATATTGTTTCGGAAGATCGACTGGGAGGGAATCTGGAATATGTCAAAGGAAATGAGGTCACTGACCCTTATTTTGAACAGAACCTAACGGATAGAGTCTCTACGCAGTTCCAATTAACCCATACCACTGAACAAGGAAAGCTTCTGGTGAAGAACAGCTTGAACTTCTTTGATCGTCGCATTGCTATTCCTGACTTCACTTTTGCTGGGGAACAGACTTCCTCTTTCAGTGAAGTGAGTTACCTACACTCCTCCTCTTCATCGGAGTGGATCTTGGGAGCCAACCTTTGGACGGATCAGTTTAGGCAAACACTAGGGGCAGACAGTCAACCCCTCAATTTTGACCAACATACTTTGGGTGCTTTTGTACAAAATACCTGGAATATGGCTCCTCAATGGACCTTGGAAACAGGCTTCCGATTGGATTATCAAAACGAATACGGCTTATTTCCTTTGCCTAGGATATCTATGTTATTCGAGCCAACAGAGGCGCTGACCCTTCGCGTAGGAGGTGGCTTAGGATACAAAATACCAACGGTCTTTTCCGAAGATGCCGAGCGATTACACTTCCGTAATATCCTGCCTATCGATCCTACCCAAATGGAAGCTGAGCGATCTGCAGGATCGAATTTGGATATCAATTATAAGGTAAGCATTACGGATGAGTTGACCTTATCCACCAATGCGTTATTCTTCTATACCCAAATCAACAATCCATTGCTATTGCAAGCTGCAGGTAATAACTATGAGTTTCAGCAACCTGAAGGATATGTAGACACCAAGGGAATGGAAATGAATATGAAGTGGAGTTACCATCATTTCAAGTTGTTTGTAGGCTATACTTTTGCCGATGTTCATCAGCATTATGAAGGAAACAAAACAGAAATGCCTTTGGTCGCCAAGCATCGCTTGAATAACGTATTGATGTATGAAAAACATGGAGACTTTTGGGTAGGATTAGAAGCCTATTACTATAGCCCACAAGAATTAAATGACGGAACAATAGGACAGTCTTATTGGATACTAGGATTAATGACTGAAAAGAAACTAGGCAAACACTTCTCGGTGTTCCTAAACTTTGAAAACTTCCTGGATACCCGTCAAACGGCCTTTGATACGATTTATACGGGTTCCTTAAGCGATCCACAGTTTAGGGACATTTACGCTCCCGTGGATGGCTTTGTGATCAATGGAGGGCTGAAGTGGGCACTGTGACTGTTCATATTGTTTAGTTGAGCTTCGCTCGTTCATGATGTTTAGTTGTTTTTTTATCTACAAATAAAATACTCAACTAAACACCATCAACGAGCGAAGCTCAATTAAACATTTTGAACATATCCCTTTATTTTATAATCCGCAATGCACCTCGCTTCATAGCCGGCACCCATTCGGCATTTGAGGTAGTGTTATTCATGAAGTGATGCTTCAAATGAAAAAATAGTAAGGTTATCTAGAAGATATTCTTGCGATTTAAAATTCTTTAAAAACCATCAAAAACAAAATAATACAACTATTTAATAGAATTAATCAAAAACATTGTATATTTGATTCATGAAAACACCTCTTATCCTTTTGTCCATAATCTGTCTATGGCTCTCTATTTCTCCTGCTTTCGCAAGAGAAAGCCTATGTCATAAGGCAAAGGATACGTTTGCCCATTCCACTTCCCATGAGGAGGAGGAAACATCAATCCCCCATTGCATGGAAGGTGTTTGTTCTCCATTTTTTTCTTGCTGCACTTGCTGTGTTGGTTTTATTACACCTTCCTTTCAGTGGGTGCCTTTATTTTTTAAATCTCCCTCGTCTTTGGAGAATTTTCACTATTTATTCAGCTTCTCTTGGGGCTACTTCTCCCACATATTCAGGCCTCCTATTCAGAATAATCTTCTATAATTTACAGGGTGATCTATTGTTTATATTGTTTAGTTGAGCTTTGCTCGTTCATGGTGTTTAGTTGAACTGTTGGTTCGTGAACCCTTGCCTTAGCACGGTCTGTAGGATAAGGGTCTACAATTACTAACCCCTAAACCACTGGTCGTAAGCTCCAGCTTACGACCCAAAAGCAATTTGGAGGCTCCTGCCTCCAGTTAGTCACCATCACCCTCCCATAAACTATTTCAGTAGACTTTTTTTTCTGATTATATACTATGAAAAAACATCTATTAAGTGCCCTATTGCTATGCTGGGCACCACTATTGTTTGCGCAACACACTTTTCAAGCCACCATACAAGATCACGATGCCAATACTCCTTTGATAGGTGCTACGGCCTATATCAAATCCCTGAACAAGGGAGCTGTGAGTGATGAAAATGGCCAGCTCTCTATTGCTAACATTCCAGAAGGAAACTATAAAATAGTCCTACGATTTATAGGCTATGAAGAATTGGTTGTGAAGGTTCAGTTCCCTTCTCCAGAAGGAATAGAACCTCCTGTTTATCATCTGGAGCATGAACACGAGCACGAACATATGGAAGAAATCGTGATCTCTTCCACAAGAAGTAGCCGTACCATAGAGGACATCCCCACACGGGTTGAGTTTATTGCGGGAGAAGAGCTCACCGAAAAAGAGAACATGAAGCCAGGGGATATCCGTACGCTCCTCAATGAAAGTACCGGTATACAGGCCCAACAAACCTCTGCCACTAGCTATAACTCCAGTATCCGTATCCAAGGGTTGGATGGAAAGTATACTCAATTGCTACGGGACGGTCTTCCGCTATATGCTGGGTATTCAGGAGGCTTAAGCTTAATGCAAGTTGCTCCCCTAGACTTAAAACAAGTGGAAGTAATCAAGGGCGCTTCCTCTACCTTGTATGGAGGTGGAGCCATTGCCGGACTGGTCAATCTAATTACCAAAATACCTGAAGAGGAACGTACCTTAAACTTTATGTTGAATGGGACTTCTGCTTTGGGGTTAGATGCTAGTGGGTTCTACGCAGAAAAGTTTGGAAAAATAGGAGTCACCCTATTTTCTTCCTATAATATTGGAAGCCCTTACGACCCCTCTGATACAGGACTTACGGCTATTCCAAAATTCAATCGATTCACCTTAAATCCTCGTTTGTTCTTTTATTTAAACGAGCAAACCACTGTGAATGCTGGAGTCAATATTGTTGCTGAAGATCGATTGGGAGGTAATCTGGAATATATCAAAGGGAATGAAGTAACTGACCCTTATTTTGAACAGAACCTAACGGATAGAATGTCAACGCAGTTCCAGTTAACCCATAACATGGAACATGGAAAGCTTTTGATCAAGAACAGCTTTAATTTCTTCGAGCGTCGTATTAATATTCCTGACTTCTCTTTTGGAGGACAACAAACTTCCTCTTTTAGTGAATTAAGCTATCTACATTTGTCCTCTTCTTCAGAATGGGTCTTGGGGGCCAACCTTTGGACGGATCAGTTTGAACAAACACTGGGAAGCGATGGTGACCCTTTGGATTTTGAGCAACATACCTTGAGTACTTTTATACAAAATACTTGGAATGTCGCTCCCAAATGGACCGTGGAAACAGGCTTCCGATTGGATTATCAAAACGAATATGGTGTATTTCCCTTGCCTAGGATGTCCCTATTATTCGAACCTACAGAAGCAGTAACCCTTCGCGTAGGAGGTGGCTTAGGATACAAAATACCAACGGTCTTTTCCGAAGATGCCGAGCGATTACACTTCCGTAATATCCTGCCTATCGATCCCACCCAAATGGAAGCTGAGCGATCTGCAGGATCAAATTTGGATATCAATTATAAGGTAAGCATTACAGATGAGTTGACCCTGTCCACCAATGCTTTATTCTTCTATACACAAATCAACAATCCATTACTGCTGCGATCTGTAGGCAATGCCTATACGTTTCAACAACCCCAAGGGTATATAGACACCCAGGGAATGGAAATGAACATGAAGTGGAGCTACCATCATTTCAAGTTGTTTATGGGGTATACTTTTGCCGATGTACATCAACACTATGAGGGGACGACAACCACCATGCCTTTGGTTGCCAAACACCGATTGAACAACGTTTTGATGTATGAACGACATGGAAATTTTTGGGTAGGACTAGAAGGGTATTACTATAGTCCTCAGGAACTGAGTGACGGAACCATAGGACAGTCGTATTGGATTGTGGGACTGATGACTGAAAAGAAAATAGGCGAACACTTCTCTGTATTCCTAAACTTTGAAAACTTCCTGGATACCCGTCAAACGGCCTTTGATACGATTTATACGGGTTCCTTGAGCGATCCACAGTTTAGGGACATTTACGCTCCTGTAGATGGTTTTGTGATGAATGGAGGGCTGAAGTGGGCACTGTAACTGTTCATATTGTTTAGTTGAGCTTCGCTCGTTCATGATGTTTAGTTGTTGAACCGTTGAATCCGTTACACGGCGTCTCGAATTTCACCTTTGGTGAGTTGATTCGAGTTAAATCGTTTATTGAGGTTAATAAAAAAATCAACTCAATAGGTAGCTCATTAGGTTTGAATAATTAACCGACACAGTAGTTATCTCCACCCTCGCCTAGGGTTAATTAAGGTTGAATAAATAATCGACACACTTCTTACGTGAAGAGATGGGATAAATCCCACCCCTATGTGATGTCACCCCTTCGGGGTTATTTATCAAAACCCCGAAGGGGTGACATCACATAGGGGCGGATTTTAATCCGTCACTATACGGAACATGACGGTTGTTTTTTCAACCTTAATAAGCTAGCTCAGCGATTCAACAACTAAACAATATGAACGAGCGAAGCTCAATTAAACATTTTAAACATACCCCGTCCTTCAAGGCTATCTTCTTCCAAATGCTACAGGCATTACTTTACTTGAACGAACAACTGTCCCATTAACCATACCAGGAATCCATGGTTTTACCTTGCTCATTACCCTTCTGATCTCCTGCTCCAGCCTAGGGTCTGTTGCATTAACCATTTTTAGATTGTCAAGGCTTCCATCCTCTGCCACTTCAAAAGAAATGTATACTTTTCCTCGAAAATTTTCCATTCCCTCAGGGCATCTCAATCGGCGGGATATCGTTTCATAAAAATCTGTAATCCCTCTCTTTGGATGAGCTTCTACTTCTACCAGTTCAACGCCTTCGCTATCCAAATAAACACGCGTATAATCTACAGTACTCTCTGTATTCCTTTGGATATCAGAAGTCCTACGGATACCGTATGCACGTACGGCAACATCAGCCTCTGATATCATCTTTTTATTACTTTGTCCCAAAATGAAAGCGACGCTCAAGTGATGTTCCTGCGAAGTGTCCAATGATTCACAATTTACCCAACTCCCCTTTAGACTTTCCAGTACTCTTTTTAACTCTTCTTCAATCCCTCCCTTTAAACTCTTTAAAAAGACTATTTGATCAACGCCTTGTGTGCAAGATAATTTAAAGGACACCTGCGCAAGCCCTTCTACACCATACCTTCTCGCTGTAGCAGGGTACTTAATGGATTGTGCTATGGTCTTATAAAAACGATTCTTTCCTCCAAGGTAATGCTTGTCCAACAAGGTGTCCAAACTATTATTAACCACCTGTTCTGCGATAGGGTAATCCAAGGAGATCCTATGGTTTACGGCATTTATCGTCATTGGGAAAACTTTCGTTCGCAATGCGCCTCGTTCCATGGCCGGCACCCAGTTCGGCATTTGAGAAATGATTCGTATCAACTCATTTTTAAGAAAGCCTTCATAATCATAAGTATCCACCTGCTTAATCGCTTCCAATGCTTGAATCCTTCCCATGTAATCTACTTGCACCTCTACCGAGGTACTATAAACCTTATCCTTGAGACACTTTTGTCCTTTTAGATTAACCCGTTCCTGAAAGAATGTATTCAATGCTTCTATCCCTCCCGTGTAGGAGGGCAGACTTACTCTTCCCTTATTTTCGCTATTTATTTGTGAAAAAAATGGTAACATAGGATATGTATCCTTTTCTACGGCATAGCTATGCTCCCAAGCTTCCATCTTTTGAAAGCGACTTTCTTCCTGATCAGGATGTATCACCATAGAGGCTCTCATAAAAGGGTTTAAGTCATTCTTTTTTCCCCAATCATCGACTACCACTTTTGTCTTTCGGACTTCTTGATTTACGGTATCTATCAGAAAATATTTCCAACGCCCTACCCGTACTCTATCCTTATACTTTGCGTGTAGTTCATATAACTGCTGATCTGTTCCCACAAATTGTGTAACCCAATCTCCAGTTCCATTTTCTAAAGTCGACTCTCCTTCCTCCGTACTTGCATTCAAAGCAATGACAAATACATCTTCAAAATAGATTTCTTCTTTTATCTGCCCATTAGGGTGATAGTAAAGCCATCTACCTGAACGCTTATTATCGACATAGTTTCCCTCTTTCCACAGCTTTCCTTCTTCAGAAAAGAAGCGGAAAAGCCCCTCTTTTTTTCCTTCGACATAGCTTCCTTCCATCAGTAGCTGTCCTTTTGCCGAATAGTCTCTAACTTTTCCCTGAAAACCGAAGGCCAAAGTATCAATAATACCGCTTCGGAAATACACGGCATGTTCCCTATCGGTTAACAGCCAATTTTCGTCGTAAAAAGCAGCTATATTTTTCTGTGAAAATGAGGGAAGGGTGTGAAAAAATAGAAATAGTATAATGGCTATTTTTCTCCAATTGATCATGATAAAAAGTTTGATAGTTATTAAAAACAAGCAATATAAACATTACGAATAATAACGCAATACGATAACTTCATACAGTTCTACATTAACCATCCCTACTGCTTGACTACCCTATGAAGGTAACAATATTCTTTTTCGCTTTCGATACCACCCCCAATCAATCAGGCCTGCCAATAAAATCCCCAAGGTATAAGCAATCAAATCCGACCACAAAAAGCCTCTACCAATCACCAAGGCAATCAACTTATAGCTTCTTAGTGTTTGTAACCATTCCGGCTTCCATAGTTGAGAAAACTCGATACTATACGCAAAAACTAAAGCATACCCCATGCCCCTTAGAGTTGATGCCTTAGGAAATAGGCTCCCTATTAAAAAGAAGACTAACATGGCCCAGCAAAAATCACCTGCATAGGTTACATACCAATGCGGCAACGTCTCTTGAAATAAGCGACTCGGTAGCCCTAAGGCTATGGTGATCATTATAGCGGTGGCTTGTGTGGTATAGGTTCTTCTCATAGGTATCAGTTATCGGTTATCGGTTATCGGTTATCGGTTATCGGTTATCGGTTATCGGTTATCGGTTATCGGTTATCGGTTATCGGTTATCGGTTATCGGTTATCGGTTATCGGTTATCGGTTATCGGTTAAGAAAATTATTTTAACCCTCAACGACATACAATATCCTATGGACATTTTTTCAATCTTTTTTAAACGATAAGCGATAAGCAATAACCGATAAACATTGCCCCTACCACGTATCAAATCACATCCTTGATGATATTTCGGGCATACGTCTTGAAGTCCTCTTTCTTATTGGAATAAGGGTAAGGTTCATTGGGAATTTCTTTTCCTAAAAAGTCGCATAATGGCTCCCATCCTTCTTTTGCTTCAAAGATTAATAATCTATCTGCGGGGATCGCTTGTTTGACCTCTTCTATATGCTGATGGAAACGCTGAATGACGTACTCCTTGTCTTCAAATTTTCCTTCAAAATGCTTTTTCCAAATAGATTTTTTATTCATCATAATTACCTGAAAAAAGTTTCTGGCGGTAGCGGAAAATGGCATTTTCAACAACATCTTTAATTTCACTTTTGTCTCTGGTTCAAAAGTATAGATGGTCTGATAAACACTTTTATACCATTTCTCAGCATCTCGAATTGACAAGATCACTTTAGCCTCGGGGTAATAGGCTGCCAATTCTTTATAGTAAAGAGAGGTAGGAAAATCCACTGCAGACTGATAGCCATATTGCCCAAACAGCTCTTCCCAATTTACAGGCTTTCCCTCCATGGCTGCTTTCCAATATTTGACATGTTCAGGAGTGGACAGCAATTCTTCCATGTGGTAGCACTTGCCATAGCCTAACTTTTCCAAAGCTGTTTTTAAGGACTTGGTTCCTGTTCTGCCGTAGCCTGCGCCTATTACTTTTAAGGTACTCATAGTTTATTATTGGGTTATAGATCGTTTATTGGTTATCGCTTATTGTTTAAGAACATATGTGTAATACCAAAAGATACGGTTCCAAACATGTTCTTAGTTGTTGAATCGTTGAATCCGTTACACGGCGTCTCGAATTTTTCCTTCGGGAAGTTGATTCGAGTTGAATCGTTTATTGAGGTTAATAAACAATTCAACAAGCAGCGAAAGCTGCCTCAACGATTCAACAACTAAACATCATCAACGAGCGAAGCTCAATTAAACAACATGAACATAAGATTATAGTACTCTGATCTCATCCACAAACAAGAAGGCTTTTGCTCCTTTACCTTTGTGCCATTCCGGTAAATGCTCTTGCTTCTCTACAGTCACTTTCACAAAACGTGCCTTGACGGCAGGCCATGTTACCTGAAGGGTTTTTAGCGTATTTGTTTCTTTTTCCTCTGATATAGGGTATGATTGACGAGCTACTTGTGCCCATTGAAGACTATCCTCTGAAGTCTCTACTTTCACACCCCTTGCACCAAAAATCCAGTTGTTTACGCCTACGTAGTTTCCTACCTGAACTTCTTGAATGTCTTTTACTTCTTTCAAATCAATCACCACTTGTAAATCTTCTTGTTGTGTACCTATCCAGGCATCTGACTTGAAATTGGAGGTCCCTCTTAGACCATCATTTAGGCAACTTAGGTCCTTCTGGTAGCCTGGAGATAGGGTGCTTTTAATTTTTAGGGGCTTAAACGTGGTCAATGATTTCTCCAAAGCCACTGTTTTTACTTTTGTAGGAGTATCCTCGTAATAGGCCACTACCTTTAACTGTGTCGCCTCCTCAAAGATTAAGGTATCTCCTTGGTACTTTATACTTTGCTCATTAGGAACACTTCCATCGGTGGTATAGTAGATATTTCCACCTTTCATGGTAGAGAGTACCACCTTATAGTGTCCTTTTTCAACAATCGGAATCGTTTTAATGTCTACCTCAAAGATATGCTTTGCAAAATGATAATCATGTAATTTATAAAGCTGAAGCAGGTTTCCTAAACGCTGCTTAAAAGATTCGTATTGACGACCCTCCACAGCAGTCCAAAGTACCTCAGAAAGTGCTGCCATACGAGGCAGTACCATATACTCTACCTCCTTGGAGGTTTTTAGATACTCCGTCCATACATTGGCCTGTGCTCCGAGAATATGACGACTTTCTTCTTTGGATAATACTTCTGGAATAGGCTCATAATTATATACCCTCTCTACAGAAGTATACCCTCCTATTCTAATAGGTTCTGAAGCGCGATCTTGTGTTTGATAATGATCAAAGTAAAGGTACCCTCCAGGAGTCATGACTACATCATGTCCTTGCTGTGCTGCGGCAATCCCTCCTTTTATCCCTCTCCAGGACATTACCGTCGCATTAGGCGCCAACCCTCCTTCCAGGATCTCATCCCAACCAATGATATTTCGTCCTTTACTATTCAGGTATTGTTCTATTCTCGTGATAAAATAGCTTTGTAAGGCATGCTCGTCCTCCAATCCTTCAGCTTTAATTCTTTTTTGACACTTTGGACATTTCTCCCAGGATTCCTTAGGGCATTCATCTCCACCAATATGGATATACGTAGAAGGGAATAATGCCATCACCTCATCCAGCACATCCGTCATAAACTGAAACGTCTGCTCATTTCCGGCACAATATACGTCCTCAAAAATCCCAAAAGTAGTCGCTACGGTATAGGGTCCCCCAGTACAACCCAACTCCGGGTAGGCTGCCAAAGCAGCTCTAGAATGCCCGGGCAACTCTATTTCCGGAATCACAGTAATATGACGATCCTTAGCATACTGTACGATCTCTTTCACCTCTTCTTGGGTATAAAAACCGCCATACTCCTGTCCGTCATACTCCTTACTGCTACCCGCATGCCCCACAACGGTTTCTTTTCTATAAGCGCCCACTGTGGTCAACTTAGGGTACTTCTTGATCTCTATACGCCATCCTTGATCTTCCGTCAAATGCCAATGAAAAGTGTTCATCTTATGCAGCGCAATCAGATCAATATAGCGTTTGATAAATTCAACCGGGTACATATGTCTGCCTACATCCAGATGCATGCCTCTGTAGGAAAACCTTGGGGCATCTTGAATCGAGAGTGCCGGTAAAGTCGTTGTATTCTGAACCAATAACTGACGAAGGGTTTGAATACCATAAAATACTCCTTTAGCATCACTTCCTTGAATCTGTATTCCTGTAGGAGAAACATTCAAATGGTATGCCTCTGCCAATGCCGTCGTATCTTCTTGTACAACAAGCATAATCCCTTTAGAGGAAGTGTCATGTTTTACAGGCAACTCTTTTCCTGTAATGATTTTAATATACCCTTGCAGCAAGGTTGCTGTTTGTTGCAAGGTCAAATCGTTTTCAGGCACTATAATCGGCGTTTGGGAAGTAATGGAAAAGTTTCCTTCCTCTAAACGTATTTCTTTTGGTTTGGGTACGATTGATATGGAAGATTCCGGTGAGGATGTTGAAAGGGTATTACACCCTATCATGGATACGGTTATCCCTAAGAGTAGGAAAAATAGATTGTTTTTCATCAGTTGGTTAATCATCGTTTATTATGTCATTGTCTAGAGGTCTTCTAATAAATAAAAAGGTAAAAGGTAATTTTGAACCACCTTTTACCCTTTACCTTATACCTCATACCTTTTTTCGATATCCTTTCTAAAGCGCTCCATCAAATCTGCTGAAAAGGACTCAATGATCTCGGTTTCGCTGTCTTCTACGCCATTGGCCGCTTCTGCAATCGTATTCATGGCATCAATAAACTCCTGATAAATAGGAGAAGGTCCATGGCTATGGCAATAGCTAACCACCTTATGGTAAATTTCTTCCATGGAGGAGTTCTTTGCTACCTCATAATTGAAGGACCATTGCACTTCCTTTCCCCAAGGATGTTTCTCCAATAATTTATTTAGAGAGGCTACTTCCTCGTCCTGAATCACGCCATCCACCTTGGCAACCACATAAAGTAATTCCCCTAGTGTTTCGTATAGTTTTTCTTGATCTCTCATCATTGGTTATTATAAAAAAATATTAAAAAACAATTTGAATGCAGCTTTCGTTACCGTCAAGTTATTAAAAAATTCTGGATATTTGCCTCTAAAATAATTTGAGTCATCGACCAGTACTATGAAAAAATCATCCCACTCCAAGTATATTATTACCAAAGATCCCGCAAAGGCAGATAACAAGAAAACTCCTATTCCAGAGGAATTGAAAAGTCAAATGCCAGCGCTGATGAAAGAAGCTAAAAGCGGAACGGCAGCGGTAGAAAAGAAACTTCAAGCGTTGATCAAAACCTACCCGGATATTCCTGTACTCAAAAACATGCTCACAGGGTACTACAAGACCGTTGGCAACATGGAAAAGGCCCTGGAAGTTAATCAACAAACGTTTGAGGAGCACCCTGATTATCTATATGCCCGTATCAATACAGTTGGGGTATACGTGGATAAGAAAGACTTTGTTGAGGTAGAGAAACTATTGGGGAATGAATTTGAGCTTCCGGCCCTTTATCCTGAGCGAAAAGCCTTTCATATCGATGAGTTTCTCGCTTATTACCTAACGGTTGTCAACTATGCTATAGCAGCCGGTAAAATAGATTTGGCATTAGAGAAATTCGACCTCATGAATCAACTCGATCCCAATAGCCCGCAAGTACAAAAAGCGACCGAACTATTGGCGATGGAAACCATGGGACACCTGATCGGTCGTGAGGATGACCACCTTATGCACGTCAAGGAGCGTAACAATCCTAAAAGCAAGAAAAAGAAACAACCTCAATTGCAAAATGAAGCACTCAACTTTGTTTACGAAAAGACCTTAGAGGAAACTTCCGACAAGGACATCGAACAGGTCATGGCATTACCAAAAGCATCCCTGATCGAAGATCTAAAAATCATACTGGAAGATAGTATCAACCGTTTCAATCACTTCAATAAATCCATCAAGGAAAATGGAGAAGAGGAGTCACAGGTAGCATTCCTACAGCATGCCTTCCTAATTTTAGCAGAGTTAAAAGCCTCAGAAGCTCTTCCTGAAACCTTGGAAGTATTGCGTCAAAATGGCAAGGTCCTTAACCTCTACCTGGAACACTTCCTACATGAGTACATGTCCCATGTGATCTTACGTATCGGAAAGAATGAACTGGGTATGCTCAAGCAGTTTATGAAGGAAAAAGGGATCAATTTATTTGCCAAGTTGGCCGTTGTGGAAGCCACTTTACAAGTGGCTTTACATGACCCGGAGAGAAAGCAAGAAGTGGAAGAATGGTTTGAGGAAATCTTAGAATTCTTCAAAAATGCTCAACCAGAAGACAATGTCATTGACAGTGCCTTGTTAGGTACGATCATGAGTCATGTGATCGACGGAGGATTTGAGCACCTATTGCCACTCACCGAAGAGGTTTACAATACAGGGTATGTGGATGAGATCATCTGTGGAGATTATGAAGCCTTTAAGCAATCTTTTTTGAATCAGGAAATCGAAACGGAGCTTCAGGAAGACCTGAGTATCTACCAGATCTACGAAGAAGAAAGAACGCTTTATATGGACGTAGATGATTTGGAAATAGAGAAGACTTCCTCTGAAAAAGGTCAGGAACGACTAATTACCGTTCCTCTAAACAAAGTGGGCAATACCCGTCAACCTAAGATCAAGAAGATTGGGAGGAATGATCCTTGTCCATGTGGAAGTGGCAAGAAGTTTAAGAAGTGTTGTATGGCGTAAGAATAGTATACTGTCCTTCTTTGTTGAATCGTTGAATTGAGCTTCGCTCGTTGAATCGTTGATTCGAGTTGATATGTTGTATGAGTATCAGTACACACCTCAACCAACAACTCAACTCGAATCAACTCACCAAAGGTGAAATTCAACGAATCAACGATTCAACAAAGGAGAGTAGTATGACTGTTATTCACTCCACCTGAATAAAAGAGCAAAAGGTATTTGTTTATAAACCAAACAAATAAGCATTTACATTTAATTAGAATTTTTTTTAGACGAAATATAAACCAACCAAGGGGTTTCGCGATAGGGAGACAGGTAAAATACTGAAAAACAAAAAGATAGCACCAGTAAAAATCCATCTAAATTATGTCAAATTTTTATACAAAATTCATTCAAAAATAGGGTTAAAGAGCTCTTTCGCTGTATAGAAATTTGACAAACACCAGAATAGTTCTTTATCTTTGCATCGCAATCAAGGCAATCAAAACATACAATGGAAAAGCAAGAAAGACATTCAAAACGTCTCCCTTTAGCACAAGATATTGAGTTCAAACCTCTCTTTTTAATCCTTAGAAAAGGGGTTTACTGAGATTATTTTACAGATATTTTTTATTAAAATATCTATCCTCCTCAGGCATTCCTGAACGATTCATTTACCAGGTAGAACACGCTATTTTTTGTGTTTATGTCATCGATCATGATGAATATAATTCTTTGGTAAGATCTCACAAATAAGACTATACAGAAGGAAATAGCTTTTATAATAAAGTTATCTATTGAATAATCATATCCTTTTTTTGGTATAGGACCAATCTTCATAACATATCACCGCTAGAAGTATACTGTCAAACGTACCTCACGATAGGTGTATCATTTGTGATCGTTCGAATCGTACAATCTGTTTATTATATACAACTCTTAAGGACGTCAACTGATTTCGCTAATACCTTAATGGTATTTGCTATACCTCCTTATGATCAAAAAGTTATAACAGATCACTGCCTCAAACTTCCTATTTGATTGATATTCAACTATATGCTATAAAAATCCTTTACGTATCATTTAAACAGTGAACAGTAAAGAATAAGGCATCATAGTATCATATATATCGGCATTCTACGTATGCTGCCTAACAGCTATACCTACAATGTCCAAAAGCATTATAACAATTCAACCAAAAAATCTTAAAAAATACCATGAAAGTCTTAGTCATCGGAGCCGGAAATATGGGATTAACCTATTCAGAAGGAATGGCCTCTTCTTCCTTGTTAGGGAACCATAAATTAAAAATTTACGATACAGATACCGCTAAAAAAGCAGAGTTAAGAAAAGAGGGGACCTTCGAAGTTTACGATAAACTAAAAGATTGCTTGCCTTCTGCCGATATCGTTTTTATCGCTGTAAAACCTTATCACTGTGAGGAGTTATTCGAGCAGATGAAGCCCATGGTCAACAAGGAGCAATTATTTGTATCCCTAATGGCTGGTGTGACGATTGAATTTATCCAAGAGTGTCTACAGGTCAAAAAGGTAATCCGTTCGATGCCAAACCTTCCTGCCAAAGTTGGAAAAGGTGTGACTTCGTATACTGAAGCTCAGGAAATTTCCAACGTAGAGCTCATCATGGTAAAACATCTACTGGATACGACAGGTACTTCCATTCACGTAGCAACGGAGGAATATATTGATGCCTCTACGGGTATCTCTGGAAGTGGTCCTGCTTATGTATTTTACTTTATGCAGTCCATGTTGGAGGCAGCTCAGAAAATGGGATTCTCGGCTCACGACTCTCGTATTTTGGTGAGCAATACGTTTGAAGGCGCCATTGAGCTGTTTAATCAATCGGATATTTCTCCAGAATCATGGATTAACCGTGTAGCCTCTAAAGGAGGAACCACTCAGGCAGCGATTGACTCCCTGGAAGATAATAACGTTAGACAGTTAATTCAGGATGCAGCCTATGCAGCCTTCGATCGTGCGGTAGAACTTGGAAAAGAAAATTAAGAATATGTGTAGTAGTAGTAGTAGTGATATAAAACGAGTAGTAGTGAAAGTGGGTACCAATGTGCTCACCAATAAAGATAATAGAATCCTCGGGCCAGTCTTAAGAGAACTGGTTCGACAAATCTCCGTACTGTACGAGAGAGATATTATGGTGGTACTGGTTTCTTCTGGCTCAGCCATCGCTGGAAAGGAGATTCTGGGAGAAACAAACATCAATGATAAATCCATCCGTCGTCAGGTGTATTCCTCTATAGGACAGCCCCGTATGATGCGTTATTATTACAACCTTTTCCACGATTATGGAATGCGTTGTGCACAGGTATTGGCGACCAAACGTGACTTTGACCCTGGCGTGCACCGGGAAAATATGATCAACTGTTACGAAGGATTACTTTCAGAAGGAGTCATTCCAATCGCTAATGAGGACGACGCTGTTTCTTTAACCATGTCCATGTTTACGGATAATGATGAGCTAGCCAGCTTGGTGGCAGAGTTACTGGATGCAGATCGCTTGATTATTCTTTCCGATACAGACGGTTTGTATACTGGTCACCCCGATGACGAAGACTCTGAGAAACTAACGGAGGTAACCACCGACCAAAGAGTAGAACAATACATCCAGGCTTCTGACAAAAAAGAAGGAGAAGGTCGTGGAGGAATGGCTTCTAAACTGAGAATTGCCAAACATACTGCCAAAAAAGATATCCCAACCTATATCGCCAACGGGAAGCGAGAAAACGTGATTGTGGATATTATTGATGACAAGGAAGTGGGTACCAAGTTTATCCATCAGTAAGGTTGAATCGTTGAATTGAGCTTCGCTCGTTGAATTTTACCTTCGGTAAGTTGATTCGAGTTGAATTGTTTATTGCATTCTAGCAACAATCAAACACTGTGTATTGATCGATTCAATTATACAAAGTGAATTAGTTACACCTTAACCAATAAACCACTACTGGACTAAACGACAAGTAAACTTATAGTTAAGTGCTACTGTCAAGGGGTTTAAGGATGAAAGATGAAGGATTGCTATTCAGGGGTTTCTATTCCTTCATCCTTTATCCTTTATCCTTTATCCATATGGAAGTAGCTCCTTTATTTCTATCAGAAAACTTAGTGTTTAAACCACTACCCTTTTAATAACAAACAAACCATTATGAAACTCTTAAGTACTGAAAATAAAAATAACGTTCTTCAATCTATGATCAATATCCTGGATAGGGAACGCCAAAATATTATCAATGAAAATCAAAAAGACCTAGATGCGTTTAGTCAAAATGACCAAGCTCTTTATGATCGTCTGGTTGTCAATGACGCCAAAGTGGACGGCATGATTCAAGCCGTTAAAGAAGTCATGGAACAGGAAGATCCGGTAGGTCAAATGATCTCTAACCTTACGCTTGACAGCGGGCTACAAGTCACCAATAAAACAGCACCCTTCGGGACGATTCTAATCATCTATGAATCAAGACCCGACGTAACGATCGAAGCGGCAGTACTCGCTTTTAAAGCTAACAACAAAATCTTACTGAAAGGAGGTAAAGAGGCCATTCACAGTAACCTGATCCTTGAAAAATGCTGGCATGAAGCCCTGGCTGAAAACGGATTGGACAAGGAGTGGATTCGTCTACTACACCTACAAAGAGAAGAAACTCAGGAGTTCCTGAAAAACCCAACCGAAAAACTAGATTTAATCGTTCCTAGAGGTGGAGAGCGATTGATCAAGTTTGTAAAAGACAACGCATCATGTGCTGTATTGATCAGTGGTCGTGGGAATAACTTCCTATACGTATCGGAAGATGCCGATTGGGAGAAAACTATCAAGGTCATTATCAATGCTAAAACCAATAAGATTTCAGGATGTAACGCCTTGGATAAGGTCTTGATTAACAAGAATATTCCGAATTACGAAAGTAAGGTCAAAGACTTGCAGCAAGTGCTGACCGCTTCCAAGGTGAGTATCCTGACCGATACTAAACTAGCCAACATCATCCAAGAAGAAGTAATTGAGGATGAAGCCACTTGGTATGAAGAGTTTTTGGCAATGAAAATTGCTTTGGCAGAAGTAGATTCTACCACAGAAGCGATCCAATGGATCAATAAGTACTCTGGAGGGCACTCTGCCGCTATTCTTACCGAGAATAAAGAACAAGCCAACCTGTTTATGGAGCAAGTAGATAGTGCGGCCGTTTACCATAACGCTTCTACCCGATTTACTGACGGTGGACAGATGGGCGTAGGTGCCGAACTGGCCATCAGTACCGATAAACTACACCACAGAGGTCCTTTGGGACTTAAACAGCTTGTAACCAATAAATATTATGTCTTCGGCGATGGACATATTAGAGATTAATTAAAGATGGTTCAGCTTTAATGACACATGTTAGGAGAAGACTAGAGCGTATGCTTTGGTCTTCTTTTTTATAAAAGTCATACAATCTATACAAATAGTGCTAGACGTTGACATTTTGCTTAGATACCTTTGATTTAAAAATGAATAAAAACACCCCGTAAGTCATAGATAGCAACAAAAGTACCCACATCCACCAATCGTGTATATCAAAATAGAATAACGTAATAGGCCATAGCACAAACATACATAAACTCCATATCCCAACACCTACCCTACGCCCCTCCGATAAAAATCCACAACTCAAGGTGCTCAAGAATATAATCAGGAAGAAAATAAATTTAGGTAAAGGCATCCATACATTTTCTATATGGATATAAGCCAACAGCAATAAGAAGAGCAGGACGCCTCCCAAGGCAATAAGGCTATCTGGAAAATGATCCCTTCCTCTAGGGGGCATCACTTTTTTCCAGGATAATGAAAGTAACCTTAAGAAGGGAAGATTATTGGCCCAGAGTACATCATAGGAAGGTTTATAATCCTTTACTCCACACTGTACTTCTTCGTCTTCCTTCTGAAAAGTACCAAAAAGCTTATCCCATAATAGCAGTGTACCTCCAAAGTTCTTGTCGATATACTGAGGATTTTTCCCATGATGAACCTTATGGTGTTTTGGGGTCACCAAAAACGTATCCAATACCCCACTGTTTCTAACAATACTATTATGATTATAGAATTGAACCGAGTAATGGATACTGGAAACCAATAGAAAGACCTCAGTAGGTATACCGATCACAGCAAGCAGCAGAAAAAAAGGGATGGAGGATAGAGAAGAGTACCATGAGTTTCTTATCCCCAATGACAAGCTAAAGTGTTCTCCCTCATGGTGTACTACATGTATTGCCCAAAGCAGTTTAATCTTATGATGAAAACGATGGAGCCAATAAAATCCAAAATCCCAAGCGACAAAACAAAGAAGGAAGGTCGCCCAATAAGGCCAATCTGCGGTCATTTGCAGCGAAGCGTAATCCGTCACCATATGGTAAACACTAATTTCAACACCTCTCAATACCCACATCAGGATGTGTCCGGAGTTAAGGTTGAAGATGACTTCTTTCCATGGAATTTGCTCTTTTTTCACCCATTGTACAAAACACGCCTCTAGTAATACCAGCAATAGCAACATCCCATTTGCTAAAACAAAACTCATGATTTTGAATAGTTTAATAATAGTCCACAAATAGAAACGCCAGCAGCGGTCCCCAACAATAAGCAGCGATCACCCTCTTTGATGACTCCTTCTTTAATACTGTTCACTAAGGTTAATGGAATAGAAGCCGCTACACAATTACCATAAACTGACAGTTGGTTGATAATATTATCAGATTTCCCCCGATTAATCTTGGTAAGTAAGTTCATACCAAACAGACTTGTCTGATGAGGGACAATCCAATCCACTTCCGAAAGGTGGGTGGAGGTTTTTTCAAAAAAACGATCCATATAATCGTAAATATACTTATTGACAATGCGGAGCAAATGGGTTCCCGCCATATCAAAAGAGTAGAGGTCCATCTCGTAGGGGTTGTTTTTAGGGTGGTAAGCATTTCCTCCCCCTCGAATTATGGTACTTCTCACTCCTTCCGAATAGGTTTTCTGCATATAGCGTAAATTTTCTCCCGTACTGGATTTAGAAACGATCACAGCGGCGGCGGCATCTCCAAAAAGTCCATATGTTTCTGGGCGATTGGAAGAAAGTCCGTGAGAAGCTATTTCTGAGCTGACGATAGCAATATTCTGATATTCCTCTCCCTGCAAGAGTGTAGAGGCATAGTCCAGAGCAGTGATAAAACTCGTACATACGGTATTGATATCAAAACAAGGAAAATCTAGCGTTTCAGCCTCAAAAAACGCTTCTTTTATGAGGGTAGAGCGGTTAGGGATCACATAGTCAAAAGTGGCTGAGGCAGCAATAATACCATCCAAATCCGAGATCTCCATCTGGGCATCGCTCAAGGCCTCCCTCAGTGCTTCCACTCCCATTTGTGTGCAGGTCTCATCCGTTACCCTATAACGGGTTTCTACGCCTACCCTTTGCGCATACCATTGGGAAGGCAAACCAAGTTCTGCTTCAATTTCATGGCTTTCAAGACAGTTTTTTGGCAAGTACTTACCGACTCCCTTGATGCTAAAGTTTTTTGGCATATTCATTATTGATTCTTTTGAACTTGTTAATAGGGTTATGGTCCCTGGAATGTAATGTGATGGATATTTCCGCTATACCGTATGACTGAAATAGTTGTTGTAAGCTCCCTTTGACCTTTTCAAATAAGGACACTAGATCTTTTTCAGATTTTGGATATAGCACAAGCTCAAGTGCATAGGCTCCTACACGACTGACCTGATAATTCTCCAGATCATCCGTAACCTGAATAATTGCCCGTCGAATAAAATCAGGATATATCCGTATGGTTTCTCCTTCCCGATGGAACGTAAAAACGTCATCAGCCCTACCCTCAATTTTTTTAATAACCGTGGTCTTGCTCCCACAAGTACAAGGGCCTCCTTCATGGAGGATATCGTTTAGCTCATAGCGCACTACCGGTTGTGAAGTTCTTTGATAGTCTGTGATAATCGGATGGAAGCGTACTTTCTCATCATCCAGGTATTTCTTTTCTATTTTGAGGAAATCCTCATTGAAGTGTAAGTTTCCCTTGGAACACGTATAAGCCAAAAAGCCTTCTGTACATTGGTATACCTGATGCACGGGGCAATTAAAAACAGCTTCAAAACGAGCTTTCATATCTTCTTCCAATACCTCAGCTACAGAAATCACCTTTGTAAAAGAAGAGACAAGACCATGCTGTTCGTAATGTGCCGCAATCACTTGCAAGACAGAAGGCTGGGCAACCAAAAGGTCATGTTGACGCTCGAGTAGTAAGGGTATATAAGTGTCTACACTGGTTTTTATATCATAAAAATGAAATTGCAATAACCTGGAGCCTACTGCCTCATACAAATTATTATTTGCCCTCAGAAAAAAAGCAACACTCCGTTTTTTGAATGAAAAACCAATCACCCGATCTAAAATAGCCGCCACCCATCTTTCCTGCTCTTTTTTAGAAGTGAGAAACATCCCCCTGCTCCCACTGGTTCCTGAAGACAAGCCTATACTAATACCATTGATCATGGGGCTAAAATCACGACTCACCTCACTTTGAAGCGCCAAATGCATCGCTTCCTCTTTCCGTATACCTACCGTATTTATCTCATCAAATGATTCCATAAATACTGTTTTGTTGATCACCGGAAAAGGTGTGTCACGGTCGAGGTACTGTCGATAGAATGTTGATTTTCTTAAGTTTTTCTTCCATTGTCTTTTTAAAAAAGGACTGATCTGATGATCAAAAAAAACTCTTCTGAATCGCAAGAGAAGAAAATGGTATATAATGGCCCGTTTCGATGGTTTCATAAGCCTAAAGAATCGTTTTCGATTTATTCTGTAAATAAGTCGTGTAAGAAGTCTCACAATGACATGGAAAAATGAATGTATCTGGGTTGTTCTGTTGGAAACGATGTATTTTTCTCAGGGTATTCTTCGCTTCTTTCCAAGAATCAAATAGTATACTAGCCATTCGTGAGGGATAGTGTAACTGTTCAAAGTTTTCCTTGTGCCATGCACCATCAGCGGCTATGAATACTTGCCCTTCCTCTGTTTGTAGTAAAGCACCTATTTGTCCCCTTGCATGCCCTTCCAATTGACAGATTAAGATACTCCCATCATTAAATAAGTCGTAAAGTACCCCCAGGTCAGGATCTGACTTACTGCCTTCTTCCACCTGAATCAACTGCTTTCTCTCCTCATAATCCTCGGGCATCAAAGCTGGAATATAGCCGTGCTTTACGGCCTTGAATCCCTTTTTTCCTTGAATAGCAGCATCCGCTTTGGCACTGGCAATAAGGGTTGCATTCGGAAAATCCCGTAAACCGCCTATATGATCTGCATGAAAATGCGAGATGATGATGTACTTGATTTCCTCTGGAGTAATCCCTTTTTCCCTGAGCTGGGCCACTGCTTCCTCCTCCTTCTGTATAAATACTTTAGTGATTTGGGCATAAATCTTATTCGGAAACTGTTTGGTTACCTTATAAAAATCCAGCGTATAGCCCGTATCAAATAGCATATGTCCATGTACCGGATGTTCTATATGGACAAAGGTTGCTCTAAACTTAATGGGTTTGAAAGGTGCTCCAGCGACCGCTAATCCATGATAAGCAGTACAGTGCCCTGCTGCCATAATCTCATACCTTAGTAACATCATGCTCTTTTTGTTTATACCATTCTGCAAATTCGTGAATGGCCTCGGGAATACTTTGTTTAGGCTGATAGCCCAATAGCTTTTTGGCTTTATCGATAGAAAAAGTACAATGCATGGCCAATACGCCTACAGTATATCGGGTAAGTGTGGGCTCTTGATCTGGTGAAAACCATCGACTTTTCCATTCCATCATGGAGGCTACTATCATCAGAATGCCCAGTGGGACTTTTTTCGAGATAGCTTTTAACCCCATCAATCTCAGAACCAGATTAATCATATCCCATAATACGACTCCTTCTCCATTGGAGATATTGTAATCAGTATTGCAGGCTGTCTTATCGGCCATCACCGCACAATGTATAGCCTCCGTCAGGTTTGAGACAGGAGTCATATCCACCACATTTTTCCCATCTCCCAGTATTTTCAACCTACCTTCCTGATAAGACCTTAGTAACCTGGGCATAATCACCGAATCTCCTCTTCCTATGATCGCTCGAGGTCGGATAATTATATATTCCAATCCTGAGGCACACAGCATGTCCTCTGCCCTTTTCTTCGTTGTCGCATAATGATTGACAAACTTTTTAGGCAAGGGTGCTTCCTCCTTGAGGTCAATGGCATGCTGATAGTTGAAGTAAATAGTAGGACTGGATATATATATAAATCGAAGGATGCCATACTGCTTACTATACTGAATCATATGCTTTTGAGTAACGCAATTGGCCTGATAGAACTGCTCATATCGTCCCCAAGGAGAAGAAAGGGAAGCACAGTTGATCACCATATCAATACTATTTTGATCAAACAGTGTTGAGAAAAAATACTCATCGGTCAGATCCCCAAAAACATAACTGACCTTAGGCGAATCGATCATTCTTTCCGCTACAGGTTTTCTTCCGGTAGCGACAATATGATGAATGGTATCTCTTTGAAAAAAATCTTCCACTAACCGACTCCCTAAAAAACCAGTGGCTCCAGTAATTAAAATATTCATTTGTTATAGGGTTCAAAAAAGCAGCAAAATACACTGAAAAAATAAACAGGAAGGAAAAGGTAAGCAAATTAGAACTCCACCTCAAGTTAATTCCAACTTATTCATATTATCGTCACACAACTATCGATTAATAGAATTATTTCAAAATAATATTTGCCATCACCTTTAATCTAGTTGTCTACATTATCAGACAATCAATAACCCCAAAATGACAATGAAACATTTTTTCAGTACAATTTTATTTTTCATATTTACCTCACTTCATCTTTTTGCCCAAAATACCCGTACGATATCGGGGTACGTAATTGATGAAAAAAACAGGCAGATAATCGTAGGAGCCCAAATCTCTTCCAATCATGCCACCTCCAGTGTTACCTCCAACGAAAAGGGATTTTTCTCTATCACCCTGCAAGAAGGACAAGGAAGGGATACGCTGATCATCCAACATCAGGGAAATCAAACTTATATCCTACCGCTTAAGAAGAGAAACCAATATATGGTGTATATGGACCGAAGTGTCAGTGATATGAACGAAGAAGCCAAAGAGCTGGAAACGGTTTTAATCAAAGGTCATAGAAAAAAGCTGATTGATCCTTTTTTACATATTTCTCTGGATAGTGCATTGGCCTTGGCCGAGAAAGAAGAAAAGCAAGTCCTACTCTATGTGAACGCCAGTTGGTGTGGGATGTGTCGTTTGCTGGATAAAACACTTTTTCAACAGGATACCGTAATCCACCGACTTCGAAATGATGTGATCCCTGTAAAAGTAGATGTAGATAGCTATAAAGGAGCTAAACTCAATAAAAAATTTAATATCGCTGGCTATCCTACCTTTTTGATGATCAGGCCGGATAGGAACGTAAGTAACCGAAATGTAGGTATTATTTTCTATCGAAAAGACCGTGATGACCCCGCAGGACTTTTTCAGTTTATCGATGAGGGATACGCCTACCAAGGGGAAAGTATTCAAGTCTCGGAAGAAGAGTTAATCCATATCCAACTAGCGAAAGAGGATTATGAAAGCGTAAGGTTTGGCGTAAAGCTAGCTTCTCATTTTAATGCCTCTCGTGAGGAGCAAGTACAACGCGGAACAGGGTTTGAAGTGGGAGGCTTCGCACACTTTAATAAAAAGCGATTTATGTTCCGTCCGGGGGTGAGTTACTTTAGTACTGGTATCAATGAAGAAACGCTTTCTTCCCTTATCCTCCCTGTAGGTCTCGGCTATGCCTTTTATAAAAATAGCACATTTGTTATTCCTTCAGAATTTAATGTACTGCTTACGCCCTTCTATCAATACAACTTTTCGGGTAACCTAGCCGGTATAGCGTCTCACAATTATGGGATGCGTTATGGTATCGACTATCAGTTTGGAGGAGACGCTACGCTCGGAATCACCCTCTCCTATCAACATTATTTAAACACCTCTCTTCCTGATCAGAATGGTATTCATTTGGGGGTATACTTTACATTGCCACCTCAATAGTATATACTCTATTTCTTAATAAACATTTCTATTCAATTATATTTTATTTCAATGATGACTATCCCAACAACTATTTACCGAAATCTACTGACTTTTGCTTTTGCTGTTCCATTTATAGTCAGTAGCTGTGTCTATCATCCGATGACCACTGACATTCCCTTAATCAGCAAAAAGGGTGACATGAGAATAGATGCCGGTGTATCCTTGGTTCCTAGTGCCCATGCAACTGTTTCCTATGGGGTTACCGACAAAATAGCGGTACAAGGCTATGGAAGTGCCGTCTCTGATGGCTATTATTTTCAGGCTGCCACTGGTTATTACAAAAATTTAAAAAATCACTCTGTGATGGAGCTGTATGGAGGCTTGGGATATGGGTACTCCAGTGCTTTCAACAGTGCTACCGGAGGCCACTTAAAGGGTGATTACCAACTGTATTTTACTCAAGTGAATTTTGGAAAAATCTCCAGTCCCAAATCTAATTTTGAAACGGGATTTGGTTTAAAAACAGGGCTCATGCACTCCTCTATGACAGATGAATACTATTATGAGTCAGAGACTCCTAAATCCACTTTTGATACCTATGAAGACAATAGTTTTGTCCTGGAACCTGTTGGATTTATCAGAACCGGTGGAGATAAACTAAAGTTCAGCTTGAAAGTAGGAGCCACTTGGATGCACCAATTTACGAATAAGGATAAGGCCTTACCTTATACTCCTTTTAACCTTGGACTGGGGGTGAATTATAGGTTATAGAAAATAAGATGGTAATTACGGTTTAATAAATCACCGACAGTTGAGGCGGCTTACGCCGCTGGTTGAGTGGCACTGCGTGCCGTTGAGTGGAGCTCCGCTCCGTTGAGATTTTGTAGTACTGATCTTTCTCAACAGTCCGAAGGACTTCTCAACGACACGCAGTGTCACTCAACCAGCGGCGTAAGCCGCCTCAACTGTCGGTTAATTATTCACAGCTAATCATTTCCTCTACAAACGAATAAACAACCCTATTGGCACCTCTACTAACGTATGTACCTGACTGTATTCTTTATACCCCGGACTAGAGGTCAATCGAGCTTCTACGCCCACTCCTGCCTTCCAGCTTTCTTTATTTAAGAAAAGGTAATTCGCCTTGATACTTCCTCCGTATACGCCAAGGCTTGAAGGGCGGAATAGCGCCAGACCACTTTGCAGCTCTGCCCCTACTTCAATATTCTTTCCTACTTCCTTGATCGCTCCAAAAGCGAGATTGACTTGTCGTCCCCATTGCACGATACGACCATCGACTCCGGCATTGAACTGATAGCCGTTTCTTTTCAATAGATAATCTATGGACAGTTCACTACCCCCACCAAAAAAGCCTGCGGCATCATTGTAAGCTACTCCTTGCATATAACTTGCCTTTACTTCTATATGTTGGGCATGCAATTGCCCTGCACCTGCAAATATTGTCATCAATACTCCCAGGATAAATCCAAATTGCTTAACGGTTCTCATTCCAATCGATAAATTTGTTGATCAATGTACTTGTCTGACGCTGCTGTTCTTCCAATGAAATGGTTGCGACTCCATCTCCGGTTTGTGCTCCATAGTTTCCGAATAAAGCGTGGTTTCCTCCCTCAATCATATAGTAAATCGTAGAGGGCTGACTTACCTCAAGAGCATCCATGTCCTCAATACTTTCAAGCGTTATAGGGGTAGGTAAGTAAGGTTTATTTTCCTCTACCTCTTCTACGGAAGCCAACTCATCGTTATCTGCATAAATGGAAAGTACATTGCGATCCCAATCTGCCAAGGAATGTCCATCTGAAGGGTATACCCCTAGTACGATTAATCCATTGAAAACATCCGGATAGGAATGAATTAAGATTTGAGACGTCACTCCTCCCAAAGAATGTCCTGCAATATACCAGGTCTTAAACTCCTTCATCTCCTCTACGATCTCCAAAGGCTTTTTCCACTCCAAGATGGCCAGGTTGGCAGGCATTTTCAGAATCAATACCGTATTACCAGCCCTTACCACATTCTCCATCAAAGACATATAAGCGTGGGGATCTACCCCAGAGCCTGGGACATAGATCAAGGCACGATCTGAGACTATATCCTCAGAAGTCATTTGGATATACTCTGTATTTTCAGAGATAGAAATTCCCGTAGGAGAATAATTCACCTTTTCCGGCAAATAAGAACAGGAACTCGCCGTGAATACTAATAAAAATAGGATAGGAAAAAGTTTTTTCATGAACTGCTGTTGAATCGTTAAAACATAAAGAATTCAACTATTAACTCGGTTAATGAAAATATTGTTTCACTATTGTACTAACTTATTACAATTACGTAATAAATGTATTGATTGCTAACTATACAGTCGCTTTAAATGTGTGTTTTTTTAAAAATAAAGGACAATACTACCCAAATTAATAAGGCATTCCGTTTTCTTCTAAAAGAAAATGGAATGCCTTATCATAGCTAATATATTATACACAGCTTATTGCTGTAACTGTTCTAAAACAAGTTCCAATGCTTTATCCGCTTCGATTGCGATATTGGGTTGTACCCCTACCTTATCCAAGCGAATTCCATCATAGGTTTGGTAATCTGATACGGGGACAAAAACATCGTAATCCTCATTAATGGTAAATGCGTTAGCACTCAGCATCGCACCAGCAGATGCACTCCCCACCAACGTTGCGATCTTTTCCTTCTTTAAAAGATAGATCAGCGGTTCGCAAGCACTGGCCGTATACTGATTTACCAAGACAAATACTTTTCCTTTAAAAACAGGACGTTCATGCCCTGGTACCACCATACGAAAAGCCGCTTCCTCTGCAAACATCTTCATAATCCCTTGATAGGTAAAATCCGTTAAGTACGGAAATGTCCCAATGTCCTCTACAGTAGCTGATGCATTGTTTTTGGTAAACCACTTACGGGTAAGATATACGCCTGCATCTATCGGCTTATTGGTCAGAAACTGTCCCAGAATAACGGGGGCATCCAAAGAGCCTCCTCCATTATACCTCAGGTCAATAATCAAGTTTTTGTAAGTGTCGGTTCCAATCTCTTGCAATGCCGTCATCATCTGCTGGGCACCTCCCGCAAATGATCGAACATCCAAATAGGCTATACTTTCACCTAAAGGCTTCCATGATAATAATTTTGGTTCTTCTTTTATCGCTTCGGAATTTTCCGCAGCTGACGAATTTTTAGATATTAAATAGAAATGCGTAAAAGAAAGGTTGTTACAGCCTTTATTGAATGCCTTATAGAAATCACCTTCTTCCAATGATAGAGTCTCTTCTGCATACATTTTTGCTTTGAAGGTTTGATAGTCTTCCCCCTCTAACCATATCGGATTAGCAACATTCTCTTCTAGTGTTTTAAAAACCTTGTCCAAAAATAATTGACGATCATTTACAGGGTCTTTGGCTAATAACGTCAGTGAAGTGAAAATAAGTAGCGTGCTAAAAAGTGTTTTCATTATAGTTTTGGTTTTCATTAAGAGTTCGTTTGGATTTGATAAATAGCTACATTCAGTTCATATTAAATTTGAATATGATTTTCACAAAATAAACATTTACGATCAAAATCAGTAAAAGCTTGTTTGAAGTCTAGATTTTAAGAATAAAACTTCTCTAATTTTATTCCAAAAGATATGATTTCATGCAAGCTTTTAGTAGTAAAACAACTCTCATAGAAAAGGGGAAGTCACTCCTAAAAATAGTATTTGCTAATTAATCACATACAATGCAATCATCAAAAAGTGAAGAATACTTCCGGCCATCACAAATAGGTGCCAAATAAAATGTCCTAGCTTAATTTTTTTATCCAACAAGTAAAAAACAATGCCCACTGTATAAGCTAATCCCCCCGCTGTCAATAGCCAAAAGGCAGGTATCGGCAGTAGCTCTTTTAGCAAATCTATCTTGAGAACAATCAACCATCCCATCACCGCATACATCAATGTTGAAATGAGGTTGTACTTTCCGGTATAGAAGGTTTTCAGGATAATCCCAATGACTGCCAGTCCCCATTGTATCCCAAAGAATGTCCACCCTGTAGCGCCGCCTATACTTACCAGTAATACAGGTGTATACGTTCCAGCAATAAGAAGGAATATTCCACAATGGTCCAAGATATTAAAAACCCTTTTCGTTTTGCTATGCTGTATCCCGTGATAGAGTGTTGAAAAAGTATACAGCAACACCAAGCTGATGCCATAGAACAAAGCACTGAATAAGCTCCAGTCCTTGTCACTCATGGCCCCAAAAATAATGAGTATCGTCAAGGCTGAGATGGAAGCCACAGCTGTAATCCCATGGGAAATTGCATTAAAAATCTCCTCTGTTTTGGTTTGTGATGTAATGGTTGTCTGTGTCATACTAATGTTATTTATAGGCTATACCCTCTAAAAAATATTCATAATGACAAGTTATGCATAAACCAAAACGGATATGGTGACCTCGGTCTTCACTGCTCAATTTTTTTCTGCACTTCATCCTTCATCAAAAAAATCCTACCTACTCTCAATATAATCTAATATATGTTAGTGCATACTAACGGCGCTTCCTAATCTTTCACCATACCCTTAATTTTGTGATCCAAATAACTATGGAGCGTATGCAAAACAACTTCACCAATACAAATAGCAATCTACTGAAAGATACCCTGTTGGGTACGCAGTTCTTGTTTGTTGCCTTTGGGGCAACCGTACTTGTTCCCTTACTCATTGGCATAGACCCTGCCGTCGCACTTTTTACCGCAGGGGTCGGAACACTCATATTTCACTTGATTACCAAAGGCAAAGTCCCTGTATTTATTGGCAGTAGCTTTGCTTTTATTGCGCCAATTGTAGAAAGCACTAAGTTATACGGCTATGCCGGTACATTGTCAGGGTTGATAGCGGTCGGACTCGTTTATGGGATCGCTTCTGCCCTTGTCAAAGGATATGGACAAAAGATCATCGAGCGCTTCTTCCCTGCTGTCGTTGTGGGACCAGTAATTATGGTTATCGGTCTTTCTCTGGCACCTGTTGCTATCGACATGGCCAAATCCAACTGGATTGTAGCAATTGCCTCATTAGCCACTGCGATCTTTGCAGTCGTTTACGGCAAAGGCATCCTAAAACTGATTCCTATTTTCGTCGGGATCATTGTCGGGTACTTCACGGCTTTTGGCCTTGGCATCGTAGACTTCACTCCTCTTAAAGAGGCCGCATGGTTCTCCTTCCCTGCCCTGACTGCTCCTGAGTTTAATTACCATGCCATCTTGTATATGATTCCGGTAGCCTTTGCTCCCCTAATTGAGCATATCGGTGACATGTATGCGATCAGTGCTGTAGCCAAGAAAGACTTTGTTAAAGAGCCAGGACTACACCGCACCATGCTTGGGGATGGGGTAGCCACTGCTGTTGCCGGATTCCTTGGTGGACCTCCGAACACAACTTACTCAGAAGTTACCGGAGCGATCTCTCTTACGAAAATCACCAATCCACGTATTCTAAGAATCTCGGCGATTGTGGCCGTCCTGTTCTCCCTGATCGGAAAAGTGAGTGGTTTGCTAAAAACCATTCCAACCTCAGTATTGGGCGGTATTATGATCCTCCTTTTCGGTATGATTACGAGTGTAGGGATCAAAACATTGGTAGAGTCACATACAGACTTTAACAAGACCAGAAATCAGGTAATTATCTCAGTAATCCTTACCATAGGTATTGGAGGGGCTGCCATCTCATTCGGCAACTTCTCACTTTCCGGTATTGGTTTGGCTTCACTGGTAGGTATTGTTCTTAACTTAATCCTACCGAAACACTCTGAGCCTCTACCAGAAAAAGAGGAGCTAGAGAAAATCGATGCTTTGGAAGAAGAAGGGATTGAGCAATAATAAAGCAGAATAATCTTTTAAAAAAAGGCTAGCCGTTGATCGGCTAGCCTTTTTTTTATGGATGTCGTTCAGATCGCTTCCCCTCTTTACTGCGTCAACAACTCCTTATCCAGCTTTTCTCCTATTGTCCTCAAAGCATGATTTAATCCCATATCAGAAACAGGAATCGCCTTCTTAATAATCGGATAAAACTGTTTGTAAAGCGGGGCACTCTCCAGTAACTCATGGTCTGAATAGAGGTGCTCTTTAGCAGGTAGAATATAACGGGGTGCCTCATTCCACCCGGGCATCAAGATGGACTTATAGGTCTCATCTTCCATCATAAACTGTATAAAGGTTTGGGCATCCTCCAGCTTTTGGTCCTTTACCTTAGCATCAATCACCAACAGGTCTACCCATCCGATAGGTGTTGAGCCATTATTAGAAATTGACCACTCCCCTACTTTAACCTCCTCGGTTTGCAGACAGCTATCTTCCAGAGAGCAAGATTGCAACTGCTCTGTCACCATATAATAACTTGCTTCCGCATACCCCACATACACACGCCCTTCCTTCTTTGTAAACTCCCTTGCATAATATCCCAAGCGATTGTGGTAATTATCTATTCTACCCAAGCTATCTGCTGTTAATGCAAGCAATCTATTCAAGTTGTTTACGGCTGTGGTATTGATATGATCAGACGATAAGTAAGACTTTGCCGATTCATAATCCTCCAGTTCGTCAAAAAGCGCATCCAGGTAGAGTTCTCCAATGGTAGAACTCCCCTTTAGGTCGATCAATAAACCGTCTTTGGATGAGCTATTTTCCAATACTTTTTCTAACTCATCCAAGTTAGAAACGTTATCAACTTCCTGGTCGCCCTTTTTGTAATACATAAAGTTTCCACAAACCCAATGAGGGACCCCATACCAGCTACTGTCCTTTACGGCGATACTAGCCATCGGAAGATAGTCTTCCATACGTTGCTGATACGTAGCAGGAATCTTTTGGATTTTGCCACTTTGGATAAACTCTTCCAGAAAAACACAGTCCAGCTCATACACATCCGCTTCGTCAAAGCTGATCCCCTTTCTGTTGACACTATCCTGTGAGTAATAATCGACCGTATTCAGTTGAATCTGCAGGTTGATTTCCGGATGCTTTTCTTCAAAAGCTCTTTCTATCTTCCAATACAGATCACTGGCATTCGGCAAATAAGGATATAAGGAAACTACTAAGTCCCTTCTTCGCTGCATTAGTGTGTCCTGAGCGACAGCTTCTCCAATAAAAAAACTAAGGAAGGTGACAATAAGGAAGGTGCCTTTGATCAAATTTTTCATCGTATTTATCGTCTTTAGAAGCTACATAGACCTGTATTTAATACACCAATCTTTAGTGATTAATTAAGTTTGAATAAATAACCGACAGTTGAGGCGACTTGCGTCGCTGGTTGAGTAGCACTGCGTGCCGTTGAGATGTGCTCCGCACGTTGAGATATAGCACACGTTAAAAACTCAACAGTGCAAAGCACTACTCAACGGAGCGAAGCTCCACTCAACGGCACGCAGTGCCCTCAACAAAGCTATTTAGTAGTATGACGATTATTTATTCAAACTTAATAGCTACGACCAGTTTCTACACAAATTAAAAACTATACTGCACGGACGTATAAAAGTTCATTGGTGCCTGTACAAAGTATTTTGTACTGCCATCATAGTCTACATATCCCTGATTGAAATATTCCGTATTGGTGATATTATTCAAGAATAGGGAAACCTGTAATTTATTGAAGTTGTAACTTGCTCTACTATTCACCAAAACATATCCCTCTACCTTTTCGCTATTGGCAAAATCAATATAAGAAGCATCCTGATATCTGGCCGATACCCCTAAGGTGAAGTTGTTGTTATGGTATACGACTTCCTGATTGACAATCACTGCTGGTGTCAATATTGGACTGAAGGTCTCCGATTGTTCTTTTATTCTACTATAGTTGAACGAAGAGTTATTGATTAATGAAAAGTTTTCATTGATCTTATAGGCAGCCGTTAGTTCTGCTCCTGTTCGAATACTTTTCTCCACATTATTGGTCAACGCCAATCCGTTAGGGCCAAATTTACCATCCAACACGATTTCATTTTGGAAATCCATGTAGTAAAGATTGAAGTTAACATTCAACTTTTGAGCCTGATACCTGAATCCTAGTTCCTGATCAATCACATACTCTGCCTCCGTATTAAATAGCAGTGGATTTCCTGACTCGTCAGCCAGTAAATCGTCATTTCCTCCGAACATATCATTTCGTGTAGGCTCTCTTCCTGTGCCTCCGACACTGTAGTACAAGGTTGAATTGCTGTTCAAAGTAGCACTAATACCCGCTTTTGGACTGATAAAATCCCAATCCAATTTTTCAAAAGGAATCGCTCCTTCGTAATCAAAGGTTACATAACGGTATTGGATATCGGCAAAAAATGTCAACCAATTGACCTTATATTCTGCTTTGGTGAAGACGCTCACTTCATTTTTGAAGCCGGTATTCTTGTACAGCTGACCTAGTTCTTTTTCACTTCCTATATGTCTTTTATTATATAGGTTTCCGTGAAATCCTGTTGTCCAGGAAAGGCGATCTCTTGTGTACGTATAATTACTAAAAGCCCCTACAAGATCTGACTCAAAGGCATAATTGTACAGCTCCTCTGTAGATGGAAATCCTAGGAAATTATTAAAATCAAAGTCATAATCCCCTTTCAGATAAGTATAGTATACACTGGACTCCAGAAAAGAAGAAGGGCTGATTTGCCAAGTGTTTTGCACTTGCGCAAGGCCTTGGAAAACTCGGTCTGTTTCCTGCTCTGCATTCGCATTGGTTCTTCTATCGATATTGATCAGGGAGTCGCTCACTCCTAACCAAGCCATACCGTTTCGTTGCTGTCCTGCCAACACACTCATTTTCCAGGTCGACTTTTCCTTAAAAATCCCTCCCTTCATAAAAATGGAGCTCGAATTGTTGGAAGCGTGATATTTATACCCATCCGAATAAACTTGAGACGCTCTCACATAAAAGGCTTTGTTATTTTTCACTCCACTGTTGTACTCTCCAAAAGCTCTTAAGCTATTGAAAGAACCATAGCCTAATCCTACTGTAGCTTTTTTGGGGTCGCGTAGATTAGGCGAGTACAGCTGTACACTACCTCCATAACTTGCCACGCCATTTTGGGATAGTCCAACGCCTCTTTGGATTTGAATCTTACTGACTGAATTAAGTAAATCAGGGTAATTGGATAGATAAGTTCCTTGATCTTGGGGATCATTCAACGGAACACCGTCAAACGTCATATTGATTCTTACCTGATCAATTCCCCTTAATCTAAAGTACGAATATCCCTGAGAGCCACCTCCATCAGAATAGTTGGTAACAGAAGGTGTTTCGGCCAGTAAAAAGGATGGTTCCTGCCCTACCGATTTTAGCTTCAGTTCTGCTGATTTTATATTCTGGTAAGTGACCGGCGTTTTTTGATCTGCCTGATAATTGATGATTACTTCCTCCAATTGTTTCGCGGTATCAAGAGCGATCTCTTGTGCAAACATTTGGGTACTCATAAGTACTGTAAACAGTACAGCTATAAAGTTTTTCATTACTGTTAGTTCTGACAATTACGGATTGAAAGTGTTTGTTTGCCGCAAAAATATCAGAATTTTATAAAAAACACTAAACACCTCTTGATTCCTCCACTAGTCGTAAGCTCCTGCTTACGACTTAAAAGCGCTTTTATCAAGGCTCCAGCCTCGTATCACGTATAGTACTCGAGGCTAGAGCCTCAATAAAAACGCTGATGGGTCATAGGAAAATCCTACGACCAGTTATAGAATTAATATGTATACTAGAAAAGCTTTTCCACCTTTTTCAAAAATCCTGATCTCTTTTCATCCTTTCCTGAAGAGGTTTGCCCGTGGTTCAACCACTGTACTTTTTTTAATCCAATCCCTTTTAGGGAAGCTTTTATAAACGTTTTCTTAATGGTATTTCCTCCTAATAGTGTTAAGTACCATGTTGGCACCTCTGAGGTCGTAATCACTTTGGTTTTCTTGATATGTGTCAAAAGTCCTTTAAGTCCTGTCTTTGTTTCCACATAAGAGAAATCCTTCAACATTACTTTATCAATAAAACCCTTAAGAATAGCTGGAATATCATACCACCAGATTGGAAAGACAAAAATCAACTCTTCCGTATTTTTCAACATCTCCTGATACTTGATCACCAATTCATCCGTCGTTTGCCCTTTAGCGTATAACGCAAGATCTTTCTCTCTTAACACAGGGTCAAAGTTATCCTTATTCAAATCAATTACTTGGTATTCTTTGGAGTTAGCTTCCAATTTATTCGTAATCGTATCTAGAATCGCTTTGTTAAAACTACCATGCCAAGGGTGTGCAAATACTATCGTCGTTTTCATAACTATTTTATTTCATTATTATGAAGCAAAATTATAGTATTCCCCTAAGAGCTTATAGGACAAATGTCTAAAAGGATTTTTTTGATCTCAGTCTACTAAGATGACGTTGGGTTATACCTAAATAAGACGCCAGGTACTTCAAGGGGATATGCTGTAAATAGTCCGGATAATTATTGATCAGATCCTCATACCTTTTCTCTGCCGTTTCTTTCTGCAACAGCAACATACGCTTCTCCATCTCCAGATAAGAACCCTCTGCCAATACTTTAGAAAAACGCAACCAATTTTCGCTGGATTCCTCCAAACGGATAAAATCATCCTTATTGATCACCCATAATGTTACCTCTGTAATGGCCTGAATACTCTCAAAGGTTTTCTGTTGGGTAAGCCAGGAAGAGTAAGCTGCTGATAGAGTTCCCGGAAAAGCCAAGCAATAGGTGACCTCTTCCTCCTTACTGGAGACATAATAATGTCTTAATATACCGGATACAATAAACCCTACCTTCTTACACACCTGTCCTTCACGAATAAAGTAATCACCTTTCTGAAGTTTAAGAGGTTTAAAGTAATTAGGCATCGCTTTAATTTCCTCTTCTGAAAAAATATTGACACCTCTTAGATATGCTTCCAGTTGTTTATTCATGGGTATATATTCAGGTAGAATTTGAATGGGTGTTTTTCCCTCCACTCTTCACTAGTCGTAAGCAGGAGCCTCGATAAAAACGCTGGTTGGTCGTAGGAAAATCCTACGACCAGTTGTTGGGCTGATGGATCGTAGGAAAATCCTACGACTAGTTTTCTGGTATATAATCAGCCTTTCAACCTAAATGGATAGCACTTTCCTTAATTCCCGGGTAGCATTTTCCGGATTATCCGCTTTAGAAATGGCCGATACAACCGCAATACCGTCAGAGCCATTGGTCATCACTTCTGCAGCATTCCCTTTATCGACACCACCTATGCTTACAATAGGTTTTGAAGATACTTCCCGGATCACTTTCAACCCTTCGATTCCTAAAGGAGGGTCCAAGTCTGCCGTTTTGGTAAACGTCCCAAAAATAGGAGATAGCCCTATATAGTCTACTGCTAAAGCATTGGCTTCATGCGCTTGCTGTACATTACTCACTGACAGGCCTATAATCTTGTTCGCCTGCAGTAACTCTCTGGCCATGGCAACGGGCAAATCCTTTTGACCAATATGCACCCCATGGGCATCCACTGCCAGCGCAATATCTATTCTATCGTTGACAATTAATGGAATACCGTACAAATCACATAGCCTTTTCGACTCTACTGCTCGATGGTAAAAAGCCCTGGTATGCAACTGCTTTTCCCTGAGCTGAACAATCGTCGTACCTCCTTTTAAGGTTGCTTCCAAAATCTCAAAAAACGCATTATCATCCGTGATTCTATCATCCGTGACATACATTAAAGAGTAGTCTATTATACTCATGCTTCCTGAAGGATTTGGTATAAACTATCTAAAAAGTTCATTTGGAAACTTCCAGGACCTTTCGCAATTGCTGCTGTTCTGCTTCCTGCCTCACTCATCAGTTCCATGGCCGCGACGGCTGCTTGATGCCTATCCTCTTCCACGGCAATGCAAGCCCCCACAATACTCGTAGAGGTACACCCCATACCGGTCACTCTCGTCATCATTGGACTTCCTCCTTCTACCTCACTCACCTTATCTTGTGTGATGATATAATCCACGGCACCACTAATCACAACGGTATTGTTTAGTTCTTTCGATAGGCTTTTTGCTGCCTCAATGGCATCCTGAGAATCCATCGTACTATCTACACCTTTGGAACTGCCCGTCACTTGTGCCAATGCCATAATCTCAGAAGCATTTCCACGGATCACCTCAGGGGTAGCTGCTTCTATAATTCTCTTGGCGGTTTCCATTCTATATTTTGAGGCACCAACCCCTACCGGGTCAAACACACAAGGAGTACCCGTTTCTTTCGCTTTCTTAATGGCTAATACCATGGCCTCCACCCACTTTTCACTGAGCGTCCCCATATTGATCACCAAAGAAGAGGAGATGGAAACCATATCTTCCATTTCTTGAGGAGCATGCGCCATAATAGGAGATGCACCTATAGCCAATAAAGCATTCGCCGTATTGTTCATGACCACATAGTTGGTGATATTATGAACGATAGGAGACTGCTCCTTAAGCTTCTTGATTACTGATGTATTTTTCATATTATGGTTAATTTTTGTGCAAGGTAGTAAGAAATTTTGTGAAGCGTTGGAAGGCCGTCTTACTTCTATGGACTTTCGGGTTTCTCTTGTCGTGGTCTGCGGAATCATATATCCTTCTAATCTCTGCAGCTGAAACAACCGGCTCAGGCTTGTACAACTGGAGCGAGGACGCTCCTATTATGCTTGAGGTCCTAGCGAGGACGCTAGGACCAGTATTTAGACTAGTAATAAAACCGTACTTTCTCGTATACGTGTATATTCAGTAAACTGTCCTTATAATATCTTACTCCTATAAAGTTAGTATTACTGTCCAGGTCAATGAATACTACTGGGCCATTATTAATACTTATATAAGCATACTTCGCCGTATCCGGTACCTGCAAGTGATTCGCTAATCCCAATACAGCTCTAGTTTCTAAAATCTCTTCTTCAAATACCTGGTTTTGATTATAAGCATAAGCCACCAAGTCCTTCTCAAAATTGTGTTCAAAGAATATTAGTTTAGGACTATTTCGCTTTATCCTATCTGCGTTTGACTTATTAGGATATGCTTTATGGGTTGTACGAATAGCATATTCCGTATGTTCCTTTTTAGTTTCTGTACAAGAAAAAATCAACAGTAACAGATATCCTGAAAGGGTTCTACTTATAGTTCTCATAAGATAAGTCTTTAAGAGCTTTTTGAAATAATGATTCAGACGGGTTTGGGGGTACAAACCCGTCCGTTAACTTTTCTATTTCTCCAGCAATTTGTAACACCTCCACCTCAAGCCAATTTGTCAATCCTCAAACCTGTAATAAGCGATATTACACTTCACGGCATCTCCTATCTTAGGCCATTTTGAGTATTCATATGGAAGCATTTTTTAAGAATCCCACTTTATTCCATTTACTGATTAGATCCTTTATTTCATCCCAATTCGGATTCACTAAGTTCCCTTTAATGTCCATAAATAGCCAATCATACTTCCTCCCCAATTCTATCATCTCCATAAGAAAGACTAACCTAACCTCTCGTAGATCTGCTCTAAAATACAATTCTTCTACTTTACCTGTTTCCTTATTGATTGTCAATGAAGCATCATTATCTACCTTATCAGTATAAGTTTTCCAATTGAGCCAAAATTCGTCATTACCAAAATTCCCTCTATCTACCATTCGATCGATTTCATGACTAATCCCTCTCGGCTCAACTTCTAATAAGCTCCAATAACCTTCTGTCATAGGGTAAAAGCAGCCATCCTTAATTTGAACTGTAACTTGATCAGGTATTCCCCCATGTTTTAGTAATAATCCTTTCCTTGGAACAACTGTTAGGTGTAATTGATATAATGCCATGCTTTTACTTTCAGCTCTAATAAACTTAGTTCATTTATGCACTTTAACCATCTTGCTCTGCCTACTGATTTGAACTAATTTGTGCATATCCCAACGCTTTGGACACACTGATAGCCCTATTTATACTACTAACTTAAAGGAATCGTAGAAACTGGTTTTTACGTCCTCGCAAAGACCAAAACATAATGAGAGCGTCCACGCTCAAGCTTATGTAACCGGAGCGAGGACGCTCCTATTATGTTTAAGATCCTAGCGAGGACGCTAGGACCAGTATTTAGAAGGCTTCAAGATATATGAACCTCATGAAGCTCCTGATGCGATTGGCCTACTTAGTCCACCACCTCAAACTCTTGCTTAATTTCGTTGCCCAGATCATCGACCAGCGTCAGCAAATGTACCCCTTTTGGAGCCTGTACTGCTATTTGATGCGTACTTTTCGTAGAGCCCAGATACTGATTATCAATATGCCAATAGATATTGGTGGAGGCATCCTCATGGGCAGCCTCAAAGACGGCATGTCCTCGTTGTCCTTCCTGGTCGATTGGAATATGGACCTTTCGGTAGCTATGGGGATAAATAAGATCAAAATAGGTTTTACTGTCGGTTTGCTTACAATGCGATAAGAAAGGGGGAACATTTTTATATTCAGGGTGAAAACGTTGGTAATACCATGCCTCCACAGGGGGTAGAATAAACCACTCTTGATTCACCATCTCCCCAATGGCGTAGCAACTGCTATTGACCTGATGCGTCGCTTCCTTGTTCAGATGCAATACCTTATGATACTGGCACTGATTCCCTTTAGTCATATAGGTTTCTAATTGCATAGGGTAAGCGTCCGGGCAGTTTTTGGAGGCCAGCATCCCACTTTGCTTACACACCATTATCTCTTCTCCATAGTATTCTTCCAACTCTAAAGAGCCTTGTACAAGCGAAAATAGATCAAACATCAATGGTGCTGCAGCGCTTACTCCCGTCAGCCCTGGCCTTCCTTCCCCGTCTGCATTTCCAATCCATACCCCTACAAGATATTTTCCGTTTACTCCAATCGCCCAGGCATCCCGATGACCAAAGCTGGTCCCCGTTTTCCAGGCTATATTTCTTGCCGATCCGTAGTATTTCCACCCTGCTTCCTGATCTGGTCGCTCTACACGTTGCATGGCTTCCAGCGCATACCTTATCGATAACACACGCAACGGACCATCTTTGGATAATTGCTCATTTTTCGGAGTCGTTGGGGTATAATAATTCGGGTGATAATCTTCTTGAGCATACCATTTATGTAAAGGGCGTTCCGTGTAGTTCTGAAAGGCCCTCACCATGCTGGCATATACGGCGCTTATTTCCCAAAGAGACGTTTCACCACCTCCCAAAATCATAGACAATCCGTAATGGTCGGCAGGCTGGTTAAAGTGGGTAAACCCCACCTCCTGCAGCTTTTGATGAAACTTCTCATGACCATATTCAATCAAAAGATGAACAAAGGGAACATTCAAACTACTTACGAGGGCATCATCGGCGGGTACCATTCCTCTATAGGCCTTGTCAAAGTTCCTGGGCGTAAACCCTTTATAAAATAAGGGCTTGTCCGGTAACAGTTGCTTGGGCATCATCAGTCCCTCATCCAAGGCTGCTGCATATAGAATAGGCTTCAGAAGACTGCCGGGAGATCGTCTGGAAGTAATGATATCGACATGTTGTCCATGATCACCCATAGTAGAAGATGTGTTACCTACATACGCAAGGGTATTCCCTGAAGAAATATCTAAAATAATGGCTGCCGCATTGTGGACTTGATTGTATTTCATCTTGCGGCTATAGCGATTGAGTTTCCTGCTGGCTTCTTTTTGCAAATAGGTTTGTAGGGTACTTTTTATATTACTCCCTTTGTGCCCCTCATTGATGCCCCTTCGCAATAAATGGTAGGCCAATTGGGGCAACGGTTTAGGGGAAGAAGGAAGCTGCTCTTGCTTGGCAAGGTAAAGCTCATCTTGAGACAGAAACCCTCTTTCATTGAGTTTATGAAGTAATTGATCTCTCTTTTCCTTGAGGCGCTCCTGATTTTTTCCGGGGAAAATCGAAGCAGGGTTGTTGGGTAAAACGGCAAGCATGGCCGTTTCTGCCCAGGATAGTTTATGCGCAGGACGACCAAAGTATCGGTAGGAAGCAGCTTTTAATCCAATAATATTTCCTCCAAAAGGAGCATGGTCGGCATATTGTTGAAGAATTTCCTTTTTGCTATAGTAAAGTTCTAATTTTAACGCTGCCAATAGTTCCAAAAACTTCTGCGGATACGTTCGCTTTTGATTGCCATACGCCATCCTTACCGTTTGCATACTAATGGTACTTCCTCCACTCACAATTCTCCCTGCCAGAAAATTTTGATGAATCGCTCTGAAAATGGAGACCGGATTGACACCTACATGATAGTAGAAATATTCATCTTCAAATAAGAGAAGCGCCGTTTCGAACTTTTGAGGTATAGAATCTGATGCTGGAAAACGCCACTGTTGATCCTCTGCAATCACGGCTCCAAGCAAATCCCCTTCTGCAGATTCCAGCGTAGTCACATAGGGATTCTGGAAGAGCGGAGAAGGAAGAGGTATCATTAAAATCATACACGGAATAGCCAGTGCTAATGCCAGTTTGATTTTATGCCTTCGCAGAAAAATAAATAAGGTTTGCATGTGCGTTGTTGAAAGCTTGTTTAGTAGAAAAAATGACTTATGAATTTATAGCATTTTGTAAAGCATGCTCAATGCTGTACGCTTAAGGAAAAAGTAGACACTGGTCTTTGCGTCCTCGCAAAGACTATAATATAATAGGAGCGTCCACGCTCAAGTTTATACAACCAGAGCGAAGACGCTCAAATAATGCCTAAGGTCCTAGCGAGGACACTAGGACCAGTACTTAGGCCATTTTTGATACAATGCCCCCCATTCTAATACAAAAATCATGATTCTATCACGAAATGTTGATATGGGATAATTTATAATTAGTAATGCCAATCAATAAGATTTATTGTTCAGGCACAACCGTAACCCATTGCCCTGCCTTAGTCGCATAAATCGTATTGTCATACATGGCTGCAGAAGTCACCGCAGGGAGATAATATTTCCCCTGATAAGAAGCATTCAGTAATACTTCAAACTCGGCTACTTCATTTTTCTTCAAGTCAAAATAGTGCATCACTCGGTCATCACGTATGTCCATGTAGTCTGTTGTACTCAATGCCATGGAACCATCCAAACGGGTGTTGATAATTTCCCAACCCGAAGGGAATATTTGCGTAAGTGCCATATCCTTGTAATGACCATTAACACCTGGATTTTTCACCGATACAATCGCTTTAAAGCTGGTACCTTGCTTTAGTTGTGTAACATCCAGGACATTGCCACTCATATCTTCGTAGGTGACCTCCATGGACAAGTTCTTTTTGCTTGACGATTCTGTTCCTGTTAATGGTGTCCCAGAACGTATCACACGTACAAAGACCGGTGAACCTCCTTCATTACTCAAGGTAATGGAAGTCTTCTTATCAGCCTTTTGAAGACTTGTTTGGTAGAGATACTCTTTTCCGCTAAGCTCCTTTTCTTCTCCATCCACATTCACCAATACATCGGTTTCGCCCTCCATTCCTATTTCAGCGGCATACTTGGCAATTGCTATCATACTATAGGCTGTCGTCTGCGTACTCATCCAATGCGCTTTGTTCGCCATATTGGAAGCAATCTTCATCAACACTTCAAAGGCATGCGTCCTTTTATCCAAAACAGTCAGGGTCTCCAGCAACATGGCTTTATCTCTGGTTTCTGAGCCATAAGTATAACGATAAGCATCCTCAGAGGTAGAAGCAATTAGCTCATTCCCTCCTTCGATCAGTACTTCCGCCTGGTCTTTATAACCAGCAATCGCGTAAGCGAGTGCCAGTCGCCATTTAGCATTAGTACTAAGCGATAGATCTTCCTTCATTCTATTCATAGCCCCTAGTGCAGGCTGCTCTGCCAATGCCAAAGTATACAATCGATAAGCCTGAATTAATGCGTGATCACCGTCCCCATTGGATGCCGTCCAGTTTTCAGCCTTATTGCTTTGGTAGCTGATCCATTGAGAGAGCATTCCTTCAGGAACGGCATACCCTGCTTTCTTGGCTTCTACCAGGAAGTGTCCTGCGTAATTGGTTCCCCAATGATTTGCCTCTTCCTGACCAGGCCAGTAAGACAATCCTCCATTACCAAGTTGGAACGTTTTTAGGCGACTGATTCCCGCATCAACATTGGTTTGAATCTCATTTTTTTGCTCATCGGTTAATTCCATCAACTTATCCAGGTACAGCTGCGCAAAAACGGCAGAAGTCGTTTGCTCCACACAACCGTGAGGGTATCGAATCAGGTATCCCAATCGTTGCTCTATATTCAAGGAAGGAAGGGTACTCACCTCTACATAAGCCTTATTTTCTCCGGCAATACCGATCGGCTGATAAGCATAGCTCCATTTAGCATCACTATCCAATAGCGTATCAGACACCACTGTAATTCCTGGATTACGAGGGATGATATCCAGATTGATATCATAGGTAGCGGTAATGCCACCACTTTTAGCGGTCACTTTCACCGTTCCTTGACCAAGCAGTTCTTTCGCTTCAAGGTCAAAGAAAATCACTTTATCTCCCGCATTATAAAAACGTACCTTTTGTTGTTTTGCGCCTTTGGCAACTAACGCACCACTGGTTTCAATAGAAAGTTGTACCTCCTTAATCTTATCTTCCAGAGCAAATACATTGACCGGTAGTTTCATACTTTCTCCAGGTCCTGCCACCCTTGGCAAGGTTGCGGAGATCATCAGGGGCTGCTTTACAGGAGTAACCAGATCGGAGCTACCAAAAGCATTATTACCTGTTGCTACCACCATGGTCTTTACACTACCGATGTATTGAGGCATCTTGATGGTATGTACCATCTTATCTCCAGCCTCCAACTTGAACGGACCAAGGAACTCCACGACAGGCTTGAAGCGGTTGGTTTCATTTTGATCTTTTGGTGCAATCTCCTCATCGCCACCAATAGCCAGTAAATGCTCCAATTTACCAGAAAAAGCACCCATCACATCATCGTAAACATCCCAGGTTTTGATTCCTAAGGCTTCTCTTGAATAGAAGGAACTCCATGGTTCAGGCGTCTTATAGTTGGTGATGTCCAGCAATCCCTCATCCACAATGGCTAGGGTATACGCCATGGCTTTTCCCGATTTCTCGGATACTTCTACCGTATACGTTTGTTCCGGACGAAGTTCCTTGGGCATATTAATCACTGGCTCTAGTACGGTCTCCTGATCAATCACTTTGATGGACTGTACTCCGTAAAGTCGAATCGGCAGGTCATTGATGGTTTGTTCATGCGGCTGAATCATCGTGATATGCGCATAAATATTAGGCGCCATATCTGGCGTAGCTTCAAAAGAAATCGTTGTATTCCCTTCTTCTGTTTCTACCCAAAATGTTTGAAGCTGTTCACTTCCCGTCTCCAGACTGACCAGTACACGGTTGCCTTGAGTGGATGGTATCGACAGGGTGATTTGCTCCCCTACTTTATACTCTTCTTTTTCAATACCGAAGTCCAGCATACTCGCGCCATCCAATCCTCCTCTTTTTCCTTTTCCAGCCCATCCTGGCCAATCAAGATAGACCACTTGTCCTGCAGAATGCCCCGATACCGGGTCTTCTACTTTCAGGTAGTACCTCCCCCATTCCGGATGATTGACACGAAGGTTCCAGCTCCCTTCTCCGTTTCTAGTATCAATTTTTCCTTTTGCTATTGGGGATTTATAGGAGCGTGAAAGGTAATTACTAATATTGTCGTAAGAATTATCCCACCACCATTTCCAGTTCAGTTTATAAAGTTCTACACTAATGTTGTTTCGGTCAACCGGATTGCCTTCAGCGTCAACCGATACCACTCTAACAGAATGATCCTGGTCTGTAAGCAGAATACCTCTTCTATCTCCTTCCGGTGCTTTAACCCCTACAAAGGAGGTATAAGGATAAAAAGGCACCGAAGTATTCCCAATACTAAACTCACCACCTTCCTCATACACTTTACCATAAAGGTTTACCATTAATGCTCCAGGGGCTTTAGAGACGCCTCCTAAATTGATATTTATTTTAGCCTTTCCTTCGTTGTCTACACGTCCTTCAAACACCTGATTTCTATCGCTGGAGAAAGACTTGGATTCATCGTCAAAACTCACATTAGCATACCCCTTGAATGTCGTTTTCATTGGGCGCAACAGCAGATCATATTCTGCTTTTAGATTGTTTGCCTTGGCACCACTTAACCATCGTACATTTAGGTTTCCAGAGATCGCACGATCTTTGGCGGTAAACGTTTCTTTTGGAAACGACAAATCTATTTTTAGACGATTCGGTTTGATGGTCTCTATTTTGATCGTTTTGGAAAACACCGCCCCTCCTACTTTGGCTTCTGCACGCCAAGAACCTGTAGGTGCATCTTCCAGGGTCTCAAAGTCAAATCGGTACAGGTGATCGACCGATACCTCATTCACCTTTCTATACACGAGTTGGTTACTAGGGTTATATAGTTCCATCACCACAGGGTGGTTTTCTGGCAGTGTTCCCTCCGTATCTTCCAGCATAAAGCCCAAGTGAATAAAATCTCCGGGGCGCCATACTCCTCTCTCACCATAGATAAACCCTTTAAGTCCTTTTTGAACTTGTGTACCTGTGATGTCAAAGTTGCTAAGCGATAAAGCAGAACCATCGTCTACCTTTAAGTAACCCGTTTGATTATCTTTCTTAGCCACGACAACGAATGGTTTACTATCGAGTTCTATGATGGCTTTTCCATTACCATCGGTTGCTTCTCGATTGATAAGCTGCTGCTGATAATCATACACTTCCACCTCTACACCGGAAAGGGGGGATGTATTGAGTAAGTTTGTCACAAAAACAGCCATTTTACCTCCATCTCTTTGCTTGGCGATCATTCCCAAATCAGAGGCAAAGATCATTTTACTTGCACTGCGTCTTCTGCCATAGTAAGAGGCACTACAAGGATTATCCCTTTCCTGCCAGTTATAGTTTGGGTTATAGTAATATTCAACATCATCCCAATAAGAGGTTTCTTCCTCAGCGTCCCAGTTATCTTCTTCTTGTGGCAAGCTTTCAATGGCTTCATTGGCAGCGCAGAAATAAAGAGAATTCGCTTTGTTAAACCCAATTTCTACCTGATACAACGCTCCTTGCTCTGTGGTCAGGATATCTTCCAGATCAAGGGTATATCGATTCCAGGCGTTCAAGTCATTGACATCCGTAGTATTCAGTGGAATGGTTTTGCGGATAACCGGTTTTGCCACTCTACGTAACTGCTTCGATTCTCCCAGCGCATTGGTCTGAAAGTATTGCAGCATATTATTTTCAAAAACACGAATAACGGTAACATCCACCGCCTTTAGGCCTACTGCTTCAAAAGGAAGTACCAATCCTTTGGAGTTAGGCATGATGACCTTGTTGTCCTTGTTCACCAAACGAACGGCCGGTTTAATCTGAGCAAATTGCAGTGCTGCCGTATAGTCTTCTTTTAGTTTATACCCTGCCGTATTTTCAATCCCTTTAAAGATTTTTAATGCTTCCTGGGTTTTAGTTTTATGAGTCGGATATACTTTTAGCTCATTGAGATTAACCACTATTCGTGGTTTCTTGGAGGTGCTATTGAAAGCTACTAATCCATTTAGGTTTTGTCGGTTATTAATCGGGTCAGAAAATAAAACCGATATATAATTCTCATTTCCTCTGACGATACGCGTAGAAGTCACTTCAAACGTATCCAATGTTGGAATATCAATTTCATATTCAGTACTTCTATCCACCCCTATCGCTTCCCCATTAAAGGAAAGCTCCACTTCAGAGTCATCTTTACCTCTTATAATATCATTTACGGTAAAATGAAAAGTATTGGCTTTTCCCCCTACTTTCCAATCAATCGCTCTACCCTCTCCTTCCTGCTCAGCTTCAAGCATCTTCTTGACCTTGTCAAAGGGAGTAATATCCGCCGTTTCAATGATACCTTCTAGCTTGACACGGGTCAGATCTGTTTGATCATATACCTTCAATCCGATTACCTCATAAGAGAAGTTTTGCTCCAGTGTTTCAAACGTAAATTTGAACTGGCTTCTCTCAGGATCAATCTCAGGAAAAATAGATTTAAGGTTAGCCTGAACATGGTATTGATGATTGCTCTGCAGCGGTGAAGAAGGAGTAAATACAAGAGTACGATCATCTTGCCAAGCTGCCTTTCCCTTAATCGTTGGTGAGAAAGTAAAAACATCTTCTACGGCAACCGTTCTGATGCTATCGGAAATATTCTTTGTTAGTTTAATTCGAATATCAGTTCCAATGGAAACTTTTCCAGCGGTAAAGGAACTGATTTGATCAACAAACAAGCTTTTAGGACTGCTAAAAGTATCATTCTGGTTGGATGCGCTGTATTTACAGGCACTCAGCACCCAACAAGAAAGCAGAATGAAAAAAGGGGTATAGAGGCGGTTCATTCGTGAAGGTTTAGTTTTTTTAAGTTCAAAAAGAATAGTTTTAGTTCAGGGGATAAATTAAATATTTTCTTTTAAAAATGATATCATATTCCTCAAATAGTACCCTAAACAACAAAGAAATAGTCTCTGCAAGAGGTCTTTTTCACCGTATTCTAATGATGCCTAACGGAAAGAAACTATATCCATTTTTTCAAACTATGCTTTTTCTTAACCTCCTGTATTTCGTCATACTTTAAATTAGTTTTAAATCGGTATGATCTTTTACCGTTGGTGAACTCTATGAATTGAACTTCATTCAGATAACAATAATCGATGAAGTTCAATAAAATCTTTTCCTTCACCATCGTATCGATATAAAACCCTACTTCATATTTTTTATCCGTATTTGTTGAAATAGAAAGTTTGCTATATGTTTTTTCCAATAAGTATTCTCCTCTTCTAAACAACGGAAACCCATCAGGGTTATCAATTACTAAATTTGAGATTATAGGTAACGATAGGGTATTAACAGGGTGATCATTATGGTGAAGTTTAATCTCCTTAATATCCGAAAGAAGAATTATTTTATCATCAATGTTTATGCTATGGTTATCGTAGTCAAGTGTTCCAATTACTTCATGAATCTGCTTCATTTCATTTGATTCAAAATAGAGGAAAAAGTAAATAATTAATGGAATGAAACTAACTACAAAAAAACAAATCATTAACGCATCGTAATCCTTATTATCTATCAGAAATATGCTCAGAATACTGATTATCAGCATTACTGAAAAAGTAATTAGCCAATATATGCTCGGTTCGTCAAAATCAGCAGACGTAATTATAGTTTTATTTAGTTCAAGGGAATTCGTGTTCATCGTCTAATAATTATAGTTTATTCATTATCACCATTAACTTAGTTCATCAAACCTCACAAAGGGCAAACTTCCTGTTACGCTTATGACCGGTCATCTCTTTTAGTATTCCCTGCTCCATCAAGTCATCCATATCACGAATCGCCGTATCCAGGGAACATTTCATCATTTTGCTCCATTTCTTGGTGGTCAGGTCTCCCAAAAACTCCTCTGAAAGTAGCTTTTTGATCATAGATAACTGTCTTTCATTCATTTTCAGACCTCCATACTTCTTCCAGAAACGCTCCTTGGACAATAGTTTATCGATAGACTCATTAGCATAATCCATTGCCTGATCACAGGACTTTAAAAACCACTCCACCCACTTCGTAATATCCAGGTTACCGACCGAAGCCTTCTCCAGTTGCTCATAATACTCTCTACGATGATTCTTCAAATATGCCGAAATACTGAATAACCGTAATGAACTAGCTTCCTGCTTTGCCAAAACTCGATCAATCAGAATACGACCAATACGCCCGTTACCATCCTGAAAGGGATGAATTACCTCAAACCACAAATGCGTAATAGCCGCCTTAATAAAAGGGTGAATATTGTTTTCACTATTAAACCAAAATAGAAACATATTCATTTCCATATTCACCCGTTCAGGAGGGGGAGCCATAAAGTGTACCTTCTCATGCCCTAATGCGCCACTGGATATCAGCATTCGCTCATTGGTAAATTGTCCTACCAACATCTTCTTGCCAGTATGATCCAAGGCATTAGGAAAAAGTCCTATATGCCACTGAAAAAGTTGTTCCTTCATCAAAGCTGTTTTTGCGTTGATAATCGCATCAGCCAATGCATCCGCATAACCATCCGTATTTCTCTTTCCCTTCACCTTAGAAAAACCCATCGCCTTGACAATAGACTGTCGAGCACTTTCCCGATCATAGATTTGTCCTTCAATCTCCGAAGATGCTAATAATTCCTCTGAAAGAATTTGGGTAATGACCTCATTCGTCAGTTCAATTTGCACATCTTTCAAACGCCCCCTTAATTCCCCTTGCTTCTCTGCCACCTGGACTACCAAATTGGTTAAATAAGACAGGTCGTAGGTAAAGTTAGGCCAGTCCGGATGGTTATAAATAAAGTTCTTCTCTATCAGAATCATCTTATAATCGCATTATTTGAGATTATAAAAATAAGAAGCAAAGTTATAACCTCAAAATATGCGATTATAGTAAACCAATACGGTTCATAATACAGCTAATGAAGGTAATGATTACCTTCTCCTCCTTAACGAGGGTAATTTTGATGGGATTTTACCCTCGTTTACTTTTTGAGTATAATCCGATAGTCAGTAAAAAAGAAAAGGCCTCCACAGGTGGATTTACCATAGTACTAATCACTTCTCATGGCTTCACTATCTATAGATTTAGCCAAAACTTATACACTCCTATCAATCTATGTATAGAAAACTCAAAAATCTATACATAGATCATTACAAAACTCCAGAGAAACTATTGATCCTTCAGCTAAAAGGTAATATGGTGTCTTTTGTCCTACATAGAGCTAACTTGTACCAAAAATATATATTTTGGTACAAGTAATTAAAATAAGGAAAGGGGTATACTTTCCATTAATACTTGCTGCCCTAACAGGGTATTTGAGGGATAGTCTTTCCGTGAGATTTACGCATCAACTTATAGTTTGCGGAGAAAAATACACTTATTCGCCGCAAATTATGCGGTGAATATTTTCCAACCTGAACACAGGCTCCTTATTAAAATATTTCCTCAAAAATTTTAATAAGGCCATACCTATGTAAAAAATATGGCCATTTTTTTTACTTAGCCTTGGCGTTAATAAAATAATCCGAGGATTTATCAAATCCTATGAGACATTTGTGGGACACTTTTCTGCTTCGCGTGGGACACTCGTGGAACCTATTCTTTTTTTCTTCCCAAATTTATTCGAAAACTGTTCTAAAGCACAAAAAGAACTTCAATCAACAGCTTAATTATCAATACTTTAAAAACAAAAGAAAAGGCCCCCATAGGAGACCTTATCTTACCACACACTAACCATGTATAACGGAAAGTAATGAAAATTAGACTTTTACAAGATGTCATGGGACACTTTTGGGACAGTTTTTTGGGGTGGATTTTCGATTAATTTGATCATTTTAGTAACATTCATTCTGTCAATCTCTACCCAACAAATGAGATAACTCTGCCTCCAGTACCTCTTTATCGGGTAAATACAATTGATATTTACTGACAAAAAGTTGATTGTCAATTCCTGCTGTTGCGTATTCTACTAAAATATCACTTTTATCTGCACCCATAACAATTCCTATTGGAGGATTGTCTCCCTCTGTGTTTTCCTCCATTCGAAAATAATTGAGATAAAGGTTCATCTGTCCAATATCCTGGTGACTCACTTTACCCGTTTTCAAATCAATCAGAACAAAACATTTTAAAATCCTGTGATAGAACACCAAGTCTACATAGAAATGCGTATTATCAATCGTAATACGATATTGCTTACCAATAAAGGCAAACCCTTTTCCTAGCTCTAGAAGAAAATGTCCAAGCTTATCCGTTAACGCAGCCTCAATATCTTTTTCAAGTACAACCTCTTTATTAGGTAAATCCAGAAACTCAAAAACGTAAGGATCTTTCAATAAATCTTTAGGCTGAGCAGGTAAATGACCTTTTTTTGAAATCTCAATAACTTCTTGTTTGTTTTTACTTAGGGCAATACGTTCAAACAGTCCTGTATCTCTTTGACGTTTTAATTCCCTTACACTCCAGTTCTCATATTCACATTGCTTGAGATAGAAAGACCTGGCAGTATCATCAGAAATACTCAACAACTCTGCATAATGAGACCAACTCAATTTTCCAGACAGTGTCTGGAAATTTGGATAACACTGATAAAGCTGTCGTATTTTGTACACAGTGCTCTTACTGAAACCTCTACCAAAATGAGTTTTGAGATCTTTTGCTAACTGGCTAATTAGTTCGGTTCCATATTCAGCACGTTGCATTCCGTGTTGCTCAAAATCAATAATGTATTTACCTACTTTCCAATAAGTAGCGACTAATGTTTGATTGACCTGAGAAACTGCTTGTTTTTGCCCTTCTTTGAGAGTATTTGTGATATCCGAGAGTAAATGATGATATTCAACCATTGTATTGCTATTATTAATTCACTCCAAAGATATACGCTATGTTCAGTATAAACAATAAGAATATTTTGAGCATTTTAGCCGCTGAAAAATCATACTTTTAACCCCTTCAATTTTATGTCCCACGCTGATAAATGTGTGATAAATAACTTAAATAACAAGGTATATTGGTACACTTATCCTATATCTACTAGAAGAATTTGAGGATAATACTGACAAAATTGACAGACTAGACGATAAACTCAATAAACTGAAAATCAAAACTTTATAAAAAAAGAAAAGGCCCCCATAGGAGACCTTATCTTACCACATACTAACCATGTATAACGGAAAGTAGTGAAAATTAGACTTTTACAAGATGTCGTGGGACACTTTTGGGACAGTTTTTTGGGGTGGATTTTTTACATTAAAATATAGTTTGCAGAGAAAAATACGCTGATTCACCGCATAATTTGCGGCGAATATCACTTATATTTACCGCAAACACTAATGCTATGCCATACATATACCAACATAAAGACTGGCCCGACTTTCACTGGGACAAAGAGAAAATTATAGACTTATTATCAGCTATTCGTTATCAGCAAGGAAAGATTATTGGACGAATGGAAAGTCTTGGGTTTGATTTGAGAAGTGAAGCATCTCTGGAAATGCTTACAGGGGAGATTGTAAAGTCGCACGAAATTGAAGGAGATATACTCGATCTTGAACAGGTCAGATCTTCTATTGCCAGAAGATTAGGCATGGATATACCAGGGCTACTTCCTAATGATAGACATATTGATGGAATTGTAGAAATGATGATTGATGCTACGACCAACTATGATCAACCACTTACCAAAGAAAGGCTTTTTGGTTGGCATCATGCATTATTCCCTATGGGATATAGTGGACCTTACAAGATTCAAACTGCACAATGGAGAACCGATAAAGATGGTCCCATGCAAGTTGTTTCTGGTGCTATGGGAAAAGAAAAAGTTCATTTTGAAGCTCCCTCGTCAGAATCAATCGAAAAGGAAATGTTACAATTTCTAGATTGGGTAAACGATGATCAAAAAATAGATCCTATTCTTAAAGCAGCTGTTGCGCATCTATGGTTTATCACTATTCATCCTTTTGATGATGGAAACGGCCGTATTACAAGAGCTATCACGGACTTTTTATTGTCCAGAGCCGATCAAAGCAAGCAGCGTTTCTATTCCATGTCAGTACAAATTAGAAACGAAAGAAAACAGTATTACGAGATACTGGAAAAGACTCAAAAAGGTCGCCTGGATATCACCAACTGGATACTATGGTTCCTCACTTGTCTTCAGGAAACACTACATCAAAGTGAAATACTATTATTAAGAGTCATTCGGAAGGCCCATTTTTGGCAAAAACACCAAAATACTGCTTTGAATGAGCGACAAAGGAAAATGATCTTAAGATTACAAGGAGCGTTTTTTGGTAAGCTCAACACAAGTAAATGGGCAAAAATCTGTAAATGCTCACAAGACACGGCCCTAAGGGATATTAATGACCTTATCCAAAAAGGGATCATGGAGAAAGATGAAGGGAAAGGAAAAAATACAAACTATAAACTCGTAGAGTAAATTAACACCCTTTTCTAAGCTGAGCGCAATAGCCTTATTAAAATATTTCCTCAAAAATTTTAATAAGGCCATACCTACGTAAAAAATATGGTCATTCTTTTTACTTAACCTTAGCGTTAATAAAATAATCCGAGGATTTATTGGAGCCTATGGGACATTCGTGGGACACTTTTTTAGGTTTTGTGAGACATTCGTGCGACACATCATAGCATTTTCACTCAAATTTTCACCTTCCAACCAATTACCTTTGAAAAAGGTGCAACTGCAACCACTTAATAGTCAGTCAACTATGTAAAAAAGAAAAGGCCCCCATAGGAGACCTTATCTTACCACATACTAACCATGTATAACGGAAAGTAGTGAAAATTAGACTTTTACAAGATGTAGTGGGACACTTTTGGGACAGTTTTTGGGGGTGGATTTTTTGATTGATGAACAGCAATTAACTTGGCCTATTCTCCACTCAAGTGTAGCAACTCCATGGTATTATCGAAAATAAGCTATCTCACCCTCTCATAAATACGGAGATTAATTCTAAATAGTAATTTAGCGCTCTAACTTAACTAATTCCCCATTTTTTTGTTGCAAGTCCACCAAATACAATGTACGGCACACAAAAGCCAAGAAGAATTATTTAATTCTTCTTATCCCTAAGATTCTTTCTACGTCATATGCTTTTACGTTTACTTCATTAGATTGATTTCCTCCAAGGATATATATCTTATTATTTTCTCTACCAGCAAAAAGGCCTACATGTCCTGGAGCATCAATTATGTCTGGACCAGGCTGCTCTCCTTTACCTCTGGTAAGAATCACAATATCATTTTGTGGTTCAGCGTTTTCTAATGTAATAGGAACACCTACTTTTAACCATGACCTAGCTCTTAAACTCTTGGAACGTGGTAATCTCAACGCCCATGCTATATAATTAATAAACGCGGAGCACCAAGGAACGTGATCTCCTTCAGGCCATTTATTATCTAATTGTAGCATCGTCAAAATAAGTTCATTAGATGCTATACCAGGTACCTCTTTAATACCTACATGTCGAGTTGCTAAATCGTAAAGTGTCATTAAGTTTGGGTTTAGATTGTAATTACTCTGAGGAAAGTCTTCAAGCAATTAATTTCATAGTGTTAAACTCGATCATAACGGCTTGAATCAAACCTCAAATATAGCTTTATTTTTAGAGTAAAAGATTAGGTAGTGTACCAGAATGAATATTTTAAAACAAAGTTTTCAATGAGCGAAAGCTCAGTTAACTGATACAAGTTATTCTAATCAATTTTTATTGCGGCATAAATTACGTTATCCCTATCGGCCTTTCTCCATGAATAATTAATAGTCTCGTTTTGGTGAGGTTTACCACCTAATGATCCCCAATATGCCCTTGGATATTTACCATGAGCAACTGCGCCCTCAACAACTACAACAACATGTCCGTGTTCACGTGGTGGATTATGTTGCTCTGACCTGAGTGCACCGATAACTAGCCAACCTTCTTCAGCTTTTTTCTTTGCCTTCAGTCCATCTTTACCAAGCTTTATCCAAGCAGGTCCTTTGATCTGATCTACAATATTGTCTGCTTGACCTGTCAAGATTATTCCAAATTCTTTAGCTACAGCTTTCACAAATGCATTACAATCACCTTTATTAGTTTCCCAATGCTTTTCACATGCTAAGATAACTTTTTGGCCATTGTTATCTGTAAAACTAATCGTCTCTTTCGTTTTATTTCTAAAGATCGTGGCAATCGTTAACAGTGGCCTATCTACTTTATTCTTCTCTTCACTATGATCATATAGCGTGATACTTAGCACAGGATATCCATTATCATAAACTTCAAATTTCTTGTCATATAGAAATTCCTCTTGATATTTTACAGAATGAGTTTTACTAGCATCAAATTCCATTTGCTCAATTGGAATAACAGGAAGCTTGGCATTTCGTTCAACGTTCAGATCATGAGTATCTATCAACCATTTCGAAGTTACCTTATATGGTAAATTAAGACTGGCAAACAACTTGAATACTGATTCATGAAGGGATTCATTAAGTATCGAATTAAAAAAGGTTATATGCGGCGTAACCCATGTGGAAAATACACTGCGATTAGTGACATACTGAAATCTTTTATTCTTTACGGCTGTATTACGATAAGCTTCGGCTTCAGATCTTATGGATCGGATCTTGGATTTTTTGGGCTCTCCTAAAACATTAAAGTCTTTACTTGTTACCTTAACTTTCAGAACCTTTAAATTCGTTTCTGGTAGTCTTTCTACCGTTGTGAACACTTCAAATAATGGGGAACATTTGTGAGTTATAGTCCAGTTATCCGAATTGCTCTTTGTTAACTCAAAGTATTGATTTCCCTCAGTATTAGATTCATACAGTTCTTCTGGTTTCGGTTTGGTAAGTTCATTATAAAGGTCAATAATGAAATCCTTATTATTACTTATATTTTTCTGTTTAGACGAAAACTTAATAGACCAATAAGCTATAAAACCTTCAAAATCACGCACATCCGTTAATGGTGAAATGTGGTCAGACTCTCTTGTCGAAAGATATATGCGCAACACATCTCCTGGGAAATATTGACTTGCTGTTCCTTCATCATACTCTGTATCATCTATGTGCATAATATATGACCACTGTCCAATCTCACGCTTCCATACAACTTTATTTGTATCTCCAAACTCTTGCTTTGCGTAATGTTTCTTTAAGTGTGGATTTGGTGGGAATTCACGATAAATACGTGGCCATTTATCCTCATCATCATTAGTGTGATTCGTATTAATTTTAGGAAGATCAACTGGTTGAAGCAATTGAATCCATGTTGATTTTTCCACATCTTTTTCTCCTGATATATTATCAATGTCGAATTCGAGATGTGTGATCTTTGGAGTAAAATCGAGTTCAATGAATTTACTACTTCCGATCTGATCAAACATAATCGTCCAACTCGGTACTCCATTTCTACAATCAAGTTTTGAGGAAACCAAATTATAGTCCGGTACTTGCGGTATTCCAACCAATAGACGGTATTCTTCAAGCTCTTTCAAGTAATCACTTTCCAATTCAACAGTTATCATTCCATCATACTCATAGAAGTAATTCGCCTTCTCCAGAAGTATTTTCCTCAGTTCTTCCTGCATTTCGGGTGAAACGTTTGCATTCAGATTATCGATGTTATCAACTCTGCCATGAAGCTCTTCCTCAACCAATATTTTTTTACTCTGTATAAGCTTTTCTATGTGAGATTTGATCTCTTCCCGTCTAAACCCTGATAGACCTTCCGGAGTTAATAACTGGTCAATTTTTGCTAGAATTAATCGTAATCCCTGATCAAGATCAATCTTGCCATCGATAATGTTTCCTTTGTATGTCCCGTTCCACTTTTGCGTACTGTATGGAACCAACCCAAAATAGTTTTTACGACTCAATGGTTGCTTATTTGTAACCTCGAAGGTAAGCATGCTAGTGTCAATGATATATGCAAACTTTTCCGTATTTTCGACCTTAGATTCCCCTGAACTCAACCCGATAGTATATCGTCCCTTACTTTCTTTTCTAAGAATATCATCAAGATTTTTCCAAGTTGTACCTTCTTCTTTTCCCCTTAATGGCACTGTAAATCTTGTAGATTTAATTTCAGACACTCCCCAGACCTTATCTGCATCTGGAACTTGCACAAAGAAATCCTTCTCGGATTCGGATTCTCGACTAATCATGATCGAAGGTGCCAATACAGTACGTAAAGTCATAATTTCAGGGGTTTCAAACTCTAGTCCAAAATCTTCCGGCTCTGTTTTGTTTTTAACTAACTGATCCAATGCGTAATCAACCGCTTTACACATTTCTCTTCTTAGTTTATCTTCTGAAACAGAAAATCCTTCCATTGAAAAACGTATACGTTGATATATATTACCTTTCGAATCTTTCTCATTGATTTGATCCTGTATTAAAAGAAGCTTCTTAAGTGCTTCATCAAAATTAATTTTCTCATACTTACCACCCTTCTCAAACACATTGATATTCAGCTTCCAAATTAATTTCCCATCTTTAACTTTATCTAGCCAATACGACAGTTTGATATATGGCCAGGAGCTTACAGGCTCCAACTTGTCAAAATATCGATGAATCAAAGTTAATGGTTCTCCAAGTGACGTTGCTCTGAACCCAAAAACATCTCGTAACCCCACTTGGACGTTAAACTTTTTACCGACATGTTTATAACGATATGGTTGCGAATCACATTTCACCTCGCTAATTGGCGACACATGCTTGTAAATGAGTAATTCACTTCCAAAAGTCACATTCTTTTCAGGAACTGCGCTTTGCGGGGACTGAGGCATTATTGGTAACACCTCATCACTTGAAAGTAATGGTTCCCCATTTGCTTTGCTAACACTGTACTCTAATGGAAGGTATTGTTCAAACTTATCAGATTCAAACTCGTTATTTTGACGTTCTACATGTAACGCAAAACAATGAGATGGAATTGTAGGCTGGTATTCAAGTACAGGAGTTTTAGAATCTACTTCCATTAACTCAGTAAAAAGGCTATGTGAACCTTTATCTAAAGCCTCAAACAGCGATGAATCACCAAGTGACATTTCATCAACCCTGATATAATTGGAATACGAAATAAATTCCGTATTTGGAGCAGCTTCAAATGAAAAAACAAGTTGGATCTGATCTTTTACGTCTAGTAAAACGGAATTGAATATTTCTGATTCACTAAAATCTGTAAGGAAATAACCACCATTATTCGTAACACTTGCTTCCCAAAGTATCCTAACAAAATCAATAATATTCGAAACACTCGCAGTGTAATTAATCGCATTATTCGTGAATAAATTCACTTGATCCATAATTACAGGAGGGTGTGTTTTAGGAGATAGATTTGTTTTCACAAGGTAAATCTCATTCTGATTCGAACCCGTAATAAGATCAATGTATTCCGTTGGTTTATTTTTTTCTTCCTTCTTGAAGTAACAATGAATATTTTTCACAAACCCTTGAGAAGTATGAACTCTATGAAGAAGATTTACAGCATCCATACTTGTATCTACGAATTCCAGTGATTTAACCTTTTGCACTCCATCTACTGAAACTGTCTGAACTCTTGCAGAAAGCTCAACCTGAACAACTGCTCTATAATCTAATTTAATGTCCTGACCTCTAATCTTCATAACGCTTCGATTTTCATTATCTGAAATCCTCAGATTGATGAACGCTTTATTACGACTTTGATCATTTCGTATCTGGACGGGGAGCTCAAAATATCGTGTACTTTCTACTTTGATAGTACTATTAGATACAGGCAATACAACGGGTACGAGTTCAAAAGGATTAGAAATTTCACTTTTCAATACTGTATCCTTCAATTTATCGAGATTCAAATTAATCTTATCGTGTACCTCTTCCTTAAAACTATCTGCTCCAAACCCGAGAACATCGTCCTTCAGTGAAACGCTACCATGACTATTAGTGAAAATTATATCTATATCTTCTTCAGGACCATCTACAATACCGTTAATTTTGTGCGTTTGCCCTAACAGATCGAAATAAGATTTTGTATCATCTGGATTTCCTAAAACATCCGTCAATCTCAATCCACTATTGTAAAAGTAATTCAACCTTCCAATAATTGCTCCCAATCGCTCGTCACTATTCAGTTTCCAATCGCCATCTTCCTCAAGGAGTTTCTTGAGCTGAATTTTTGGATTTTCAATATCTTCATCTATCTTCTGCTCTATCAGATACTCCATATATGTTTCGAGAGTTACCAATCCGATAAACTTGAAATATTCTGCGATAACTAGATCTTCATTAAGGTCGTACTTGGTTTCTGCTAATTTCGGTCCATTATCCGATCGATCAAGGAATTGTGTGAAGTACTTATCAAATTGCTTATCGAGTGTGGCTAAATCCGATTCTGAATAATTGCCTTTATAAGTAAACTCCTTCTCATTACCTCCCTCAAGATTTAAAATTCCTTCCCAACGTAATGTAAAACTATCACTTTCAGGTATTGATTGATCTTTTCTTCGAACGCTCATGTGACGTGAAACTGGAATTGGAATTGGTCGGAACGGGCATTTTCCACTATCCTCTGTACATTCGTCATTTTCAAGCAATTTCTGGAAAGCTTTGAATTCATTATTATCAAAGTCATACAGCATGTGGTCAGTAAGCAACTTTTCATCTAGATTAGAACCATAACCAGAAAGTAATACCGGACGATACCTTATTTTAAATTCAACATTATCAGCATGTGGTCCCTCTAGGAAGTAAGCTCTCAAATGCTTGTAGTCCATTACCTTTTCCTCCATTTCACCTAGAGCATGTGTAAATACTGCCTCGAAAATGGGGGTAATGATACGATCTTTCAATACATTTTTTGCTGCATACTCAAGTGCTCCTGTTTTTTCGTTATAGCAACAACCGAAGAAATTGATAGCGAATTGATGTATTAAGTAAGACTCGGTTGTACCTCTCTGGCTTTCATCCACTGTAGTAATCGTAGGAATATAAATTACTGGAATATCAGTGATGTTAACAGATACTGGCTGTGTTAAATCAATGGTAAACGGTCGCTCTCCATGCAATGCCAAAAGGTTATTACCTCCTTTGCCAAGAATATAATTAAATCGAACTCTACTATGGTACGAAAGCGTAACTCGAATACAAATTTTCTTTCTAAAAATTTTGAAGCAACTAATCGTAAAACGGACTCTAACACGCACAGACCCTTCTATATACATTGGAACCTCCTGAAGCTTACCATTTATTACATATAGTGTAAGTCCAAATTCCACACGGAGAATCACGTGAACAGAAACTTTTGTAATTCTAAAGTTTATATAGCCGACCAATTCAGCAATAGCACCAACTCGTCCTGCGAGAGCAAAATGATCTGGAAGAAACTGATCTAGCGCCCCCTCATCTGGTTTGAAAGCAAAAGCTCCTTCTAAAATTCCATATACGCTGATGCTGGCTCCAACATAAAATACTCCTTTATCTATATACCCCCCTAATCCAACTCTAAATGCCATTCCGGTTTGAAGAATTAAGCAGTCTTCAACTTCACTTTGATACTTTCCAAATAGACTTAAAGATGCAGTTCTCAACCGTGTAATGTAAAAGCCTACCCATCCAACAAATGGACGCAACTGCATCAGACACGAACGAGACCAATCGCCACTTTTCCTTGGGTAACCAATATCTATTTTAAAGTCCCCATTAGTGAATATATCTACTCCTAAATTTGGAAGTGTCCAAGCAATCCCTCCAGCCTCAATATTTCTGAATTCCGGAGGTAGTTCAAACTCCAATGAATATACTCCTAGCTTATCTGATAGTTTTTTATAAAGAATATCAAAATCTATAATTTTTTTGAGCTCTAAATGTATACCATAAAGGTCTGGATCATTGAAAACAAATTGCATATCAAATATCTTCCGCCATCCAGATGGAATAAAATCATTAGAGCCAAGAAACCAATTTCTTTTAGGTTCATAGAAATCATTTACTGGATTTCCAGTGCTGCAAGGGTCTAGATTCGTACTAAAAACATCCAATGCTTTATTAATCAACGATTCCACTGTACGATCCATAGTCTCGACTTTTGGTCCGACACGTTGTCCTACTCCCAATACAAGGTTTCCTGGAGCCTCCACTGTTCCTTTTTTCGTTGCAGCAATGAACCATGCCAATTTTTTACGCGGTTGTGCATAAATGATCCCATTAAAATCAAAAGCATCTTTGGGAGGTAATTCAGTTGTATATATTTTCATGCGTGCGTTAACCAGGCGCATTAAATAAGATGTCCCTTCTCGAGCTTCAAATGTACAAAGATCGAATCTCTCAATCGACAATTGAAAGGGACCAAAGTCCACATTAACCCCTTTCTTACTAGGCCCATTCAATTTAAAACCAACTTCTAATCCTCCATCTTTAGTCCACCCAACAAGAAGCTCACCTTTCAACATTTTAAAGGCAGCCAAATCGCCCAATGTACCTAAATCAAAGTCAAATACCATCGACCACATAGATGAGCCATGTAATTCCTTACTGTAAACTGATGAGAAATCATAATCCAGTAAACCTGTTTTATCAATTTGGAATACCTGAAATCGATTGAATTTAATTGGAAAACTTCCAAGTAGTCCTTTTCCATTGAACTTAATCTTTGGAAAAAACTGTAATTTCGACTCATCGAATTTAATATCTGGTAACACATCCTTTTTATCGAATTTTAATCCTATGTTTTTCAACAATAGACTTTCGATATGTAAAAGATCTTTCATATTACCAATATTTTTCGAAAACTGAACATTAGCATCGAGGTCGAAACGATAAACATCAGAAGCTCCTTCAACATTTGCGAAGCTTGCTTTGGTCAATACAAGAGTCTCGATAATGTCATTTTTTCCAAATTCCACCTTTATACCAGTATCCAAGTTGAATCGAAATATATTGCGACCGTAGCTGTCTGTTTGTATACTCCCATCCAAACGAAAAAGATTCTTTATTTTTCTTTCTGGATCTACATTTGGCAGGAGCTTACTTGCATTACTCAATTCAACGCCCTCAAAAGTCACATCGTCTTCAAATAAATTATGAACTTTCACAAAAGCATATGAAATGAAATTTCGAAACTCCGAATTTTCAAATCGAATTAAAAGTTTAGACAATGCAAAACGATAGCTAATATCTCCACTACGACGAAAAAATTTATTGACCTCATCAAAGTCTAGCCCTCGGTCATCCCATGTACCGACAACATCATAATCTATCAATCCATAAAATACAGTTGATTCAATGTCAATTTTTCCGTTGTTTACGTAGGTCTTATTGACAGGGATAGCCACATATTCAAATCGAAGTGGGGTCTCCAACTTCAATTTTCCATCATTAATCTTATTATCATCTTGTTTTAGGTGTTGTGAAGATAATAATCCATCGAATTCAGTTGGCAATAGTGAGCTATTTTCTATAGGTATATTTAGAATAAGAACTCCATTCCACCCTCGGTTGTGTCTGATCTCATCTTGTATATAACGATAATCCTCTTTAGTGTTTTCCTCTTTATACTTTTTATCAAACTTGTCAAACTCATTCTGTACAACCTCCTGAATTTTATTCAAGTCAATCAGTTTATTAGAAGCTCCGAAACTGCCGTAATTAGACCATTTAGAGGTATCGTTTATTAAATAATCTAATGTATGACGACTGTACTTAAATATAATAATACGATTATCGTCGACCAGATCTTCATCCTTTACATTTCCAAGATTGAGATCTACTCCAAAACCTTGTACATCGAAGAAAATATCAAAATTGACAATGAAATTATTGGCCTGCTTCAATAATTTCGGAGTAGTCACGAAAAATACATCTTCTCGGGCAATCGAAATACTGAAATCCGTGTCGATGTTCTTGATTGTGAACCGGGTCTTTGTTGCACTCTCTAATCCTTGATTATCATCTGTCTTAATAAAATCCAAACGATTTGCTACTTTCGTGAAGCCTTGAGGAGTAATTACAGTAGAATCATCACTTTTCGGAACAAAACCAAAAAAATTAGAAGTGTCTAAACGCTTTCTTACCAAAAGATTTTCAATTTCCTCTAAGGATTTATTTCTACGAAAAGCAAGAGTTGGTATTAATGGAACAATATACTCTTGATCTCCTACATCACGCAGTCCTAACCTCCCTATTTGAATAGGAGCATATTCAGATTCGACTTTACCTTCGTTTTCAAGCGAATTTTCTTTTGTTGATAAATTTCGAAAATAGGGCGCATGCTCTGCATCAAGGTAGTGCTTTACAGCATTACTAAGCACCAGCACAGATGTCAATGAACCTTCGTGATCTTTTCCTAAATCGGTATCATTTTCATCGAACAATACCTTTGTATAGTCTCGAAATTCAAGTATACAAGCATCTACTCGCTCCGTTCCAGAATTCCCTAATAGCATATACTTTCCGTTAGCCGTAGAGATCTTCAATTGCTCTCCTTCTAATGGGGAAAAGAAAAAATCCCTTCTCGATTTACTTTTCTTAGTATTTATGAACGTCAAACGACTCATCAATGCATGAGGCTCGTCCATTGTATACTGTATACCCATTTCATCTACAAAATCGGTTCTTGTTCCTGTAGGACAATTCATAAGGAGGTACGATGAAAACTGTGCAGGAAGTGAATTCTCCACACTCTGGATAGGGTAAACACTCATTTTACAACAGGTACCATCCCAAAGTGATTGATTGTCCAAATAAGTATAACTACATATCTTTTTTCTATTACCCTTGGATTCAATAAGAGCCGTTTTTGGTTGAAATATTAATGCATTATTTGTGTGTTCCAACTGCTCACTCTCATTACTTTTGAGCGAAAACCCAAAGCAGATAGAGCCTCTTCCATAATTCTTTTTATGTGATTCAGAAAACAACTTATCATGAGTAAGTGGGATAAAACATTGGTCAAATTCGTTCCGCATCTCTACTAAATCAGTTACAACAATATTTCCCTCATTAGCTAAAAACTCTAATGCTTCTTTATCTGCATTGTAACCAATTGTTAGTTCCCTAGCCAAACTTCCATCTACAAGAAGCGTGTGGGTGTGATTTCCTATTCCAACCCCAAAATCAATTACTTTATTGCCTTTAAATGTAATACCAACTAAATCAAGCCTCGAAATACCAAGGTTATCTACCCATATAATTTCGTTATTATCTCTATGCCGGTTACGAAGATCTGTTACAATATCCTCAGTGATCGTTACAGATTTATTTTGATAGAAGACTAGAGTAAAATAATTATTATCACCCGTAGTAAAAGCCGTTGAAAAATCAAATTTGTTTGATTTTGTGATATCCGAGTAAACTAAAATGCCACCATCACTCACTAAATAAATATTTGGGAAATCGGGGGATTGGTCAAGTTTCATATCTAGAATGTGATTTTATCTTCTGGGAGTAATAAAAGGTTTTTAGTATTTTTCAGACATATTCTTTTATAACGACCATACCAGAGTCGAAATATCTTCACTTTGGATCGATTTGTTTTTGTATTAATTAATTGCTTAAAAGAAGTATTTAAAGGAATCTGTCTTTCTGTGTCATTCACATACACTGTGATCAGTGGTACAACTAAATTTCTTGCTCCAAAAGACGAACAGTAGTTTTCACCTATGAGTGTCTCCATCTTTCCATCCCAAAACTCCTGTTTAGCTGAAACATAGTGAAACATGTTCGAAGTACAACAGAAAGGATTACTGAGGTTCTTCAATCCCATACATTCCAATTTAGGACTTGAAGCGTCAGCGCTAACTACATTTTGCTTAAAATTCTTTTGATGTAAAAAAATATACGGTGCACTCCACGTTCCTTTGGTTAATTGAATATCTCCGGTTGAAGATTGTAAAACATCATTGCTAGAAATTGTATTATTAGAAATTCTGGTATTTGAATATTGGATCTTCAGAAATGGTATTGGCTCATAATACCCATATTCATTACGATACAAGGGAATAGTTGTCGTTCCTATAAGCGAAAAGTGGTGTAACTCATTTTCTTCTTCCCTTATTTCTACGTTGTCTATTTTAAGTGTCATCCTCGGGTTCAGTAAAACCGTAGAGCCCTCGTTGTTAATTTTACATACATACCGTGTAAGTAATTCTGAACTGGGCGTCGGGATACTACCCATCACGTGTTCGACAATATCCTGAGCCAATCCTTTTGGCCAGATTGTACTGTTTACCACACCATATTGTGAAAACTCCGATAATAGTGTTCTCGCAATGTAAAAGAAACGGTCATTCACATTAGAAAGACCTATTGAATCATCTAATACGAGTGTATTAATTAGATTTTTATTTTTATATATTTCGAATTCAGCTTTCAGTAGGTTAATTTTATCAGATTCAATTTCTCCACTTCTATTTAAAAGATCTTCAATTTCTTTCTTATAACTATCAAAAGCGAGTTGGTTTGCCTGTTGATCGTGCTTAGAACCAAATAATAGTTTCTGAAAATCTATTTGCAGAAGAAAACCTGCTTTGTAATATTTAACTTTGCAGTATTCGTTTATCACCTTCGGCTCAAGGTAACTCAAATCAAATTCTGTTTCATCTGTCTCACTAAGCAATAACTCGGGGGATATTAATCCTAATTTGCTAATTTTAAATCTTTTTTTTCGAGCACTCTTAAGATTTATTAACTCCTTAGAATCTTCCTGTAGCTCATTTACTACACTGCTACTCTCCAACCATTTAATTTCTTCTTTAAAACCAATATCTTCTATTGAGTAAGCCATTGTAAAGTATGCGCATTGCTCAACTTTTCGCTTCGAAGTGAAGTAATTAGAATTGATCCCCGTGACATAAAAGTAGTGATAACGGTACATCTTCTTCACTTTATTCTTTTTAATCTTTAGTTTTGTTCCCGGTGCGAAAAGGTATTCTCCAAACTTGTCCAATTTTTTTATCTTAAATTTTTGAGCGTTCAATACAGGACAAATAAATAATACAAAAACTAAGGACAATAGGGTCTTGCTTTTCATAAATGAAAATATCTAATTAAATTACTGAGCTTTACACTCATTGAATATTTTGATTCAAGAAGTTCATCCTGATTCGTTTTGTTATATTAAAGTCTGAAAAAACAAAACATATTTCAGACCCTTTGAATAATCTCAAATATGACCACAACAATGATAGTATCAATTAGGTCGTGTATCAGTCGTAAGGCTGATGTTCTAAATTGTAGTGCCAGACGAAGAACCTAAAAGCATCCCAATGCCTCTCAATTGAAAAATTGAACTACAATATCCAAATAAATAAGAATCCTAAAATAGGAATATTGTCGCATTTAGTACTTTACTAAATGCTATCATCATATTACTTAAAACCACAATAAATATGTATAACTATTAATTTCAACCTCTATATCAATAACATCATCACATAAACCTTACATCTAGAGTCCCAAATCCCCCTTCAACTCCCCCTTCTTCACCGCATCAATCACTCCTCTGCTCTCCAGCGCATCCAGAAACACTCCAAAGTAAGCCTTTGGTACCACTTCCATTTGTTTCAGAGTAGAGAAGTCTGCCCCAGTAGCATCAGCTGTAGAGGTCTCTCCAAACCCTTCCAAGGCAAACACTTTGTAGCTCGTTTCTTGGTGTAGTTGAGGGAATAAAGGTTGATGAGATTCTACCGTATTCCAAAACGGATAATGATTAGCAGTGGTTACTCGATATTCAGGACCATTAGCACTACAATTAGAAGACTTAATCACCCAGTCCGTGACGTCCTTGATTTGTTGAGGTGTTTTGCCTTTCAAGACCAATGCGGTAGAATATTGATCAGGCTGTACATCGATATGCACATTATCAAAGATCAGGTGAAAATCGTTATAGTTCATACCCAGATCCTTGTAGTTCGGATTGCCAAGTATTTTGATACCGAAACCACCGTTGAACTCTTGGTTGATGGTACAGTTCACCATTTGAATAATGTAAGGGGACTGTACGGTATAGTATCCTTCGAATTGGAATTCTACGGCTGACACAGAATGCAGGTTGGCCGACCAAGATTCATGAATGGCAATCTGCTCTGGCGTATTATCAATCAGAATTTGATCTCTAGCAGTATCCCGCAAGTAACCGGAGGCATTAAGGTCACTGAGGTCTGCATACCAGTCTTCTTCTTCATAGCCGAACTTAATCCTTACCGCTTCCAAAGAGGCTGGATTGGTAAATACGCAATTCTCAAAGTAGAAGGTGTTCCTCACAAACTCTCGGAAAGCAGACTTAAAGCCGGTTGTGAAATGTACATTTCGGAAGACCAGGGTATGATCATGCCATAAGGACGGAATCACACCTATATAATCCTCTACATTTTCCACAGTAAACTTATTAATAAACCCACTGGCGGTATGTTCATGATTCCCAATGCCACCTCCTAATACTTTGGCTCCATGAATATGGACATGCATTTTGTGCATGATATGGATGGCCCCAATGTTATCCTCATTCATGGCAGAATAGATCTCGCCGTTGCCGTGAACGTGGAAGGTTTCTCCATGCTCATCATCTGGCAGGTAAGTTGAGTTGTTATACATTAGGAAAAAGCTCTGTACATTTTCCCTGGCATCCAGAATTGCCCCTTCGCATAGATACACATCCATACGAGGACGTAAGAGTAATACCATGGAATAAACGGACTGACCTTTTCGAGAAAACTTGTATTCTCCCGGCAAAAAGACAAAGAGGAAACGTTCCTGTTTGTTGGATCGTAAGGTTCCGTACCAATACTGACTCCAGAAGTCATAGCCAAATGTAGCGTAAGTAGCATTTTCGGGTACCAAGTCATTGTTCATTCCATTGACGACGTAGATGAGTTTGGTATAACGTACATTGTTGACAATAATGGACCCGTTCACATTATTGAGAACCTGATTCTTTATGGCATTGAACTCTTCTGCAGCATATGCCTGTCCTGATTGTTTATTAGGTATCTCTACGACTTTCATTCCTCAATAATTTTCTGGTTAAATACATCATACTGGACCTCTTCCCCTGAGGCGTAACGATTTTTCTCCATGATGGCAATGCCTCCCTTCTTGATATGGATGACTGCCTGAGCATCGTATTCACTCATAATCCCTCCGCGGGCTGTACCTGCTGTCGTACTTTGGAAAATGACCAAAAAGAAGGTGTTCGGATAGGCCTTCCTTAATTTGTCAAAGTCCTCCTGCCGAATGCCTGGAATCTTGTTAAAACTATCAATGGCCACCACATCAAACTGGGCAGCGGCTTGGCTTATTGTTTCAATACTTGTGGCTTTTCCGGCTATAAATACCTTGGACTGATAATGAGGTACGATGTATTCGTTTCGCATTTGGGTTATCACATGGGAATTCTCCGCAATCTCTAGTGAAAATAATCCTATCTTATTTACTCCATGCACACTGCCAAAAGCATTGATCAGCTGGAAAAGAAAGCGTGTTTTCCCGGCTCCCCGATCTCCACGTAACACCAAGGCATACTCGTTGCGCTCCACGGCACGAATAAACTGACCAATAGCTCCCGGTAGCTTGATCAAAGTATCCTCGTTTTGTTGGATGGCATTAATTGGATGGAAAAGTGTCCCCAATGCGGTCACTTTCGGTGAACCTCCGGATGGTTTTCGGACCGTTTTCCGTCCCTTCGTCGGACCGTTTTGCAAGGCTTTAGGATATTTCTCTTCTACAATTGCCTGAATGATTTCCAATTCAGTTTCGTCCTTTACCTTCTTAGCCTTCGTCCATCGAGCTTGTAGCCTCTTTGGAAGCTCCCTTATATTGATCTGCTTTATACTCATCCTCCTGTTCTTCATTCTTGTACCCCAAATAAACTTCCTTGTCGTTTGCCCTCATCCATTACCCGATTCTTGGAGACTCCCAGCTTATTCAACTTGCTTTCCTTCACATTGAGAATATCAATATATTGTTGTAGCATTTGATCCGCTTTTGCCTTACTGATATCATCTGCCTGTACCGCTTGATAAAAACGTTGTCGCTTTTCATCCAGGATCTTTTTCGCTTCTTCCACTTCTGCTTTTAAGGCATTGTATTGGCTATCAAAAGCTTCCTCTGTAGAAGACTTACCTACATTGAATGCAATATTGAGTGGTTCCTTTGCCTCAAAATTTCCAAAGGTCGTTTTTCGATCAATCGCCTTCTTCAATCGTTCCAAGAACTTACGCTTGTTACTGAATTGACTCGCCTTTGTACCGTAGCCTTTTTCGATTAACCATCGGGCTATTTCCGATTCATGGGCATTCGTCAGCTGAGGATAAAGATTTCTAGCTTCCCCGGTCCAATCCGCTATCGTATGAATTATATTTCTGTTGGTCTCATCAGAATTCTCTAACATCGTCACGGTTTGCCACATGTACCCCTTGGGGTTGAGGTAGGAGAGATTGATAATCTTGTTGGCATTCTTTCCTTCCTGTTCCTTCACCTGTTGGATCACTTTCTTCTCACACTCAGCCGGACCATTTAACACCTCACATTTCTTGCGTTGGTTACGATAATAGTTTGCTCGCTCAAACTCCGTTTCTTTGGTAGAAAGTGTATTGGAGTTAAGTGCCATATGAATCGCTTCCTTTTCAGTCCCTTTAAACACCTTGACTGGAATACTTGAGAATTCCTTATTCTTCTTACTCAATACTTTGAAAGCTGCCAAGCGGGAATGTCCTGAAATGACAACGTATACCTCTTTTTCCTTGTCGTACCATACGGTGATAGGATCAAAGATCGCCCAATCAAAAGTCCCTTCATGAACAGCCTGTATAATCTTATTCTTGCTGGTTTTTGAGTAGTCTTCTGTACGGTTCTGGAAACGTTTGGTATCCGTACTGATCACCTCAAGAGGCATATCTTCTAGAAGAAATTTAGAAGCTTGTTTTGAGGACGCTTTTTTCTTCACAATCTCTTTTTCCTTCTCAGCGCCTAAAGTCTCTTTTCTAACCGATTCATAGCGTTTCTGAATGTCTACTTTCTCTTCCAAGAGTTTCACGACTTCCCAGAATCGTTTATCGGTATTCACATAAGCATAGCACTTGTTGATCACGTCTTCATAAGAGGTTTTCTGATACGCACATTGCCAATACAAAATAAGCATCAAGAGGATCTGTTTTCCCTGATCTGCTTTATCGATATAGACATTCTCTTTCTTCTTGTAATCCATATGAAAGAAGGGCATACGCATAAAGAACGCAGGATTCTCCCTACTTCTACCGTTTTCCTCTATGGTATAGGTGCCATTGTAAAGCCAAAGGTCCTCGTTTTGTCGGCTTTCATAACGGAATTGCTTGAGGTCTTCCTTGAAATGACGAATCACATTGGTACGAGTAGGCTTCCACTTTCGGTCAAAGAATCTTCCTACAGACTCAAATAACTCTTGAGCATGCTGCTTGTAAAGTCCAGCAACCTTTTGTTTTCTTTTTTGCTCCTTCTGCTGATCCTTTACCCTCTTCTCGTCTAATTCAACCAACCTTCTTTTTCCACTCAGATATTCATAGAAATAGGTATCATTAGTTCCTATCTTAAAGCTATGCTGTATTGCAAGCTGTGTCATCATAAAGGAATGCTCCATATGCAGGCCATGTTCTTTTACTGCATCCACATATTCCTGGGCATTTTTAGCCTGATGAATCTTTTTAGACGTAAAGAAGGCGATATACTTTTTGGCTGATTCAAAAGCTAACTTCAATTGTTCATCCAAGACCTTGATAAAGTTCTCCCGGGTACGTTCGTTCTTATCGGCAAAGCGAGGTTTCTTGATTTCCATATATTCAGATTCCATTCGCAATGCGGAATACAGGTAACGATACAGCAACCCTCCATGACGGAAAATCACTTCCTCTGGCTTATAGGTACGGCTTTGACGCTGAATGGCATCATAAAGCTTTTCCCCCACCATTGCTTTCCAGGTTTCATGAGCCTCCTTTGACTCTTGCAATAGCTCCTTGACCAAAACATGCTTTCCATGGACCATTTCTCCTACCACTTTCAATAGCTCATTCCACTCCTTAATGGTATATTTCTTTCCTCTTTGTGGAGCCTTTACAAAAACATATTGATCCGAAGTAGCTTGCTGTTTAGGCAATTCTAAAGGAGTATTCTTTACGACTTCCTTCTGCTTATTCAGGATATAATCCGCTGCTTTTTGGGCATAAGAAATTGCCTTGAAGATGTACTTATGATCATCCTCCATATCCTTTACCAAGGCTTGGCTCCACCCCTTCACATAAGCTGCCGTATTATCGATAGTCTTGAAAAGAATACCTGCTTCTCCACACAAAAAGGCTGCCCCAACCTCAGCCACTAACTCTTCCTGGGCATACTTGTGATCCCCAAACTTTCGTCCACCTCTTTCGGGTTGATTCAATCGCTTCTTGTCTTTTGTCGAATGAACCAGCTCATGAAATAAGGTTGCATAATACGCCTGCTCCGGATCAAAAGAAGTATAAGGAGGCATCTGTACATAGTCAGAAGAAGGACTATAAAAAGCCCTACTACCTCCATGCTTGATTTGGGGACGTTGTGGCATTCCTTCTATAATCTTCCTGGCAGAAGCAATTCCTTCTGGTGTGGCTTTGGGCTTTACTTCAGGAAATTCAATCCCTTCAATATCCTCCGCATTGAATACCCGGTAATAGCGTAATGCCGGATAAACACTATATTCTTTCAACTGCTCCCTTCCAGATGTTGACTTCTTTAGTTGCGCCTGAATGCGGTTCCATTCATTAATGGTCATACGTTTGCCTTTGGGATCTCGAACAATCAGTTCGTAATAAATCACCATGGCTGATTTACTGCCTTCCCTAATTCTTCCTTTCTTTTCTTCCACTTGCCTAAAGGTCATCCAATAAGGACTGTCCTTATCTTCCATGGCCAACAAGAACTGGTTCATCCCACTATAAGGCTTTCCTGAAGCAAAATTAACGGGAGGAAGAAAAGGCATATTATCCGCTTTCCATGGCTTTCTCCAGAAGAGTCCTTTCTCCTTAATCTTTTCCAGAATCTTATTGGATATGATCTCGTAAACATCCTTGGTCTTACCCGACAAGGCCACCAACTCTTCCATAGGAGTCCCAACTACACCATGCGTCCTAATGGCTGCACGTTGATTCATTCTTGGAATTCCATGCAGCAATGTTTTATAATCTTCTGGCTTTTGTGTTACCTGCTCCTTCTCCTCTGATAGAAATAGATACCCCAATCCTGCTACCGCCAATAACTCTATCATCTCTCGCTCTTTTAATCCACCTTGAATAGGGTTCAAAAAAAGCGGACGGCAAATGCCAACCGCTTTTTTATTTCACCCACAACCAACTTTTAGAAATACCATTAATCTGCCCAACACACTTAGAAAATCATAAGAATACTAGGCTACTCCATTAACCCATAAATCAAACAACTCTCCAGTATCTAAATTGACGCTTACACTCCAGTAATAGCTACATCCATCCATAACCAACGTATAGTCTGTATCGTAAGCGTAATAGTTTCTTTTTTTATCCCAATGACAGTTTATATGGATAATTCTTTCTCCCTTCTCATTTTTGAAGGCGACATATTGTCTATAATAATGCTTCAATTTTTTATGGATTATTGGGCAACCAGAAGCTCCATTCATTGGGACATATTGAGCTGATTCCTTTAACTTATTTCTTAAAATACTTTCCGTTTTTAAAATCTCATCCTGAGAAGGCGTCCAACGATAAGAAGTCGAATCTACTTCACTAAGAAATAAATAATTATGAGGATATTTCTCTGTATAGATCGTTCCTCTAAAAGCTTCGGACTCAATGCCTATTTTGGTTTCATCAATTTCTATTAGTTGAGTATTAAGCGGTTGATTAGTCTTACAACTGAATACTATTGTTGTCGCAATCAATAGAATAAGGGGAATTAAAGTTTTTATTAGCTTGCTCATAGTATAGTATATTTTGATTTCATCTTAATTTAATCACAAAATCATTCAAATAAACAATCCAGCTGGTATACCTCTACGATCGATCCTTCTTCCGTAGAAAGGATAAATCTATTTTCTCTGTGACCTTTCCAGCAACCTTCTCCACACTTCGCCCAATCACATATCCTCCAATACCAATCTCCAGCAACTCCCAAAACTGGTTTTCCAAAGGCACTTGCTCCAGTTGGAAAACAGGTGCCAGGAACTTTGCATAAACCACCACAAAGGCAAACATCAGCATTACAATCGGTCGCCAGTTTCTCTGCAGGGCATTTCCTTTTGCTTCTGCCAGAATTACCTGAGACTGCATTTCCAATACTTTTTGAAGATTGTCCATGACTAGAATGGAAATACGCTCCTTGGCCTGACTTTTCTCTTCGTCCGTCGTAACGGTTTCATCAATCACTTGTCCAATACTCTGTACCAATCGATCGGCACTTCCCGACAGTAACTTCTTTATCCAATCCATCTTTTTCCTAAGCGATATATTCGTAACTCTTTGCCCTTTTCATCCATCCTTTGAGAAATTTCTGATTCTGTCCTCTCTGGGCTATCCTTTGATAGTATTTCATTCGTGCCTCCTTGAAACACTCAAATAGCATTTCTGCAAAAGCCCTATTGATAGCCCCAATGGTTTTAGGACCTGAAATTCCATCCACTGCCAATCCTTCTCCAAAGTCCTCATTCAATACTTTTTGAATCACCTTTACTGCATGGTGTCTGGCGTTGACATAGAAGTCAAATAGCTGAATTGCCAGCGCTTCATCGTAGATTCTTCCAAAGCCGGGATGATCCCAAAACGCCTTCTTGTAAAAGGCCTGTACCAATTGCTCCAATCGACTATTTCTGATTCTATAATTCCAAGGGAGTCTACCTCCTTGCTTCTCCTTTTCTGCATCCACTATGGGCCATCCTTCCCAATCCGGATGATAATACCTGGAAACACCCATATAGGTTTCCCCTCCAATATCTCCTTCCACATTGGCATAAAACCCTTCGTGTACAATGGTTTTCTTATAGGCCTTCTCAAAACTGCACATGATCAAATTCTGGTTTTAATTGGTTTGTATCACTTTCATTCTCTACTACCGTAAATGCTTCTTCCGAAGCCTCCTTTGTCCGATAATACCTCCATGCCAGGTATCCGGCTACCAACACGCCCAAGAGTAATACTCCTCCTATCTTTTGCCGCCCACTCTCTGTGAATGCAGTTGTATAACTTACTCCCGGAAAAGTAAAAATGCCTGATAACTGTAATCCACCAACTAAATCCTGCTCTGTTACCAGATGACGGTCTTCCATTCGGTTTTCCATTTGAACAATACCTTTTGCCAGTCGAAGAAACACCTCTTCCTGTTTGGGAAGCATTGTATCTTCCGGAATTCCTACGACACGGGCCACATGCTGTACATAGTTTTCTGTATGGTTTTCATGGGGAGGAGCATAGCGGTAAACGATTTCTCTAATCGTCCTCAACCCTCGTTTCTCGTAATAAGTATTGAGATTCAGGAACAACGCCCGCAAGCCATGCAGCAAATCCTTGAATTGCTCAAACCGGGTATCGTTAGGAGAAAGTAATTTCCCTTTCCAGGGAACACTGCTTTGTACGATATTCCCTGGGTTATTATTCCGAATACCTCTTGATTGCACCGTACTTGCATTGAGATAGCTTTTCATTATCCTTTGCTTGCATACTCCAAAATTACCTTCAATTGTGAACTGCTTAATACCTCTGGAAACTGCAACCTTCTCAAGGCGGACAACGTACCAGTTCCCACTTTTCCATCCCATGAACCATCAGGTTTTCGAGAGGTCTTGATCAGGATGTTTTTCACCTCTTGGTTTCCGATCTTATACAATGCTGCCTGCAACCTCTTTACATGCTCTCCCTGACTACCCAAACGTATTACTGTCTGCTCACCTGTTGCGTTAGACACACTGGAAGGTACAACGGCTTTCTTCTTTCCACTTCCCAATAACCAAAGGCCTCCCATGATCAGTCCTATCGTTGTTATATCCATGCTTTAAACTTTTCAATCAGCTTTGTATTCAATTGCTTTATTTCTCCATTTCTCAGCATACGATCCAATTCCTGACGGTCATAGATTTTCTTTTGATACATAGCCTTCTTATCCAAATAACCTATTCGTTCCAGCTTTTCAGGATCAAGAAATACCTTTACCATACTTCCTTCCTCCCCGGCATAGACTCCCAGGTAAGTCATATTAGGTACGTACACCTTTTGCTTCAGGTCCATACCTGAATAAATCGGTGCATCGAAATAAGCCAAGGGATCTGCGATGACAAAGAAGCTACTTACTACCTTTGGAAACTGTTCCTCCTTCTTGGGAAGTCCTGTGTTACTCACTTTCATCAACGAACTTGTGGGAACAGATACTACCTGAATAAACGCATGGTAGATATCACCTTCCTTGACCAAATCCTCATTGAGGTTTCTATTGAACAAGGTTCTGTACTGCCGTTGTACCAACTCAAAGTTCACTTCTGGATCTGCCGCAATCGCTCTAGCCACTTGCATAATCCCTTCCTCATTCGTTGCCCCATGCTTAAACCACTCCAGCCAATTGACATGTATTCCCGTATGTAATTCAGAAGCATACCTTCCGGCTCTTCCCAAAGGCGTATTAGTCCCTACCTGATCACTCGCATTGTTCTTCTGAAACTTCTGCCAAAGAAAGTACCCACCTATCAGCATAGCCGCCCACACTACCTTGGACGAATGCCAAGGTTTTCTCAAGTCTTCCGATACACCACGCTGTACCGATTGTACGGTATCAGAAGAAGCCACTGCCGTCGCCACATTTTTCACGCCTTTTGCCGCACTCCCGGCTGCCATCCAATAGGGGTTCATTCCTTCTACACTAAATGTTTAAACATCTGTATTTTCTTCTCTACTCCCGGCTTGTTAGACTTATCTGCTAATACCTCCAGGGTAGTTACAGACAAGTTATTGGCCAGTTGCTGAAGGGCTGCCTTCAACTGTAAGACCTCCACACTATTCCTCGTTTTGGTCTTGATGATTATCTCCGCCATGTTTTCCTGCAAATTTTTGAATGATGGATGAAAGTAATGCCGGATTCTGGATGAACAACCTTACCAAGGCACCCACCTGAATCACAAACTCTTCTGGCTGCTCCTCCAAAGCGTCGGCCAATTGCGTCACTCGTTCCCTGTATTGATTAGAAGAAGTACCCTGACCCGCAGAGACAGGAAGACTGGCAGACATAATGCCTGCCAATGCTTCGTCCGGTACATTCATCATCCTGCCCAAGGCAATGGAGAATACAGGATTGGAAGAAACCTTTTCAATCAACCCACCAAAACCGTCCAAACCTCCTCCAGAGGACTCTACCTTCTGCAGCTCAAAATCCTTCATGGACAGTTTTTTCTCCAAGTCAAAGTTCTCCTTCTTCAGACTCATGTTTTCCCCCTCCAGACTATTGTTTCTGGAAGCCAATGAATCTACATCCCGCTCCAATCGCTTGATGACAAACTGATAATACCGTTCGTTGCTATCCTCCATGGGAGTCCCCAACCCAGTAGGCTGGTTCTGTTTTATGCTATTTACTTCACTGACCTTTACCGGGTCCGGTGTGTTGTTCAGTACAATTGCATTTCCCCTAAGGTGCCTTCTCTGTACATACACCAGGTTCTGATCAAAACGCAAGGCAACAGATTTGATCTCTTCCTCATTTTTCTCGGGAACATCAGACGGGCGAATCTTCTCCCGCACACGGGTGAGCTTCCCATCCATTTCCACCAAAATGTCGTACTGGTATTTCTCTCCGGCAAGAACGGAAGAGATCTGTTCTAAATTCATGATGCCTTACTTTGAATCTGTTTCACTGGTTTTGCTGCTGTCATAAGACGGCTTCCTTCTTCTTTCTCTTGGGCCTGTTTATAAAGTGTAATCAATTGCTGCAATACACTCAAGGCGACACGCTGTTTAAGATAAGCTTGTCGAATTGCATGCTTAGCCTCCAGCATCTTTTGCATCGCTTCTCCCTGATCAATACCAGAAAGATCCTGTAAATAGCGATGTACCTGCCTCTTCATATACCGGATATCCCGCTCGTTTTGCATCACTACTTTTACCAGACGAATCATGGCTCCTTTCAGCTCCCGCTTTGTGATATACCTGGAGGGAGAGCGTCCACGAACCTTTCTTCTCGTCTTTCCTGACAACGCCTGGTATTTCTTGAGATAGAAACGATATTTCTTCAACCAAACTGCCTTACGCTTTTTATTCCTTTCCCTTTTGTAGCGATGCAGGTAAGCCTTATAGTTGTCTTGATAAAGCACCCTCAATGATCGCTTGTAAAGTGCTGCATACTGTTTGTACCGCTTTTGCCACATTCGTTTCCTCTTGGCATTGCGCTCCTTTTTATAGCGCTGCAAGTACGTTCGATACAAGCGCTGGTAAGAGAACCGCATGACCTTGATATAACGCCTTTGGTATTCCTGGTACTTCTTCTTCCATACCCCTTTGCGTTTGGCATTTTTCTCTTTTCGATACCGGGACAAATACGCTTTGTACGTATCCTGATAGAAATACTCCAAAGACTTGCGATACTTGTTCAAGTAGTCTGTATAACGCTTGCGCCAGACTGTCTTCCGCTTGCTGTTTTTCTCTTTTCTGAACCTGCCCAGATAACGCTGGTAAGCTTTCTGAAAAGCACTTCGCATGCTTTTGAAATACCTGCGATAATAAAGCAAATAGCGTTTACGCCAAACCGCTTTTTTCTTGGCATTTCGCTCTCGCTTAAACCTGCTCAAATAAGTTTTATACAGCTTTAGCCACTTATTTCCTCCTTTCTTCTGAGGCCTCTTCCTTGCCGGTCTCGGTTCCTTGAAGATCTGCTGGAACCTCTGCAATAGTGTCTTTTGTGCCATTTTGATAAATGTCTAAAATTTCTTTTCTCAACCGAAGTAGCATCCATGCCAAGGACAACAATGAAGTACTCACCACATATACCGTATTCAGGTCAATGTCCATGATCAACTTCAAGACCGTCGTTTGCAAGGACATGCCTGTTGCTACAATCCCCACTTTCTCAAATAACTCTTTCATTCGTTTCCTTTCTTACAAAAGGACAAAGGGAAACTGATAAGGAAAACCATGGGAAGGCAAGGCCACCACAATCTCCACTGGAGATAACTCCTCTACTTCCAATCCTTTTTCCTGTCCCACTGTGACAGGTCCTAATGAACCTTCCACCTCCCGCATGACATAATACATTCCTAACTGCATCCCTTCTCCTTGATTTGCTTTTGAATCTCCAGCAACATCTTATTGATCACATCAAATTGACTGGTCTGTTGTCCTACAACCACATGCTTAACCACCTCAATAAACCCTTGATCTGCATTCTCAAAATTGACAAAAAGGTCTCCCTGAAAAGCACTTCCCGAAGGCAAGGTATGGGCAAAGCTCTTTCCGGCTTCTATGGTATAGATAATGGAACCCGTATCGGCATACCCCAGGTAAGCATTGGTATTTCCTTTATTACTAACGATGAATCCTATACAATTATCAACCTTAAAAGTATTGCCTCCTTCCACAAGGTTATCCTTCTCAATCCTGATCACCTGCATGTTGCTATTTCCTTTTAATTACCATTACTGAATACCGATACCTCTGACCATAATCAATCAGTCCGGACACGCTGGTAGCGTGTCCCTACGGGATTTCTACCTCTGAATGATTATAGTGAAAAACCGATACTATATCCCAAAGCTATGGTTAACTGCATTTACGATCCCTTTCCATCAGGAAGATCAAATCATATTCCACCACTGCCGTAATCGCCGCTGTAAACTCTGTCCTGACTTTCACCACATGACCTCTTCCTGTAATCAGCAAAGGAGCAAAACGGTTCGCCTGTTGCAATCCAGCAGTAGGGTCAGACATCAGTGCCTTGAAAGGAATATTCTGCACATAATCCTGACTATTGTCTGCAATTCCCACCCGAAAGAAATCATTGGCTCCTGAAGTAGCGATGGGGTAGAATGCCACTCCCACACAATGATCATAGGCGTTGGACAAGGAAACCTCCTTATGAAGTGTGCCGACCGGCGTACCGGACGGATACTTCACATTCACCACCTGATAATAATACTCCTTCTTCATCCGCTATTACTTCGGTTCGGTTTGCGTTCCCATTAGGCGAACTTCCAGAAAATGCTGTACTCCTGCAGGCATTACCTGACTTGGAGAGAACTCCAAACGCACCTTGATATCCTTTCGCTCTACCAACAGCATCAAGGTATTCAAGTGCAATACGTCCTCAACCCCTTGCACCTTGGAAGACTTAGCTGCCGTAGTAAAACGAGATACCGGCAAGCTCAACAGTTGCTTTCCATCCTGAATAAACTGCAACTTGGCATTCAGTAACTCTTTAGGAAACAAGGCAATGTCTGAAGAGTAAATCACATCTGCTGCCGTGAAATTTGGATTGGCAACAGGATCATTGGCCGCATACCCCACTTTCAATCGACCAATCGCTGCATTCACTCCCGGATCAAGCATAGATCCTTGAAGGTCGGATAAACCTACCACCTTATCATTGGTCGGCAGCAACAGGTCCTTGATACTGGAGCCTCCGGAAATATCACTTCTGTGAGTAATATCGGCCTCTGCAAATCGCACATCGCCTTTCAGGATGGCCTGACGGGTAGCCTCAAAAATGCCCCCCTTATTCGTTTTTGCTTTTCTAAACAAAAAGCGTTGTTCTACGGATGTATCCGCTAAAATTGACGCACTCATAGTAGTCTGTAGTCGTAATTTTTGTTTTCTCCTAATTCAAAATCCTCTTCGGCATTTGCCTATACCATATTCTCCAGCGCCTTGATATCCCTACCGGTTAGCTGTTCCTCATCATCGTCTTCATCTCCTTCCAGGCCCTCCAGTTCATCCTCATCAAACCCTTCCAGATCTTCGTCCTCTTCACCATCCAGTCCCTCAAAACCGTCCAGCTCATCTTCTTCCTCGGTGCCTACCAACTCATCCAGGCTTCCCATTTCCTTATCCTCAAAGCCTTCCCGTTCTTCCTCTTCGTCTCCTTCCAAACCGACTAGATCATCAATGCCTTCCATTCCTGAGATGCCCCTGATTTCGGAAAGGATCTCCTCTACAATGTCTCCATTCATTCCTTCCACGCCATTGACATACGCATCCACATCCATGTCTCCCAGCAATCCTTCCACGGAAGTTCCACTCACCGTTACGAAAGGTCTTCCTTGCTGATCGTACACCACCTGTTGTGTCGCTCCTGCAGGCAACTGCGTCTGAGAAGTATCCGATACAAAGTAGTGTTTTCCGTCACTCGCCTGAATCACTTTCCCCAGGTCATCGGTCCCGGCTAATCCCTTCAAGGCGGGAAACTGTTCCAATACCTGAGGATTGTTTAAAGCTCCCGTAGCTCCTGCTGCCAACAATGCATTGGCAATGGCCGGATCTACCTTGGAGTTTTTCTGTGTGTGCAGATAGACTCCCAACGCCACCAAACTCAGGCTGACCGCAGCACTCTGCTTGGACAAGAACTTCTTGCCAATGATCGATCCGGCGGCAATACCTCCCGTATTCTTCAATGCCTCCTTGTAATCTCTATTCAACTGCATTCTGTTTTTGATTTTAAATCATGGTCAAGGCAAAACCTATGGCTGGCCCTAACCATGTTGACCAACTCGCACTTTTCTTTTTGTTTGACTCTTGCAATACCTTGGTATGTGCCTCCATGGCAACTGCGGTTCCCGAATTGGCTTTATCATTCGTCAACTGCACTGCCTTCTTGAGATTGGAGAAGTTGAGATCGCTATTTCGCTTTAGCTGTAGTACACGCTGATTCTGGATCGTTGCTGCTTCTTTCATTTTACTTGTGCTTTCAGCCGTCTCTTTGTAGCGTGTATTCAGGAGCTGCATAGCCCTCTTCAACTTCTTTATATTTTCTGATTCCTGGTTAATCTTCCCATTCAGCTTGCGAGAAGCACTTTCCAGTACCTTTGTGTTATCCACTGCCTTGTCCGCCGACTTCTGCATATCCTGACGAACAATGCGCTGTAATTCCAGAATGTCCGTGAGCTTTATTCCAGAAGACTTTCCTTCTGTCGCCGTTTGCGATACAGAAGCCGTAGGATTCTGAACTACCTGAGCATTTTGGGTATCCACCGGTAAGAGTGGAGGAGCACCACTTTCTGTAGTCGTCTCACCACCTGTCTTCAGCAAGCTATTGGCTACTTGCATAATCGCCGAGCCTCCCGGGATCACATTGGATACAATAGGCGTGGCGATCTGCACCAGTGGTTTGGCGACTTTCTTCACTCCATCCCAAAGCTTCTTCAGGAATCCCAACTCTCCCGTACTGGCATAGGTCGCCTTCCCATCGGTAAATAACACATCCTTTACATTCCCCAATCCGGAAAGGTATTGCTTTACCTCCTGACTATAGTAGCGCTCTCCGTTCAGGAAATGAATGGGAATCCCCTCCATACTTTTTGCCGCTCTATTCCATCCCACCACAACCTGATCATGTTTATCAGAATAAAGCTTCTCTGTATCAAAAGCATCCATTACCGGATCTACCACCCAATAATCTACCCTTGAATTCAGGTCTGCCAAACGACGCTTAGGCACGACTACATAGATATGTTGGAAGTAGCTTTTTCCTCCATACTTGGTTTTCCGGAAAGCATGAGGGATTCCCAGGTTTGTCAACACACTGGAGATAAAGATGGAGTAGCAATCACAATCCACCCCCTCAAAACGATCTGCCCAGGTACGGGAAGGTCGTCTCAGTTGTTCCACTCCAGGGGTATCAATACGGTACTGCACATGCCTATACAGAAAAGCAAAGAGATTTTGCAAAGTCTCCTGCACCCGTTCTCCCTTCAGCACTTTGGCAATCGCCTTTGTGTCCTCCAGTGTCTTCCGAACAATCTGTTCCATAAACTGAATGGTATCAAAGGTATTTCCATCCTTATGCAATACCGGATCAGTCTTCAAAGGGCTCTTGAAATACTTTTCATAGGCCATTCCCGAAAGAATCTGTCGCTTTCGGGTCGCTACTACTCCCAATCCGTTGAGGTATTGAATCTGCATCATAAACTTCCTATTTAAGTACCAACCTTTGTTCTACATGAATGGACTGTTCGTGTCCCTTAAGCATTACCCTGACGACAAGTGTGGGAGCTTTCCGCTCCTGAACCACTTGTCGGATCAGGGATGCACTCATCTTTCCGTCCACTCCAACCGTCACCGACATTTCCTTTCCTGCCGGAAATCCTTCAGGCCATTGTCGCTTCCCTTCAATCTCCTTTTCTCCCAAGACCTTTATGCTTCCGTCAGCCTGCAGCTCTGAGACAGACACCTTCATGCTCTCTGCCCGAAATGCCAAGTGATTTTCATTCAACACCTGGAACTGTACCTTAAAGGAAATTGCCGAAGCACTTACCTTATCCAGCTTTAATTGAAAATCCTTCAATAGCAGTTTTTCAATCCTGACTTTAAGTGTCATCCAGGCAACGAATATCCCTCCAGCAATGAGTAATACTTGTTTCATGATTCAAGTATACAACTAGGAAAAACGACAAAAAAATTAGGTAAGGAGAGTGATGGAAAGTGTGGGAATACTAGGGAGAAAAAGGCTTAAAAAGGGCGTAATAGTGCTTTTTCATGAAAAAAAGTGCGAAATGGGGCGAACGAGTGCGAGTCGTGGAATCTTGAAAAAATTATATCCACAGGTCTTTGTATATTGAATCCTATAATCTGAAATCAAAAATCCCTTCTCAATAACTATGAACATCAATACACTCGGCCCATTTTGCACCAAGAAAGAATTAGCCAACGCCTATGGCATCAGCAAGAATAAGATTACGGATTTGTGCCAGCGCATTGGCATAAGAGGAAGGAAGCAGTTGAATCCAGAGGAGATTGATCGATTTGTGAAGGCTTATGGGGTGCCTAAACGAATTAACGTTTAATACATTATATGCACTTTGTTACATATTTAGCATATATTTGTATAAATAAACAATCACGAATTTGACTGTTTACATCAACTATTATAATCGCGAACTATTAGTTTAACCAAGCTAACTTCATTTTTTATGCTAGATGTGACGATTTTAACAGAAAATAAAAGTGGTATTGCTTATAATAAAGCTTTACACTACAAAAAACTTTTTGAAAAAATTAATACTGTAACAGAAGGAAAGGTACTTATTGCTAGTAATTTCACATGCTATGGGTTTAAAGAGAATAAAGATGTTGATTTGTTAATAATAGGAGAGGTTGTTAGTGGGTATTTACGCTACGACCTTATTCACGATCACACGTCTAACTTAAAATCATCTACATTTATTAATAGTTTTTGTTTTACGATCAAAATTATAGATCCACTAAAATATGAATTTGATGTAGAAAATAATGATATATATATTCAAAAAGATGGTTGTAACGTTTTTAATATATCAGAAGCTAGTTCTAACATTAAGAATAATGTCAAACACTTTTTAAATAGTACAACTGACTCGAACCTTTATATATGTGATTTAATTTTACTAGATACAAATAAAGGTAAAAATAAATATAGCAAAAACTTCAATACAATTAGAAATAAATCTGAGCTTAATATTATTTTTCAAAAAATTCTTGATTCAGGTTTTAAAGCTAATAAAGTTTTTTCGAAAAAGACAAATAAAGAATCATTCAGAGTGAATATAGCTAAACAATTAGATCTTGAGAAGATTGAAAAAAGTTTAGATACATTTAGTCTTATTAAAAAACACTGTGGAGCTCTAACCAAGAAAAAGATTAATGAGATTACCAAAAAAGTTTTAGCAGAACAAAAATACGCTAAAAGCATTGGTAAAATGCCTGTAATCATCAGAGGATCTGCTGGTTCTGGAAAAACTACACTAATGTTAAGAATTGCTGAAGATTTATACAGAAAAGGTTATAGCTCTCTATTCCTAACCTTTAATCAATCTTTAGTTAAAGATTTAACAAGACTTCTTTCTATAGCTGGCATCTCTAATACTTTACCCAACAATAAAATTCAAACGGATTCCCTAGACTCTTTCATCTACAATAGCCTGTATCATAAATTAGGAATATCAACAATCATTAACTATGATGAAATCAAGCGTATTGAAAAGGTTATCAACAATGATAAGAGCTATTTAGAAAACAGTTTCATATCACTTCTTCAAAACAATGTACAAACCTTTCATACTTTAAAAAAATCTATTCAAAAAGAACTTGTTAATAATAAAAACAAAAAAAAGCTACTAGATACGCTAGATGCCATTCAATATAAATTAGATAACACCAACACTCCTTTATCTTTTGAAGACCTTGAACGTCCATTAAAAGAATACTTAGATCTTAGAAAACAAAGACTAATTGATGACATCAAAAGTAAAATTTACTTAAAACGATTAAGTAAAATAAAAGAAGAAATATACAAGTTTTTAAATAATGATTACTCATTAATCACGAATAAGCCTATTCAAGATCAATGTGAACTATTAGAAATCCTACTTAATTCTAGCCAAGATACAGATTGCTCTTCTAATTCTGTAATAGACCTTACCCCTTTAATTAAACAACATCAGAAGTATATTAAAAATATCAAGCAACAGTGGGGTTATCTTTTAATTGATGAGGCCCAAGATTGGAATCCTATTGAGAGAGAAATTATATATACAATATTCGGACATAAAAGAATTATCATATCCGATGGCTTACAACAACAATTAGTAAAAAGTCAAAAATATTTAGACTGGACTAGCTTTAAACAACAAAAAATTCCAACACACCCTTTCAGTTTAAATAAGTCTTTCAGACAAAAAATTAACCTGAGTAATTTTCAAAATTCCTTTGCAAAACACTTCAATATCAATTGGAATATAAAATCTGATGATAGATTACAAAAGGGACGTATTATCATATCAACTTTAAGCTTTTCAAAAGCTATGTATCACTCCTTACAAGAGGTTGGTAAACGCCATGATTGTGATCATCATGACAGTATAATTTTTTTAGCGCCACATACACTTACAGATAAGGTAAAAAATGAATTAGCACTTCTAAATAACGATAATGATGTAATCCTAGAGGATACCATAGATCAACGTAGATTCAAGTATAAAATAGAATGGGAAACAGAATGGGAAACTAAAATATGGGACGGCACAGAAGTTATCGATAATTATGAATCCAAAAAACCTCTCCCATTACCAAAGAATGGTGAACATCGCGTTTATAACTATGAATCTTGTAGAGGTTTAGAGGCATGGACTTCAGTTTGCTTAGATATGGATGTTTTCTATAGTAATAAAGTAGCACACTATAGAAAAGATGATACAACTAATGCCTTATTTGAGGACCATGCATCTAGTGCAAGAAAATATGCTGCGAACTGGTGCCTAATTGCTATGAGCCGAGCAGTAGATACACTTTTTATCAGTATTGAAAATAAGAACTCTGAATTTGCTACCATTTTAAGGGAAATTACTCGAGATATGGGCGAATCTGTCAAGTGGATTGAATAATCCTCTTATAAATAAGATCTATACTAAATTATCTAATTTTATTATTTCGTTACTGTTCAGGGGGTATATAGGACAGGGGCACCTTTGTAAGCCTTCAAAAGAGACTCAAAGATGTCCTTGCCTTGCTTTTGGCAGGTTCCGATAAATGATCGTATTCTTAGAAAATATCGTAAATGGCGGTCTGAACGGAATACTCCAGAGATTTTATCCTTCAGTTTAATCATTCGCAAATCCCGTTCGGCTTGGTTGTTATCAAAAGGAATATCAGTATCTGTTATGAACGCCAGAACTCTTTCAGGATATTTCTCAAAACAACGAAGCAAATTACTACAGTTTGTTTTGACATCCTTGGACATGAGCCTGTTGGATTCAATTTCTTTCTGACCAGCAATTACGAGTAATTTCAATTCGTTAAAAGCTTTCTTGACTCGACCTTCATCTTCTGGGGGATTCCGGTGTAATTTAATGAGCAACCCTTTGACTTTTTTGGACCATTCTATTTTATAATGCTTAATAAAGAATTCAAGCTCTCTGAGTAGGTGGGCGTTACAATATGCCCGCATACCTTTATGTACATTATAGCTTCTCCAACGATCCGTGACTAAGATGTTTTTGTATTCCAACATGATTCCATCCTCATGAAAAGCTTTACTTCCTCGAAATGAGCTAGGAAACAAGTAGGTGTAAGCCTTATTACATTGTACATGTATCCAACTTAACACTCCAGAAGCCCTAACGCCTGTTTCATCAGCGTGTAACACCTTGGACGGAGATAGCCGTTCTTTAATAAAATTCAACTCGGGGGATAACTTACCTGACAAGGTTTGAATAGCATGCTCTATAGCTCCGTCGGATACAGTGCATCCAAATAAGTCCTTGGTCATCTGCTGGATACGATCATAAGGAATATGCTGATAAATATTCCAGTACACCCATAATGCCTTTATTTTAGGACCGAAATTAACCTGCCCGAAGACAGGGTGCTTTCCTGTGTTCTCTTTCTTACAGCAAGGACAAGTCTTATGGAATACTTGGTACTCCGTAACGTATAACCTGAATGCTGGTGGAAGGTCATGTATTTGATGTTTGGTCATGCGGGAAGTCGGAACATCTTGCAGATTTTCACCACAATCACAGTACGTAGAAGGTTCACACTCAACAATACAATCAACATGTGGAGATAGTAACTTGGTAACACCTTTGTGACCTGATTGAGCTCCTTGTTTCTTATCCGATGGAGTACGATTGTTTATCGTTTTTTTTTGTAATAAGGATTTTTAGAGGTTGGTTTACTGCTAGTGCTACTATCCTTACCCATAATAGCTCTAAGAGCCATGTTTTCTGCTTTCAATGCCTCATTTTCAGCCTTTAAAGCTTCATTTTCAAGACGAAGGGCAATATTCTCAGCCTTAAGCCTATTCAACTCTTTGAAAAGGGCTAAAGTGATAGCTCGAAATTCTTCGATACTATTACAGGATAATATTTGCTCTTCAGTAATTTGCATGACAATAGTTTAGGTATTAAATGCTAGTTTTAAGAGAAAAAGTTCATATTACCCCTGAACAGTAACATTATTTCTTAAAGATTGTACAATGGAAAAAGGAAAAGCTGGAGCATGGATTAAAGGGTATGTTGAAGCATTATATAGTTCGAGCAGTGTTTCTTCAAAGCAAATCGAAATTCTAATAAAAAAACTTGAAGAATTAAAACTACAACTAGAGAACGAAGAAGATAAAGATGACGATTTACCTTTTTAAGCTCTACTATGAATGATTCACAAAAATTATTTTTTTTAATAGGATACTTGGAGGCATTAAAGCATGCTACCTCTATACATGGAAAACAATTAGCCTTAGTTAAAACAGAATTAGAAAGTATTCAGTGTATTAATAGTTCAAACGATGATAACTTAGAACAAGCCTCCCAAAGCCCAGAATCACAGGTTGACTCATATGATGATGATTATGATCATTATGATGTATATGATGACCATGATACATACGAGAAATATAATGGTTCTTGGGCACAAGATGTTGAAGGGTTAAGTGATCGATACATTGACGATGCTTTTGGAGGAGAACCGGATGCTTATTGGAATATTGATTAAACCTAATGCTTTCGCCTTATCAATAAGGCGAAAGCATTTTACATTATTTCACCCCTTCACATTCCCCTCCCCATCAAACCAATAAATCGCCCCTCTTTCCTTCAATACCCTCCGTTCCTCATAAGAGTAGTGATAGATCCCAGCAGCCGTAAACTTACCTTTATAGACCGAACGGATCAGGAAAACGGCCCGGTTCCAGGAATGGCATTTCCGGAGCTGTGGTTTTCCTGCTAAGGGACCAGATTTAAAGGTGATCATAATACAATACGGGACTTTGTTTTTCTTAGACATGGTTGGAAAGATTATAGGTGAGCAAATAATAGTTGTCGGAAGAGTTTTTCGGTATTATCAGGGGATAGCTCTTGTCGTTCGGCTAATCGGACAAAGGCTGCCTGGTTAACATCATAGATTCCGATATAGTCGGCTTGGATGATGGGTGTCTGGCTGATCTTTTGCTCTGTCTCAGACACTAATTCCGTAGGTACTGCAAAGAAGAAAAAGTCTGTATACCCAAGATAATCCAGGTACTTTTCATCCTGCAGAAGGTCACTTTTACTGACTTTCACCTCAAAGCCTACGGTAAACAGCTCATTTCCCCAGGCACTGTAGAAAGGCTTGACCAATCCGACCAGATCAAACCGACGGCGCTGTGGTTTTTCCTTACCGAATTTCGTCCGCTCCCCGGTGGGAATGCGGACCGTGACCTCGGTGTGTAACTGGGTCGTAGGCGGTGTTTTCATCTTGTGGATAAAAGGGTATTCCTGCTCAGACAGTTGCTGTGCCCATGAGGTATTGGTACGCATGGACTTGGTGATCATTTTTGAGGTGAGCTTTTCCATAAGTTGTTGATGTTTTTGGATTTCGGTCATTGGTTTAAACTTGAGGGGCTTTGATATCAAAGTTTCGTTTGGTGTATAGGAGTTGATGGCTGACCATCTCCTTAAAGGCATTCATTAAGTCCCGGTTTCGGAGCTTACGGAGACGGTTCTCGTGCATGACATACATTTCCTGAGGAGTTTTAGTCGCATTGGGGCCTTTTCCGTCCCTGTATTCGGCTGCTTCGTATTCTATACGCTTTAGTTCTCCTTTCAAGCGGAAGTACTTGGCCTTACGTTTATAGTTCTGAAAACGGTTCCAGTTCTGCCACCAACCGTTTTTCTTATTTTCTTCGCCAAAGTACCAGGCTGGATCGGCCACATATCCACCGTGATTGACGACGGCCAGATATTGAAAATCTGCAGCAGCTACGAGTTCCTTATAGTACTTCAGCCATTGCTCATGCTTCCAGCCTTTGTCATTTTTAAAACTGCCAAAGACATTGCGGGCAATAACATGCACCATATGCTCTTCATCCATAGGTGTAAATTGCTTGCTGCTATAGTATTTGGCTTTGACGTAGCACCAGAAACGCTGGGCATACTGCATATAGTACTTATGCTCCTTGGCATCCCGACCGTATTGGACCGTTTCGCCGACCGCCGCCGGGCCGCAACCCGCTTTCGTCTGGGCGGAATTCTTTTTGACTTCTTTCTCCCGGTTTACTTGTGCCGTCCGTTTTTCCGTCCCTTCTTTTCTTTCGTCTCCGAAAAAAATCTGCGTGCCGGGCAACATTTCTTTAAGCTCCTTGGGGTGAGTTGCTTCCTTTTCGGAGTTATTCACCTTATCAACATGACTACTATTTTTAAGAACTTTATTTCTATTCTGTATAGAAGAAGATAAAGGGTTCAAATTTTGGTCGAATCGGACAGAAAAAGGGTTTTCAGAGCCGTTTTTTGATGATTTTGCAGTCCTACTTATCAACGCTATTTTCTGTTGTTCACAATGAGATGTGAATAACTTTTGAGCTGTGGATAAGTCTTTACGAAAACACAGACGGATTTTTTCCGCTTCATCATCGCCAAAAATGATGTTCCAGTTCACCAATAATTCCAGTCCCGCCGAGAAACGATTGCGGTAATGGACCACAAAACCAATCTCTCTCAGACGGTTCAGGTGATTGGTAATCGTGTTTTTGGTACAACCTTCCAGTGTCGCCAAAGAAGACTGCCGAGTGTAGAGGTAGGGCATGTTATGATAGAAAACTGTCGTCCCTTTTTGACGAGCCTCTTCATAGGTCATCAAGTACAGTCGGACTAATTCAAATGCCGTATGTCGGATATTCTTGTGCAAGCGGACCGCTTCCTCCGGATGGTCTACCTTCGTATAAAGGCTTAGATCCTTTGTCAGACACTGAAAAGAGGCTTGAATATCCAGGCTTAACAAACCGTCCAATTGTCCCTGTATCGCCTTTATTTTTTGGCTGTGATGCTGATACAGCTCCTGTACTGACCAGTCAGTATAGGCTCCTTTTCCCGACCGGTACTGACGGGCATCACGACTGATCATGTCCAGGGCATAATAAGCATCCAGGTATGCCTTGCAGCGCTTATTGGCCCAGGCATAGGTCACGTTGGGGAGGCCCTCAAAGTATTTACATTCTACTTTGGGGATAGTATTGGGTATTCCCATTGTAAATCAAGGGTTTAAATGGTATATTAAAAATAAGAGATAGGATGGTGGGCTTGTTTTAACAGTCTACCCTCCGAGAACTGTATCAAAAGAGGTCGCTGACAGTCAGTCATTGAGGTGTCTCCTACAACACATTCAAAATTGATTTCAGATAACAACTGCTGCCAGCTCCCTTCTTTCCTTTCGTAATGCGTGAGGAATCGAACCTCTGGACCATTTTCAGTCCATGCATCCTTGCCGCATTAGAAGTGTCTTCCAGTCCACGGCCCGCCAAAGCACTGACAGGAAGACACTTTTTTATTGATTAGTTTCTTTAGATTAATAGGCCTTCTGGTATTCTTCGGATGGGTAAATCCCCATTGGTTTGCTTACAGGCCGACAAGCGTTTCTTAGCGGTATCCAGCGCTTTGGTGTTTTGCTCATAGCACTCCTTTAAGTGATGAATTGCCTCTTCCAGTAACTGTCGGGTACGCTCTTCTCCATTCAACTTGGAAAGCAAGTCATCGTGATGCATCACCAATTCGTCATATTTACGTTGAAGCGTCTCCTTAGCGGAAATATGCGCTGTGGCAGTAGCCTCTGCATCACTCATCCTGCCCTCTAAACTGCGTTTGGCATCTTCCAGTAAATTGCTTGCCTCCTGTGCTTCTTTCAAAGCGTTTTGGAGCGTTACACAGCGGTTGTTTACCTGCACCAATTGGGTCTGTACCGTCGCTGTCTTTTCGCTCTCTTCCCGCAAGCGATTCGCATGCGTTTCAATCATTTTATTAGCTTCTCTCAAAGCATCCTGAAGCGTTTGGGTATATTTCTTGGCTTCTGAGAGCTGTTTTACATAGACTGACACTTCATCCGATTTAATCTTGAGAAAGGTATACAGCGCTTTCAAAATCGCCCAGGAAGCATAGAGTACTACCGTAACTTTTAAGGACTCAGGCAAAGGTTGATCCGTAAATCCACCCAGAATATAAGCAATCAATAATACGCTGGTGACATGCCAGGCATACGCTTGTAAACGCTTCGGGGCACTAAGAATGTCGATTACATAAATTAGTTTGGTCATGATGGCTGATCCGTGTTAGTTAGGCTTGTTTTTTCTTTAAAATGTCAAATTTTGCTAGAGGGTCTGATGCGCTCCCTTTGTCCAGGAAGACGGTCGTTTCCGCTTGTGTGATTTCCGTTTCCCGTCCGTTGGTGATATTCCGAATCCCTTCTTTCATCCAGTAGGAAATATCCTCAATAATCTGTCGATTGCTCTCCTGAATTGTGCGCTTGAGAATCTCATCTTCACTAATGGACTTCGCTGACTGACGGGTGATGTACGCCGGAAGAAAGGCCATCAAACAGACCAGGCTCATCTTGATCAAAAGCATAGGTTGTGCTAGCACCATGGAAAGGGTCACAGTATCCGGAAGAATGATCATCATCAAGCCAATAAAGCTCATGCCTCCTCCGGCGAAACTCACCACCGTAGAAGCGGGGGCAAGTTTCTTCTGCAGACTAAACACTAGGATCGTAACCATTACACCTATACTAAACAAAGCGCCAATGATCAGGCTAAATGCGGTCGCCATTCCGTCGGACATCAACGTCCGGAAACGCTCCACAAACAGTGTGCTCACGGTATAGGCAGTACCTACGGCATCCACAATCACCATTGCCATAAGCACCATGAAGAGCCCTGAGATCAGGCTCACACTGATCAGGGATGTCAGCGTAAACTTGTTTAAGCTGACCAATCTATCAAGTTTCATGTTGTTGAATTATTTAAAATCGGATTTGGGTTTTCAATACATCATGCAAGTAACTAAAGGACTTCAATCACATGCTCTCTATAAGCTTGAGCGACCTCCATTAAGACGTCCAGCTCTTCTGCCTGTTTACTTTTCATTTCCTTTAAAAACAGTTGTTTGCCTTCTTTCCATGCCAACTGACTATCAAATTCCAGTAGATAGCGTTCCTTCTGATGATGGATGACATAGACACCGGTTGCTTTACTTTTTCCCGCCCAGACATGATCGGACAATGGCTTGAAACAGCTTACTCCAATGGGTTTTCGCATCCCTAAAAGCCATTTACTTTTCCTCGAAGAAACATGTGTGCGTGGTGTTAAGTACCCCTGCGCTATCCCTGGTTTTTCCGCTTCGGAGAAAAAACCCTTCACCGATCAATGCTTGATAATCCTCCTCATGCATATAAATCTTTCGGCAACTTTCCCGGGTATACAGGTTACACACCACATACTCACCTTGCTGTCTCACCACATCAATTTGAACCTTATGCTTCATGACCTAGTACTTGTGTTTTAGGATAGCCATTTTAGCCATTTGCTTTAGCTCCATGCTGCAAGGAACACGATTGCTCTTGCTCAGGAAGTGCTGATCTATCTCTGTTCTCCGGAAGTATACCTTACGGACACCCGGCTTCTTAAAGTGCGGTAATTCTCCCGTAGAGATATAGCGGTAAACGGTCGGCAAAGATACGCCCAGATAGATGGCCACATCTTCCACCCCCATCACTTCCTTGTGGATGACATTGTACAGGTCCAGTTGTTGTTTTAGGCTTTGGGTCACTGCCTCAGTGATCAAGTTGATTTCATTTGTGCTCATGATTCTAATAGTTTTGGTTTTTCAATTCGTAATTACTGATCAGAAAGCGGATGACTGCAGAGTCTCCTCTAGCGCCAATTTCATTGGCAATTCTAATAATCTTGTCCTGTTGGCTTTCAGAAATGCGTAACCCTTTGTGGATGCTAAAGTCCTCTCTTTTGGGTTTTTGATGCTTTTTTGGGTTTGTTAATGAATCCATATTAACTAAATTGTATAGTCAAAGTGTTTCTGTTGTTGCACACCACAATTATATCGAACTAAAGTTCGAATAACAAATTTTAGTTCGGTTAATTTTTCAATACTTTTTCATTGTGAGCGATATATCATTAAGAATCAGAGAGATAAAAGAATATAAAAATCTAAACAATTCAACCTTCGGTGAATTACTTGGATATTCTGATGTAGCTATAGGCAAAGTTTCGAACGGATCATCCAAACCAAAGTTCGAAATGATGGAGGCTATTGTAAAAAAAATACCTGAGATTAATCCAACTTGGCTACTTACCGGAGAAGGTAAAATGCTAAAAAACATAGCTTTTGAAGAAAATTCTGATACTTCAAATCAGCAAGGAATCCCCTTTTTTGAACTTAGAGCTGAAGCCGGTTTCCCAGGCAACGGCATCGATGGGAAAATATCACCCGACGCTTACTATCGCCTTCCAGATGACTTCAAAGGAGACAATGTATTTGTGACCGATGTATGGGGAGACTCCATGAGCCCACAATACAACTCTGGAGACAAAATCATCTGCCGCTTGATTGATAGCCTGACTTTTATTCAATGGGGAAGAGCCTACGTGATTGATACCTTTAGCCAAGGGATCTTACTGAAAACGCTCCGAGTAGCGGATCAGGAGGATGCTGTAAAATGTGTAAGCGAGAACAAGGAGAAGTATGATCCTTTTTTGCTGCCAAAGAAGGAGATTAAGAAGATTGCATTGGTGTTGGCATTGTTGAGGAAGGAGGGGTGATTATAACTGTAGCTATTTTACAATCGATTTTAAAACTAAACTTATTACTACAAAAGTTAGTGAAATTTACTACTTACTATCTACTATTTAAAATATGGATAATACTTTCACCGAAAGAATCAGTGAATCAGAACTTTATCAGAGAAGAAAAGATAAACTTATAAAAAAGCTACAAAGTTATGAAGATAGTAAAGTGAGTAGCTCTACAGGAGTTTTTTCAATTGCAATCCTCATTATTTTTGGATTATGTTCACTATTCTATTACTTGCTCCCAAACCTCAAAATACTTGGTGAATTTACTACCATTATTTTTATAGTAGGTTTTGCTCTAGCTTCAGGTTTACTTTTAACTATTAATAGAATAAGAGCTTTTTTTACTAAAAGACAGATAGAAGATATTGATTGGAAATTAGTAAAACTCAGTAAAGAACAATTACAGTTAAAACTTAATGAGGATTTTTTCACCAATCTAGTAGGGATAAACTTTAAACACTTAGATGAGTATTACTATCAAACACAACATCAGGCAAGAAAAAGCTTCAATGTGTCTATTTTTGCTTCTGTTACTAGCTTCATCATAATTGTGATTGGGATTTTCATGATGTATCAAGATAAATCAACTTCTGCCTACATAACCACTGGAACCGGTGTTCTTAGTGAGTTTATCGCTGCAATATTTTTCTACTTGTACAATAGGACTATTCTCAAAATGTCAGAGTACCATCAAAAATTGGTTGTTACACAAAATATAAATCTATCTCTGAAAATGACGGAAGAAATGGAAGGAGAAGATAAAGCTAAAGCCCAGGCTTTAATTATTGATAGACTTACCCAAGATATCAATAAACATTTGTCTCAAAAACAATCGTAAGATATCCCTGTTAATCAATGACATTAACCTCTAGGAGGCCAATTATATCAACTGCAATAACACAACATATTTTTTGTATCAATGAAACCATTTTTCTTTAAGCTTTCTCCATGGGTATTAGTAGCATCTCTTTATCTAGTTCCTTTATTATTAAACCTTTTCATAAAAATTGCGACTTCCATGCATTGGCCACAGCCAATTCCATGGTACGTCTTTCACATAGCTAAATATGGGTCATTGATAGCTGTTTTCGCATGGAGCATTCAGATACATAATTATTTTAAAAAACAACAAGGCTATATCATCGGAGGATTTTTGACATTCTTCTCATTGTGGTTTATTCTCAATAGTCTTCTTTTTATTTTTAACTACTTTCCTCCTTATGAATGGTTAGGGGGATTTTTTGTAGTGGAAAACTTGACAGTCAAAGAAGCTGCTATGGCTTATAAGTATATTTTTAATTCAATTTTCGGACTTGAACATATCGCTGGCGTTACTTGCTTATCCATACTATCATTTAATATCCAACAGATCATCAATCCAACGTGGCGACTATCACAAAAGAAGAAAATAGGTATTGTACTTGTCTTCTTTTTATGTTCTCCGATAGGTGCTTGGATGTTACAACGAAACGCTCTAAAAGCTTATACCAAACAGGAAAATGATACTGTACTAATTTAAGAAGGTACAAAACACTAATAACTACTTATCTACGAACTTTTTATTATATCGCTGTAACAATGAGATTCATAATAGCACTGATCGTTTGTTTATCACTTTTTAATTGCACCCAGCAGTCATCTAAAAAACAGGAAACTACTGTTGTAGAGACAAAAACTATCACAAAACATTCCCAAGTCCAAAATCAAACGGATTCTACACATTCCTTAAAACAAGAACACTCAGAGAAGGTTAATGACATCGTTGCTTTCATCCATGAGAACAAAGTGAACTCTAAAGTGAATTTGCCTTTGCCTGAAACAAAGTTTTATAAGGACTGGGAATTCCGATTTGTAAATATCTCTGCAGAAGCATATCATAAATTATACGAACAACAACTAACAAGAGAAGAGGAAAGTCCTTGGCAAATTGTAGAAGACAAAGACTCCATATTTTTCATACCATTGCTTAATGGACAATACGATACTTTAACCAATAATACGGGTCCAGATGCAGAGACTGAATATAGACAGTGGGAGTTTGACCATTATTGGAAAGACAAAAACCTTATCAGCTACTCTTCAGATATGTGGGAAGCTAGAGGCCATTTAATGAAGAACCTTGATAAGGGACAAACCATTTGGGTATGGGATGATCAGCTTTTATCTCCAGATGGTAATTGGGCATACGTGGGAGCCATGGGCTTAATTCACCATTATAATGGTATTCAACTCATAAAGACAGATAATGACACCTTGTACATTCCTTATAAAGAGGAAATCCCCAATTGGTATCCCGATAGCGCTGCCTGGGTAAGCGACAACATTCTTGTATTTAATAGGAGTCAGTTCAATATACAAGATAGAGAGATTATCGACCTCCAACAACCTGACTACCCCAATGAATACACTGCATTAATCATTAAAAAAAGTGATTGTACTTTTAATAATGACCTCAAGACTCTATCCCTTGAGTGGGCTAATGAGACCAAACTAAAAGGCAAAATAAGTTGGTCTGAAGACAAGCAACTATGCCACATTTTTCACTATGACAAAAAATATACCTTAAGAAGAGGAGGTTGTTACCACTTCGGTGAGACAGTCACTAAAGAAACTTACGGTAACTCTCTTGAAGATGAGGATGAGTGGATAGATGAATTAATCCAATTGAGTGAAGCTGTTAATTTTTCACGTATCAAAGAACTACTAGAGAACAAGCAATACAACATAGAAACAAAAGAAAACCTATTACTGCTGCACTTAATTAATGATGGCGAAGACCTCCCTATCATAGAGCCTATTTCCATAAAAAGAATAGGACAAAAATATATTATTACGATAAGTCAATATTATAATTAAATATCCAATAGGTTCTCTCCCTCATTACAACCGCTAAATAATGAGGTTTTTTACTCATAACTAATACCATTTTTTAATATGAATCCATTATTCATTCCTAATGATCAGGAAGAACAACTGATTGAAACCATACAGAAATACTGTAGAGAAGAGTTCTGTCTTATCCGTATGACCGAAACGATGCTTAAAAAAAGCATTATTGATGCCTCTGGAGAAATGAGAGATATTCTCAGGAATGGGCAAGTTGTCGATTTCACTAATATGCCTCAAGGAGAAGAAGGTAGAAAATACTACGACACCGATATTATAGCACAAAGTAAAGTAGCAGAACAAAAAACCAGCTACTACCGCCCAAATACAAAAAAAGGTGATCCTCGATTCTGGCCTTCCCGTCTACCTCGTTATGCTCATGAAAATGATCTAATTTACTTTACCGTTTACGAAGGAAAAGTGGTAGCCATTCCATTGAGGGATGACCCCGAATTTGAGAATACGCTAAAGTCATATTTTGGTGAGCCCGAGACCATAGAGGACTATGTTGGCATGCTTACCGAAATGATGAGAGATATTAAGGGGAAATGGATTGAAAGTGTCAGCCCTGATAAATCAAATCCAAGAGATGTAGGAGATACGTTAGAAAAAGCATTGGGAATTCCAGTCAACAATCTCAAAAATGCTGACTTCATGGGAGAAGTCGAAATCAAGGCAAAGAGAGCTAATGCGAAAACAAAAGATACTCTATTTAGCAAAGTCCCTAACTGGAAAATTAGCCCTGTTTCTTCTGCTGTAGATATGATGCTTACTTATGGTTATGAAAGTGCCAAGCATCCTGGTTACCGTGACTTATATGTAACTGTTGGAAATACTCCCAATGCACAAGGGCTATTCCTTAAAAGTTTACCTGAGGAAACAATGCTTGCTCAAAAAGCAATACAAGGACAGGAAGAAAAAGATACTTGCTATTGGGAATATGAAACGTTAAAAAATACTCTTCATGAAAAACATCCTACAACCATTTGGGTGGTAGGGGAAGAAAAACGTATTAACGGAAAAATACATTTCCAATACAACAAGGTACAGTTAACAAAACAACCGATTTTCTCCCAATTTATCTCATTGATTGATCAAGGAATTATAACTTTTGACTGGAGAGGGAAAGTAAAACCTGACCGAACAAAATACCGTGACCATGGCCACGCCTTCCGCTTAAAATCTCCAAAAGATAGGAAGAAACTATTTGGGTCTGTAGAAGATCTTGAGCTATAACTAAAACAATTATAAAAACTAACTAAACTACACAAATGAAACAACTTGAAAATCTTATCCAGAAATTAGCCAACGATAAAGAATACTGGAACTCTATCAATATTGACTTAGAAAGTCGCTCAGGAGAAATTCTTGCGAAAAATGTATATGAGAAGGACAGAGTAATTGCAGAACTTAATGCAAACTCTTATGATGCAGATGCTACACTTGTTTGGAATATTTTAAATGTAGAGCAAGGGAATCTTACACTAAGATGCATTGATAATGGTACGGGAATGGCTAAAGACGACCTTATTGATGAAAATGGAGTCTCAAAAATAAAATATGGATCATCTGATAAATACCCTTCACAAACAAGTCAAGCAGGCCGAAAGGTTCTTGGACATTTCGGAGCAGCTTTATACTCTCCAGTTTCTTTAATTGAGGAAGGAGCCGATCAATTTTACACTATTATATCAAAAAAGAAATACTCAAAGCCTATTGTAGCTGTAATGAGAGTTAAAGGTGAGTACGTTTATCCTAATGTAGAAGAGCTAACGGACGAACAGTTTAAAAATGTGTTACCTTCTGAATGGGAATATCAGGAACAAGGAACCATAGTTATTATAAATAATTGTTTAAACAACTATGATCTTGGTGATGCATTTAATAACCTAAAATTCCTGAAAAAAGTAATACAACAAACTAGCTTCTTGCCAATCAATAATGAATTTACAATTTACTTCAAAGGTAATTGTATTGATGATAAAGCTAGAAAAATCGACAACTATAACCCGGTATCCCTTCCATCTTATTCTCCTGAGTTTTGGCATAAACAAACAAACCTGTTTGATATCAATAACAGGTATGATTTATTCTTTACAAAAGAAAAAGGGTTCCGAAGCGAACACTTAAGAGGACTTTACTTCCGAGTAAATGGACGAATTATTGGACACAATTACATAGATGAACTCAATCTTACACATCCGAAATCTATTAGCGGACGAATTGCATGCTTTATTGATTTAGATGAACTGACATCTGAAATACAACTTAATAGAAATGGTATTTCTTCCACTCCAATAGGTAATGCCATATTAAAAGAGGTTCGTAGTAAGCTACTCGTAAAAGCAAAACAACTGAAGGATGGTCTTTATCCTCCTATTACAAAAAAAGATTCAGGGAATGGAGGAAACCAAGGGAATGGAGGAAACCAAGGGAATGGAGGAAGCCAAGGGAATGGAGGAAGCCAAGGGAATGGAGGAAACCAAGGGAATGGAGGAAGCCAAGGGAATGGAGGAAGCCAAGGGAATGGAGGAAGCCAAGGGAATGGAGGAAACCAAGGAAATGGAGGAAGCTCAAGGAATAATCACAAAAGTGAAAATCAAACCAAACGACTTAATGATTTCATTGAAACATCAAGAAGAAGATTGCATTCCCCTAATCAAAAATTAATGGAACTAGGATTATCCTTCAAATATGATCCACAACAAGAAATAGAAGTTATCGGTATAGCTTTCGAATTATGTAGTCATAACTTATTGCCTTTTTCTATCATTAGTCAATCTACCTTCCACAGTATAGATACAGTTATACAATGGATTCCAGAAAGTGTTCCTCCTCAAAGAAATCTAGTGTATGAAGACAGCTTTGATCTTGCGGAATTTAAACGAGAAGGACAAAAGTTTATCGAAACATCTCACAAAACAGATGATAAATCCAAAGCTTACGAAAAGGAGCCCATTATTATATGTTGGAATCTAGTACTAAATAATTTTGAGCAAGATGCCCTCAAACATAAAGAGGCATTCGGTAATGATGTATATTTAGAAACTAACGAGCAAGAAGGCAGCATTTTCAGGTATACTATCATATTTAACGATGGTAAGAAAAGCTACAGGTGTCCTGTATTAGAACTAAGTAGTTATATTACCAGTCTATCTACAACCCTAGAAGAAGTCTAATTCTTAAAAAGCTGATCATTTTGGGTGAAGTTCCTACATGATCTCGTAAATATACCTTCACTACGTAATTATATTACGATGTAGACGCTTATCTTTGCACAATATAAACCAACCGCATCTTGGTTGGTTTATATTTCAGGTTACACCATCGTTGTCATAAAATTATAAACAAGTGAGACATATAGAGTTATTTGCAGGATGTGGCGGTTTATCATTGGGCCTTGAATCAGTAGGTTTTAATCTACTCTTTGCCAATGAATTATCACCCATGGCGGGAGAAACCTTTGCTTATAATTTCCTGAAGGAAAATCTTAGAAAGTTAGCGGAGCAAGGTAAAGAAGCCTCTTCTACTTTCTGGTTGAATAGTCTACACCCTAAAAACGACCTTTCCAATAGGCTAAGAGAGAATCCAAAACTTGCTCCAGTAAATGATGGTCATAATGACTTGTCAGATCTTACGACTATCCCAAAAGATAGTCTCGTGATAGGTAATATTATTCATCTAAATAACTTCTTGGAACAGCACCCTCACATCCTTGAAGGCATTAGGTCGCAATGTGACAACAATGAAGTGGATCTTGTCTCTGGTGGACCTCCTTGTCAAAGCTTTAGCATGGCAGGTCTAAGACAACTGAATAATGACCGTAACCAACTTCCTTGGGAGTTTGCCCGTTTTGTTCGAATGGTTCAACCAAGAACAGTGATTCTTGAAAACGTATCGGGTATCCTGAAAGCTTTCAATGATCAAGGAAAACAATTCTTTGCCTGGTTTGAGGTAGCCAAGGCCTTTGCTGAAATCGATTATATCCCGATCTGTTTACACATTAACTCGAAGTATGTAGGTGTAGGACAAAGTAGACCTCGCTACATCATGATTGGTATTCGACACGATGTAGCCCAAGAGCTACAAGCTAAGGTCACCAACGAACTGGAGCAAGAACTACTAGTCAACTCCTTTGATTTACACACAAGCGTCAGAGAGGCTGGCGTAGAAAATGTCCTTTATGGAGATCTTAAGTACTACGATGTAGAGAAAAATAAGGAGTACTTCCAAGGTACTTTCTTGGCTCCACTACTAAAGGTCAAAAATGGTCAATTCACTTCCGTTGAAAATGCCATTGACGATCTAAGAGGACAAGAAGTATTGCCAAGTGAATTTGTCAACAAGATAAATACCATCTTGGGAGAAAGAAAGAATAAAGAAGTAAATCTAAACGGGGAAATCCCTAACCACGAGCTTAGAAGAAATGGATTAACTGCCAAGAAACGATTCAGACTATATCAAGTTGTGGCTAACAATTCAGCATTAAAGCGAGCAGTTAATGCATACCTTAGAAATCCCGAAGCCAATCCGCTAAAGGAGGAGTTCGTTGAAGAGCTACTTACCTTTGACTTCCTAAACGATCAAGAAGAGTATGTTACTTTCAAAAACAGGGAAGGCATTGAAAATTACCTCCAAGGAATGTTGACCAAAAAGCAGACTCAAAAAGCCTTAATCGCTACTGAGCCTGCAGCGACAGCATTATCCATTCCGGATGATGTATGCCATTACCACCATGATCAATTACGAACGCTAACGGTGAGGGAAATGGCTAGGATACAATCATTCCCTGATTGGTTTGAATTTCGCTCTAAAGTCACTACTGGAGGACAAATGAGAAAATTTGAAGTCCCACAGTATACCCAAGTAGGTAATGCAGTACCTCCACTACTAGGACAAGCATTAGGGGAAATCATTCATAATATCTTGGATTAAAGAAATTTTAGAGGCCATGGGAATCATTCCTTTGGCCTATTTTTTTCTTAAGTAATAGCTGTTCTGCCCCTATTTCAATTATTAATTCTCAACATATGTTAGATTAGTAAAAACTAAAGGCAACGAACAACAAGGAATGGCTGAAAGTAGAGAGAAGAAAATGCGTAGTAAAATTATGGCGAGTATCAAAAGTAAAAATACCCGCCCAGAACTCATTGTGCGTAGATATCTACATACACATGGCTTTCGCTACAACCTCCACGGAAAATACAAGGGAAAACGTTTGCCGGGAAAACCTGATATTGTTCTCCCTAAATACAATACGGTCATATTTATTCACGGCTGCTTTTGGCATGGGCATCAAAACTGCCAGTATTTCAAAATGCCTAGAACCAATACTGACTTCTGGAGAAGTAAAATCACCCGTAATCGAGCCAATGACCTTGACCACAAAATTGACCTCCTTCGAAAAGGGTGGAATGTAATCACCATATGGGAATGCCAAATCCGATATAACAAAGATTTGAGACAACGAGTCCTCAAACAACTCGATCATATTATTCATAACATCAAGGCTATTCAATCTTTATCACCTGACCATCCAAGAGAGCTTTTACAAATCGTCTAACCTCCCAATCGCCTCCTCCCGCTTCGAATTCACCACCTTCGCATACTTCAACGTACTGCTCAAGTTCTTATGCCCTAACAACTCCTTCACCGTATAAATATCCACGCCTTGTGTCATCAATAAAGTCGCAAAGGTATGGCGACCACAGTGAATGGATAGGTTCTTCTGAATGCCATTAGCAACCACCCAGTTCTTGATTTTATCGTTCAGGTTCTTTCGGTGAGTAATCTTAAATGGCTTCCCGTAACCGGGATTCTCTCCCAGGTATTCCTTTGCCTTCTGAGAAAGGGGAATCACTACTACCTCTTTCGTTTTCTGTTGCCGCTTCATAATCTTATCGTCCCTAATGTCATCCCATTCCAGGGTTTCCAGATCAGATACTCTCAGCCCCGTAAAACAGGTAAAGAGAAAAATACGCTTCACATCTGGCCATGGGCAATCTGCCTCTATCAAACACTTTAACTCTTCTCGCTCCAGGTATTCGATAGCTGTTTCTGTACTTCTTTGCTTGTCCACACGGGGACAAGGGTTGGTCGCCATTAATCCTTTCTTTACGCCATAGTTCAATAAGATATTGAGACGACTGTAAACGGTATTGGCCGCATTGATCGACATACGATCATACAAGTACTCCAAAAAGTCTTCGCATTCCCTTACCGAAAAGTCCATCACCACGGGATCATACTTGATACAATCCTGCAGTTTCTTATGCATATCAATAAAGGCCATCTGGGTATTGGGATTCTTTTTGCTTTCCAGGAATAAACTGAGTAGTTGAGAAACTCTAAGCATACTGCTCTGCTCTCCCGCTCCAGCCATCATCATTTTCTCTTGTTCCAGCATGACGTTTTCTGCCAGTATCCGGGTCTTCTTATTATGCTGTCTTTCCTGTAGATTCTTAGGGTTATCAAAAAGAAACATGCCCATGCTTCTCTTCCACCTTTTTCCTTTGTGCTGGTAAATGAGGTATAAGGATATTTTTCCATTTTTGATCGGTCTTTCTAAAATGCGGAGTTTCATAGTTGAAAGCGTTTTTTATTAGGGGTTTCGTGGGTCATTTTACGGTTTTTCGTGGGCCCTCCGTGGGACACTTTTTGGGGTTTCGTGGGACACTCGTGGGTCACTTTGTAATAAAAGTATGATAAATTGTTTAAAAATAAAACAATATTAACATCATAATGATCAATTAATAATCATTTTTAGATTTTATATAAACACAAAAAACCACCTCTACACTATCGTAAAGCCGGTTTTTAGGGATAAAAAAGAAAAGGCCCCCACAGGAGACCTTATCTTACCACATACTAACCATATATAAACACATATAAACGTGTTGTCTTGTATATTCCCATACAAGACTGGAGACGAGCTCCAATGTTTTTACTCTATAAAAGAGTCTTTTATTTCTATATTGTAATGCCTATGAAGGCTTATTTTATGACTTTACTTTCATTGATTCCATCAATTGGTGTAAATGCTCATTCTCGATGATGGAAATACGATCGGCCATGTTCAAGAACTCCTGATAGGCTGCATTTAAGATTTCAGTTTCTAAGTCAAATCCTAAGCCTTTCAATTTGTAATGTAAAGCCGCCCTTCCACTTCTTGCTGTCAGAACGATAGAAGAAGCGCTTACGCCTACTTCTTCTGGAGCAATGATCTCGTAGTTGTCGCGATTCTTGATCACTCCATCCTGATGGATTCCTGATGAGTGAGAGAATGCATTTGATCCTACGATCGCTTTGTTTGGCTGTACAGGCATATGCATAGTCGTTGAGACTAGGTTACTTAGGGAATGTAATTTCTCTGTCTGTATCCCTGTCTGATAATCCAACCAATTATGTTTTTTCATGGCCATGACGACTTCTTCCAAAGAAGTATTTCCTGCACGCTCTCCGATACCGTTGATCGTACATTCGATTTGTCTTGCGCCGTTTTGAACGCCTGTAATGGAGTTGGCTGTTGCCATTCCCAAATCGTTGTGACAGTGGGTAGAAATGATCGCCTTGTCGATATTCTTTACGTTATCTCGAAGGTATTTGATCTTCTTTCCATACTCCTCAGGAATACAATATCCTGTGGTATCAGGGATATTCACTACCGTTGCACCCGCCGCAATCATGGCTTCCACTACTTGTGCCAGGTACTCATTGTCCGTTCTACCGGCATCCTCCGCATAAAACTCTACGTCTTCTACGTATTTCTTAGCAAGCTTCACTGCTCTTACTCCGTGCTCAATCACTTGTTCTCTGGTCATCTTCAGCTTTGTAAACACATGCTGATCTGATGTCCCTAGTCCTGTATGTATTCTAGGGCGAGCCGCATATTGTAATGCCTCTGCCGCTACTTCAATATCTTTCTGAACCGCTCTGGTCAATCCACAAATCGTTGGACGTTTGATTTCCTTTGCCAATAGACTTACCGCCTCGAAGTCTCCTGGCGATGATACTGGAAAACCGGCCTCGATGATATCCACCCCGAGTTCCTCTAGCGCCTTGGCAATAGTCAATTTCTGCTGTGTATTCAAACGACATCCGGGCACTTGTTCCCCATCCCTAAGGGTAGTATCAAAAATATAAACCTTATTATCCATAGTCTAGGCTAGTTTAGTTGACGCAAACAATAATATTCTAAAATTACTTCAATTGGTAAAATTAAACCTTAGCACCAAAACTATATTTGTGGATAATATTTTAAAAATTAAAAAAATATGTATTTACGACTTCTACAGTTCCAATATAGACTGTAAAAATGTAAATTACCACATTTAGAGGATAATTTAAGGAATTAATATTACGATGGCTAGAGAAAAATCCACCCACGTCTTTGAACTAGTCAAGCGCTTAACGAAAACAGAGAAGCGCTACTTTAAACTCTCTGTATCACAGCATGAACGAAAAGGAAACGAAAGAAAATTTGTTCAACTCTTTGATATACTAGACAAAGCGACACAATATGATGAGTCTTCCATCTTGGCACAGGCTCCCGACATCAGTGCTTCACAACTGCCCAACCTCAAGGCACACCTGTATGCCCGTATTCTACAAGCGTTAAGGCAGTACGAGCGCAATAAGCTCACTGATATTGAAATCAGAGAAATGATTGATTACGTAGAATTACTTTTCAATCGTGGACTTTATGAGCAATGCGTCGATATCATTAAAAAAGCACAAAAAAAAGCACATAAATTTGAGAGCCTGGAACTTCAACTAGAGCTTTATAGATGGGAAAAAAACGTACTTTCCATGACGCTGGGAAAAAACAACCAGAACAGAGTAAATAATATTGTAAAGGGCGTAGAAGAAACCAACAATCGCATCACCAATATCAATCGTTATACCAACTTATCGGTAAAACTGAACTCCCTATATATGAAAATTGGGTTCGTCAAGAATGAAACAGACCTTATCGCTGTTCGTTCTCTTTTTGAATTGGAAATTCCTGAAAAGCCCAATGAGGATTCGCTTTCATTTGCGGAAAAGGTACAACTCTACCGACTCTACGTTTATTACTATACATTTATACAGGAAATCGATAAAGCGTATTACTATGCCGACCGATGGGTGACTCTTTTGGAAGATAAAGGAATTGAGCGTATCCCAATTCTTGAGCTTTATATACAAGGGCTTAATAATCTCCTTAGTACTTTGTATAAACTGGGGCATTATACAGCTTTTGAGACGGCGCAATTAAAGCTTAAGAAGCTGAACACCCTATCTCCTACCCTAAGGAATGATAATATACGAATGAAGCTCTCTAAGTATACGATTGTCCATGAGTTTAACCGTCTGTTTATGCTTGGTCATTTTAGTGTGGGCGTTGACCGCTTGAATCGTATCAAGCATCGCATCGATGATTTCATTAATCGATTGGATAAACACTCCCGTATTATCATGTACTACAAGATCTCCTGTCTTTATGTAGGAAATAGCAATTACCGGGAAGCAATTCATTGGCTCAACCATATTATCAATACGCAAGATGTGGAAATCGATATGCGGGAAGATGTGCATAGCTTTGCCCGTATCCTGAGTATGATCTGTCATTATGAGCTAGGAAATAAAGACGTCATGGAATATTATATTCGTTCCACTTACCGACAGCTACTCAATAAAGGGAACATGTATCTGATGCAAAAATACATCTTACAGTTTCTTAGAAAACTCCAAAATGTACATACTAATGATCGCTTAGAAAAAGAGTTTATTTCTTTAAAAGAAAAGTTAGAAAAGCTAACCGAAGATCCCTTTGAAAAAAGGCCTTTTCAGTATTTTGATATTATCTCTTGGCTGGAAAGTAAAATCAATAAAGAAAGCGTACAGGAAGTGATACAGCGAAAAGCTGCTAAGCAACTTGTTTTTTAAAAGTAAAAGGTAAAAAGTAAGAGGTAAAAGGTATAAATCTTTTACCTCTTACCTTTTACCTTTTATCTTTAATCTCCGTCATTATTAAACTTATATCCTACCCCTTTAACGGTCTTGATATAAGCATCACCAATTTTTTCTCTTACTCTACGAATATGTACATCTACTGTTCTTGCCAGTACATAGACATCTGTTCCCCAAATATTTTGGAGTAACTCATCCCTGCTAAATACTTTATTAGGGCTTTGCGCCAAGAAATAGATCAGCTCGAACTCCTTTTTCGGCAAGGACATTGGCTCTCCACTGATATATAAAGTATAACTACTCTTATCAATCACAAACGGACCTATTTTCACTACGTTATCGTCTTCAGCTCCTCCATTGCTCTTACGTGTGAAAATACGCTCAATACGCTTCATCAGCGCTCTTGGTTTTACGGGCTTTGTAATGTAGTCATCTGCCCCTACATCAAATGCAGCAACCTCTGAATACTCCTCAGCACGGGCAGTCAAGAAAATCACATGAGTCTCTTCCAACTTCAATACTTCCTTTACCTGTCGACACACCTCAACACCATCCATGATGGGCATCATAATATCAAGCAACATCAGATCTGGCTCCATCTCCTTGGCCTTCTCTACAGCCGCTCGGCCATCTGTTGCAGAATCTACCTGATAACCTTCTTTTTTAAGGTTATAAGTCAAAATTTCAACGATATCCGGTTCATCGTCTACTACCAATACTTTGTAATTCTCGTTGCTCATATGCTGATCATCATTTAATAAGATGATGTAAAATTAAAGGGCTCAATCGGATCCTCAAAACTACTTTTGTACAATTTATTCTAAGTTTATTGTAATCACAACTATGTAACAAACTGTTCATATTAACTCAACCCTTAAGTAAAGCGACCATAAAGATCGCCTTGACTTACTCCTTGATGACGCTTTGAAGTACCTCTTCTTTCACCATGACCTCTACACGAGATTTTAAGGAATTAATCCATTGTTCCTCAAGAAACTCCTGATATTGTGCGATCACCTCTCCTTTAGCCTCTTTTAAGGTCTTTGGTTGTGGGGGCACTACTTTATCAACAACCACATAATGGAAACGATCTCCTACAGGTACAGTATAAGCTCCCTTCTGCCAGGTCACTTTATCAATCACACTACTTTCTCCTTTCATATAAGTACCCTTAGTAATTTTCAATGCCAATGCATTTTGCTTGTTAAAGCTATTTTCCAATTGCTCTAAATCATAGGAATAATAGCGACAAGTAACCTGTCCTCCACTACGCCCAGCTGCTGCCACTTTTACTGGAGTAACAACTTTAATTCTATTTTCATCGACACCATAACGTTTCAATTGCTGCTGTATGGCTTTCACTCTTTTATTGGCAATACTAGCAGACTCTCTAGGAACATACTCTCCTTGAAGAACTATTTCCAAAGCGGTATAACTCTTCAACATATCACTTACTTTCTTTAAGTCTCTACGTTGAGAAGAACTCAGACTACTTGCTCCTCTTCGGTAACGTAAACGAGCAACATCAGTAGGGTAAACTTCGTAACGTCCTTCTGTCAATGCACCTTTTACCTTTTCTAGTATCTCAGGGCTTCCGGCGTCATACACTGTAACTTTTAAACGTTCTGGCCAGTAGAATTGATCCTGATAGTTTTGAAAATATAGTTCTAGACCTGTTTCATCTTTGGAAGCCTGATTCCATACCTCATCTTCCATGACTTTGAATAGCAGGATACCATCGTGATATTCTTTCAACAACCATTTATACTCTGGATATTTTTGAGCAAGATGAACTCGCTCATAAGTCAGGATGGTTTCGTTACGAAAATCCTCAAACAGCTTTTCCTTCAATTGATCAATAGGCATAGCAGGCACATCCTGTTGTGCTTTTGTTACATACGCCCAATACTCCTGTACTGCAGTAGGTTCTCCGTTGATCGAAAAGATAGCCTTCTTACCTGTCTTCTCCCACTTCTCGTTAATTTCCCATGTTTGTGAAAGGATGGTAGTGTCAATGGCATCCTGTGCCTTTGCTTTGTATTTTTCACTTAGCAAGTAATTATTTTCCTGCATTAATGTGTCGATCAGCAAAGACATCGACTCTTTCGTTCTACTACCTTCTCTACTAATTTGAGAAAGCAATTGATCTTTCACTTCTTCCAATGGAGGCACTCCCTCTTTCTCTATCAAACGAATGATATGCCACCCATAAGGCGTTTGTATGGGTTTAGCGATCGCCCCTGCTTGTTCTAATCCAAAGGCAGCCTCTGAGAAAGACTGATCTACTCTACCGGAACTAATCCACGGCAATACACCTCCTTTATCCGCTGAGCCTCTATCCTGAGAATATTGCTTACACAAGGCTTCCCATTCAGCTCCTTTTTGTAGCTGCTCATAAAGTGCATCCGCTTGAGCTTTCGTCTGCTCATTATTTCCTCTCAGCATGATATGTGCTACCTTAACCCTTCCTTGGTTAGGTCGACGATCGTGCACTTTGATCAGGTGATACCCAAAGCGTGTCTTTACAGGAGAAGATACTTGTCCTACTTTCGTTTCAAAAGCCGCCTTTTCAAAAGGGTATACCATTTGCATGGCCGTGAAGTACCCTAGATTTCCTCCATTTCTCTTGACACTAGGATCCTGAGAATATTGCTTAGCCAATGCTTCAAATTCTTCTCCAGCGTCCAATCGTTCTTGTATCTCAGAAATTGTCTGCAGGGCTTTATCTTCTGGGTTAGAATCATTCACAGCTAAAAGTATATGAGAAGCATTCACTTCATACTTCATGCGCTCATAAGTATTTTCCAACTGTAACTCTGCAAAGCGTTTGCCTGTCAGGTAGGGCTCCTGCAATTGTGTTTGATAACTTTGGAACTCCTGAATAAATGCAGAATCTAAATGTCTGCCCTGTTCATAAGCGGCATATACTTTCAACTTAAAGTTGATAAAGAGATCCAAGTATTCTCTTATACTCTCTTCTGTAAATGCGTTCTCCTCTTCCCTATGGTTTTTATTGTATAAGTACTCAAACTCACCTTTAGTAACCTGCATGGTATCAATGGTCATTAATACCGGATCATTTGTACTCTTTTTGGTAAGGTGATTATTTTTAGTGGAAGTACAAGCCGTTGCTGTTAGCACAAGCGCTGTCCCCCACGTCATCAGTTTCGATTTTAACATATGTCGAACGTTATCGCTATTCATGATAGAATAATTCTCAAAATTATCTGATAATAATCCATTCAGATGATAATAAAAAAAGATTTAAGGTGAAAATATCAATATTTTGAAAAAAGTAAAAGGTAACAAGTAAAAGGTAAAAAGTATGAAGTTCAATTCACCTTTTACCTTTTACCTTTTACCTTTTACCTTTTACCTTTTACCTACAAAAAAAATGAGTTATCTACGAAGTATGATTTCGAGATAACTCATTTTTATGATTTTATTTATGGACGACGCTCTATGAAAGCGTACGTTTTACTTCTTTGTGCTCAAAGACTTCGATGATATCGTCCACCTTGATATCGTTGTAGTTTACAATACTCAAACCACACTCGTATCCTTGTTTCACTTCAGTTACATCATCTTTGAAACGCTTCAACGCAGCAACCTCGCCACCTTGTTCGCCACCGTAGATTACGATACCATCGCGAATTAGACGAATCTTAGAAGAACGTTTGATATAACCATCTAGTACGAAACATCCAGCTACTGTACCGATCTTACTGATCTTAAATACATCACGTACTTGAATGTTACCTACAATCACTTCCTCAATATCTGGAGCAAGTAGTCCTTCCATCGCATCCTTCACATCATTGATCGCATCATAGATGACAGAGTATGTACGGATCTCAATACCTTCTTTCTCTGCTAATTTACGTGCATTGGCTGTTGGTCTTACCTGGAAGCCAATCATGATGGTCGTCATATCACTATCCTTATCCGCAGCTGCCAACATTACGTCAGACTCAGAGATCGCTCCTACTGCCTTATGGATAATTCTTACTTCTACCTCATCGGTAGAAAGTTTCAATAGTGAATCTGACAATGCCTCTACGGAACCGTCCACGTCACCTTTAACGATCACATTCAACTGGTGGAATCCACCCTGAGCAATACGCTTACCGATCATATCCAGTGTCGTACGTTGTGTCGCACGGATACTTTGCTCACGAATGATTTGCTCTCTCTTAGAAGCAAGTTCTCTAGCTTCACGCTCTGTATTCATCACAGTCATACGGTCACCTGCCTGAGGTGCTCCATTAAGACCAAGTACCTGAACTGGCGTTGCTGGACCAACTTTCTTCAAACGATTACCACGGTGATCGGTCATAGCTTTCACCTTACCAAAGTAAGGTCCTGCCAACATTACATCTCCGATTGCCATCGTACCACCTTGTACCATTACAGTACTTACGTAACCACGACCTTTATCCAAAGATGCTTCTACCACAGTACCAATTGCTTTCTTGTCTGGGTTTGCTTTTAGCTCCAATACTTCCGCTTCCAGCAATACTCCGTCAAGTAGATCTTCGATACCGATTCCTTTCTTAGCAGAAATCTCATAACACTGGAACTTACCGCCCCATTCTTCTACCAAGATATTCATACCAGATAATTCCTGGCGAATTTTATCAGGAGATGCCCCTGGCTTATCAATTTTGTTAATTGCAAAAACGATTGGCACTTCCGCTACTTGTGCGTGGTTGATCGCCTCAATCGTCTGTGGCATAACGCTGTCATCTGCCGCAATCACGATAATCGCAACGTCTGTCAATTTCGCACCACGTGCACGCATGGCTGTAAAGGCTTCGTGACCTGGTGTATCCAAGAATGCAATGCGTTCTCCTTTAGAAGTTGTTACGTCATAAGCACCGATGTGCTGGGTAATACCTCCGGCCTCACCTTCTGCCACATTGGCTTTACGGATATAGTCCAAAAGGGATGTTTTACCGTGGTCAACGTGACCCATGATCGTAACGATTGGCGCTCTTGGCACCAAATCCTCTTCTTTATCTTCTTGCTCATCCACCATTACGTCTGCTTCTTCTTCAGCTGAAGTAAACTGTACTTCAAAACCGAATTCCTCCGCAACCATTGTAATGGTATCAGAGTCCAGACGCTGGTTGATGGAAATGAAAATTCCTAACTGTAAACAAGTAGCAATAATTTGATTCACGTCAACGCTCATCAATGTAGCCAACTCATTTGTTGATACGAACTCCGTAACTTTCAACACGTTTGCTTCTGCAGCTTCGTGTTGCATACGTTGCTCACGCTCTGCCTGCTGCTGTGCTTTCTTAGCTTTAGAGTATTTCGCACGACTTCCTTTACCGCCCCCTTTGTTGGACATTTGGGACATCGTACTCTTGAATCCCTTATCTACTTCTTGCTGACTAGGCTGCTCCTTTCTTCTTCCCTTCTTCTTTCTGTTCGGGCCATTATTATTGCCTCCACCTCTATTATCTGTTGTATTAGAGCCAGTAGCAGCGCCGCCTCTTCCTCTATTGTTGTCTCTATTTTGCGTAGAAGCTCCTCCTTTGTCTGCACCACCTTTATTCGCAGCATTTCCTGCAGGTTGATCCGGTCTACCTCCTTTTTTCTTATGGCGGTTTTTGTTTCCTCCACGTCTTTCTTTCTTGTCGTCAGAAGACGCTACTGGTTTAGCAGCTCCCTTACGACCTCTTGGTTCTGGAAGTTGAATTTTACCGACAACCTTTAACCCCTGAAGCTTTTCAGCCTCGGCTTTGATGGTTTTCTCTGGTTTTGTCTCCTCTACGTTAGAAGGTGTTACTTTTTCAGTACTTGTTTCTTCCTTCTTCTCCTGTTTCTTTTCAACAGGTTTTTCTTGTTTATTCTTATTCGCTGGCACAGGTATATTTTCAGTCTCAGCAGCTTTAGGCTGCTCAACATTTTTCACTTTACTCTCTTCTTTTTTATCGTCCTTTCCTTTTGGAGAAACCACCTCTGGTTTCTTTTCGGATGGTTGTTCCTTTACAGGCTCCTTCGCCACAGGCTTCTGTTCTTTTTCGACAGGCTGTTTCTTTGGCGCTTCTTTTGGAAGTTCTTTCTTCGCCTCAGGCTTGGCTTCTGCCTTCACTTCAGGTTCTTTCTTAGGCTCAGCGGCCTTTTTCACTTCCACCTCAGGCTTCTTCTCTTCCACTACTGGAGAAGGTTTCTTCTCCTCCTTTTTAGCCTCCACCTTTTCAGGCTCTGTGGCTGCTTTTTCTTTAGCCGTCTCCGTTGATTTAGCCTTTCCTTTCTTAGGGGCATCTAAATCAATCTTACCTAGCACCTTATATTCTTTCTTGGCACTAAATACTTCAGGCTCTTTATCAGCAGTATCCTCAGACGTCTTGTCAGCTTCAACAGGCGTTTGTTTTGAATCTGCCGCCGCTTTTTCTGCAGGCTGTTCTACTCCTTCTTCTGCTTTCCCAGAATCTTTTTCAATAACAGTATCACTTACTTTGCTTCCGATGCTAATTGACTTAGCCTCTTCTTTTTCTGCTTTGGAAGAGGCATACGCCTTCTCCAACAAAGAGTACTGTTCAGCAGAGAGTCTCGTATTGGGAGAGTTCTTCACTTCGTGTCCCTTGCCGTCAAGATACTCGATAATGGTATCTTTACCTACATTAAGCTTTTTAGCCGCCTGGCTCAATCTGACCGTCTTTTGATCTGCCATATATTACTTTTCTTCTCTTCTACTAGTATGAATGCGTTTATTGCTTCCCAGCAATTGGTTCTTAATTATACTGTAAGTAGTTCTTCTATCTACAGACAGTACTTTTCAAATTTGAGTTACAAAGATATTAACTTGCTACGAATTAAGAAGCCAAGGAAGCATAAATATTACATGATATATTAAAATACTTTAAAATTTTGCCACAAAGGTACAAAAAATAAATATATTAATGTCTTTTATTCGATAGTTAATCTTAGAACTATGATCGTTGGAAGGGCAATTATTGTATCTCTTAGATAAAAAAATAACTTTTATACCAAAAAGTAAGGTTGGGCAAATAACTCACCCAACCTCCTATAATTATCTATTACTCTTCAGAATCCCCAGCCTCTTCTGCTGTATCTGTGTCTACCTCTTCATCTGCTGCTTCTCCCTCAGATTTCTTTAGAATAGCAACTACCTCATCAATCGTTTCCTCTTCAAGGTCTACTCTTCTCACCAAATCCTCTCGCTTTGCCAACAACACGCTTTCTACTGTATCAAACCCTGTTTTCTTGAACTCTTCAATCACCCACTCGTCAATGATACTAGAGAACTCCTCCAAGTCAATAAATGACTCATACTCAGCATCCTCACCCAGGTCTCTAAATACATCGATTTCATAACCGATCAATTTACTCGCCAGTTTAATGTTATGTCCATTCTTACCGATCGCCAAAGATACTTGGTCTTGATCCAGGAATACCGACACACGTTTCTTGCCTTCATTCACCTGAATACGATTGATCACTGCAGGACTTAATGAACGGCTGATATACAGCTCCAAGTTCTCCGTATAATTGATCACATCAATATTCTCGTTCTGCAGCTCACGAACAATAGAGTGAATTCTAGATCCTCTCATACCTACACAAGCTCCTACTGGATCAATACGGTCATCATAAGACTCTACCGCTACCTTGGCACGCTCTCCTGGCTCTCTAACGATCTTTTTAATCGTGATCAACTGGTCAAAGATTTCAGGAACCTCCAACTCAAACAAGCGCTCCAAAAGCATTTCTGAAGTACGAGACAAAATAATCTTAGGATTATTGTTCGTCATCTCCACACGTGCAATCACCGCTCTGATCGTATCTCCCTTTCTAAATCTATCCTTAGAGATCAACTGGTTTTTAGGCAATGACAATTCATTTCCTTCACCATCGCGGATAATCAATTCTCTACCCAATGCCTGGTATACCTCACCAGTAACCAACTCTCCTACCTGATCTTTATATTTATTAAACAGAATATCTTTCTCCAGGTCTTTTACACGCTGAATCAAGGTCTGTCTTGCCGTCTGTACCATTCTTCTTCCAAAGAAATCCAACTTCACTGCCTCAGCTACCTCTTCCCCTTCTTCGAAATCCTCTTCGATTTTCTTAGCATCCTGAAGTCTGATTTGTGTATTCTCATCGAATTCCTCCTCATCCTCTGCTACAATCGTACGGTATCTCCAGATTTCAAGGTCACCTGCATCTACGTTGATAATCACATCGTAATTAGAATCCTCTCCGTATTGCTTCTTGATCATCGCGCGGAAAACCTCTTCCAAGATGTGGATCATGGTTGGACGATCAATATTCTTGAGTTTTGCAAACTCCTTAAACGATTCAATTAACTCTGAACTATTCATAATTAATAAGAGGTAAAAGGTAATAGGTAAAAGATAAGAGGTAAAAGATTATGCATGATGGACTGCATCGCATAAACCTTTAAGCCCTCACTCCTATCTACGACCATTATGATTTATTTTTTATAATTATCTTAAACTTATTTCCTACTTAAAAGAAACCATTACTTCGGCAGAAGAAAGCTCTTCGAAAGGAATTTCCATCTCCTCCAATTTAACCTTTTTCTTTCCTTTCTCTTTAATTTCTGCCGTTATCTTGAACGCCTCTTCCTTTACTTCTTCCAACTTCCCTTCAAAGGTTTTTCCATCCTTCAGGCTCACCTTCAACTTACGTCCTACGTTAATCTCATATTGCTTGTATAACTTCAAAGGAGTACCTACTCCTGCTGAAGATACTTCCAGATTATAAGCCGCACTAATCAACTCCCTTTCTTCCAACTCATTTCCCAACTTCCTACTCACTTTGGCGCACAATTCAATCGGCACTCCTCCTGCAGCATCCAAGGTCACTACCACTGCCATCTTGTGCGTTCCTTTAATTTCTATATCAACAATAAATACCTCGCTCTCTTCCAGGTATTCTTCAACCATTCGTTCAATCTCCTGTCTTAAATCCATCATCATATGTGTTTATAAATACGTTAGAAATGAAAGGATCAGGACTTATGCCTTTTCCGGGTTGACGACACGGAACAATAGCTTTGTGTACGAAAAAAGGGAGCTACTCGCCCCCTTTTAAAACATATTTTCCCTGAATCTTTGGCAAAGTAAATACTTTTATTCTTTTATATCAATACAAAAATAAAAATTATCACTTTCGTCGGAAGTCTCGTGTAACTTTTTGTTTATCGCTTATCCCTTATTATACACAAAGACACAACGCTAAGTATTCAAGTCATAAAGTCTAGTGTTTAGACGCCTTGGTAAGGCGGCTCTACGTCAATTAGTCCCTAAGGCTCTTTACATATACCTTCAAGGCATCAATTTGCTTATCTGTCAATGTTCTTTCATACCCTGACATCAAGCCTTTTCCTTTACGGATAATGTTTTCGATTTCCTCGTTAGACAACTCAGACACTTTAAGGTTCTTTGCACCAGCAGCTCCTTTATCACCATTTTCTCCGTGGCAAGCCACACAGTTTGTTTGTACATAAACACTTTTCCCAAGCATCACATCTGTCAAACTACCTTCGTCCTCAATCTCTACTGTAGCTTTCTTAGCATTCACTTGGGAGTTCAGCATCTCTGCCATCCCATAAGCTCCCAAAATCAAAATAACAGACACTACAGCTAAAGCCTTATTCTTTTTCTTGAATCCTATTACCGCTAATGGAATTGAAGCAAATACGGCTACCATTTTTGCTATAAACAACGTCTCTTTACTCCCTGGAGCACCCAAAATCACCATTCCAATACCTGTAACCAGAAATAAGAAAGAAATAATCATCTCTGGTACTTTCACTTTCTTGGTAAAAGTCTCCAATGCCTTCTCCTTAGATAAAACCAAAAGCACCGTTTTGATCAAATAGATCAGCAAAAATAATGTTACAACAAGAACGTGTAAATGTTTAAATCCAATGTACATGACTCCTTTCTTTAAGTTTGATGTTAGTAGGAATTGTTTTTATATGATTAGATAAAACAGGTATCTATCAAAATAGTTAAATATTATATAAAATATACCCACAAATAAAGCATTAATAATTAAAAAGGAAGAAGCCTATCCTGAAAAAATTATATTAATTAAAGTCTAATCCCTCAAAAAATCCTTATATTATTAGTTCACGCATCAGACCTTATTTCCACATCTATGAAGAAAGACTTACTACTTACACTTTTATTCTGTACACTGCTTTTCCCCTACTATGGTATTTCCAAAAATGTCTACGGATATCCTAACGTAGACCAACAAGAGGTGGTCCGAATTGGTCTGAAGGTAGACCCTCCTTTTGTTATGCGTGAAATCACCTCTGAAAATGACACTTCATATTATGGGCTAAGTGTAGACCTTTGGGAAGAAATAGCCAGTGAACTCAACTTGATGTATGAAATCATTGAATATGAGCATACCTCCGGTTTGGTCATGGCCTTGAGTTATGAAAATGTAGATATCGTTATCAACCCAATGCTGGTTAGCCCTACTCGATTACGTTCCCTGGAAGTGACTCAACCCTTTCTCACTTCTAGTATAGGAGTTGTTCTTAGAAAACATAATGACAACCTGGTCAGCATCTTCTTGTCCAACCTCTTTTCACTGGAGTTCATCAAACTAATCAGTATGCTCGTTGGTATCGTATTCTTTTTTGGTACCGTGGTATGGTGGGTAGAAAAAAAGTACAATAAAGAGGACTTCAGAGATGGCATCTATGGTATTATGGATGGTGTGTGGTGGTCTACGGTAACCATTACCACTGTAGGGTATGGAGACAAGACCCCTAAAACTACATTGGGAAGAGTCATTTCCATGATATGGATGTTTGCTGCAATCAGTTTGGTTTCCAGTTTTACAGCAACGATCACCTCAAAACTAACCATTGAACAGCTGGACAATAAAGCCTCCTCTCTCAAAGACCTTGAAAAACTGGGAAAAGTAGGTGTAGTTGCTAGCTCAGAGTGTCAAGATTATCTTTTCAGAAATAATATCAATATTTCTAGGGCCTACAAAACCCCTTCCGAGGGATTGGAAGCCTTACATCAAGGGAAAATCAAAGTTTTTGCACATGACCGACCGACCTTACGTTACCTGGTCAGCGAAAAAGAATGGGTAGACCGCTTTGAGCTCCTCCCCCAAACGTTCAATAAGCACTATTACTCTTGGCTACTTCCCAAACGCAGTAAGCTAGCCAGTAAAATAGACCCTAAACTTATAGAGATTACGAGTGTAGACTCATGGAATCGATTATTGCATAAATATAATCTGGATGAGTAAAGCAGTGAGCAGTGAGCAGTGAGCAGTGAAGTTAATAAAGGTATTTTAACTATAGTAGTTAAGATTAACGTTGTCGTATAGTATCGGTTATTACTTATTGTTTATAACCGATAACCAATAAACCTGTATATTATTATTCTGCAAAAAACGACAGGCTTACCCCTAAACACTATAAAACGATAAACAAAAAAGAGGATTTAGTCTTAGACTAAATCCTCTTTTTTGATTGTGGGACGTATTGGATTCGAACCAATGACCCCCTGCTTGTAAGGCAGGTGCTCTAA
>NZ_BAABJX010000066.1:0-7378 GCF_039543525.1 Algivirga pacifica
AAAGTAGAAAATTCTAATGGTATTTTTTATATATAACCTAGCTCAGCAAAACGTTATAATCAGTAAAATACATAATAGAATCAGTCCTGCGAGCAAAGCCAGCGTTAGAAAAACCTGAACGGCATTCTTTTGAGATTCTTGAGAGTTCATGGGCTAAAGAAGTTGAATAAAGTAAGGTTACTCCCATAAAATACAAAATCTCCTCAAAAGGAAGAAAGAAACATGAGTCACCCCATATTGACAATATGACTTAGCTTTCTGAGAATTCATCACTTTACAGCTATCTCACAAGCCCTCTATGAGCTTCTTCATTTTTTCCTTGATGAAAAAACGAAGCAAAAAAATCAAGGCTTTGAAGAATTTGCCTAATTTTTAATCGCAAAAGCTAAAAATTCCAAACTCGCTACGCTCAAACAATGGAATTTTATTAACGCTTTGACGATTAAAAATTTTAACGGCAATTCTTCAAGGCCGCTTTTAAATATATAAATGCACTTTTTAAACAAAAAAACATGAGTCACTCATTAAATGTTAATATGGGAGGACTCATGTTTCTTCCTTTACTTCTCTGTAAGGAAGCAGGTTTTTCTACTGCTTAAAAAGCTTCATCACCTTTGTTGCTCCATCCTCACGAACTAAACGAGCAATATACAAGCCCGACTTCCACTGATGGGCATCTACCGTATAAGTAGACTCTCCTTTCCCTTTTAAGGAGGCACTCAGCACTTCCCTTCCTTGAATATTGAATACTTTTAAAGCAACAAACGACTTACCTCCTTGTCCTAAAGATACTTTAAAAGTATCTGAAAAAGGATTCGGGTAAGCCACAACAGGCTGCAGTTCTTCTTCCTCAATAGCGGACACTATCGGTACATATTCTCTATAATACTTCAGTACCTGCTTCATAAATGCTACCTTTTGATCATGATCTGCAACTCCTTCCAATGGAAATCCTAGATAAACCATCGCTCCTACCTCTGCTGAAGAAGCAAAAGGTCCTTTGTACGCGACTCCTGCTTGTCGATCTGCTACAGCATAATTAAAAATACTTTCTCCACCACCAACAGCTTTCATCGCATCAGGATAGTTTTCAGGGTATACCTCTCCAAAACTTAGTGTCAATCCTGAAAAGAATGTTTCTTCCATTCCTGTCGCTGGTCCATAACCTGTCTTGCCATCGTCAATCAATGCGGACTTCAAGTAATTGGCATAAAAAGCCTCTCCTTCTTCTCCAACTTCTTCCAGACTCCAACCAATCTCTGATCCTGTAATCAATAATTGTCCACCATTTTTCAGGTAGTCTTGGATCACTTTTCTTTGTCCCTCTTCTCTCAAGTTTTTAGCATCATCTCCCATATACCAAATCACCATCTCATGGTCATTTAGATTAACCTTACCATCAAAAACCTGTTGTGCTGATGTGGAAGAAATACTATACGAACTTGCTTCCGCTGCACTTGCAACTCTTGTGTAATCCGCCGAAAATGCATGAGATGGCAATGACCATGAATTACTTCCGCCATATACTTGAAAATCGTCTACGATCAGCATTGACTCCTCTGTATCTGCAAAACGATGCCCATATACGTCACTTTCTAAGCTCTGGTCTGTTCCTGTCCCCAACGCTAATACCTTAAAGTAATGTTCTGTTGCGGAAGAAGCCTCCATAAACTGTGCGGGGCTATCGAATACAATACTTGAATCTTCTCTAGACAACATGGTTTCATCAGCCGCCATTTTCCAGTTCTCCATATCAGTCGTATAATACAAGCGATATCCCTGCACGAAGTTCTCAGGGTTAGGGGACCAAGCAATTTCAATACGATTATCCGAGTGATTCACCACCTTATGCATGACTGGTTGCATAGGGTCTGGACAATCCTCCTCTCCACAGTAATACTGGTATTCCGTAGCGATTTCAGTAAATACAGCATCGACTACGTCCCACCATGCACTAGAGGGATCTGAGTATCCATTGGCATGCATGGCTACTGTTATCTCATACTTTGGAATATAATAGGTAATACTCTTATACCCTCCCAGGGTACCAGTATGTCCGAAATGATCCAATCCAAGATCCTTCCAAATTCGAGTACCTAATCCATATGCCCCATTGTTAATGGAGGGCTTTATCATGTCGTTAACAGAAGTCTCTGTCAGAAAACGCTTACTGTATACGGCCTCTATAAATCGCACCATATCATTAGGGGTAGAAACCATTGCACCTGCAGTACTAACAGAGCTTTTGTGATACTCATAGGCTCTATGGTTCTCTGCTAGATTGGGTATCTTATTCGAAGGGCTTGCCGAGTTATCTAAAAAAGTATTTTTCAGATCCAACGGATCCGTAATCCATGTCCTGATCGCTTCTGTTGGGCTAACACCTAATTTTTCCTTAATCAACATACCCAAGATATAGTATCCGGTATTTGAGTAATTATATGTCGTACCAGGAGTATGACTAGGCCCATAAGGATTTGAATACGCCAATACCTCTGCATCTGAAAATACCTTCTCCGGATTATTCACGGCATCAGACCAATACTCACTGCGGTCAAAATGATCATATACTCCGGCAGAATGATCCATTAGCTGTCGAATCGTAATCGTATTATTGAAGGGCAACCCATTAATCGTCAAATGATCCGAAAGCACATCATCTACCTTAAGCATTCCTTCTTCCTGCATACGCATCAACAATACCGCTGTAAATGTCTTGGAAATACTCGCCACATAGAACTGCGCCGTACTATCAATACTACTATTCGTATAAATATTACCTGTTCCTGCCGAAGTAAAAATAGTTCCCTTATCCGGTGTCTTTACGGATAATCCAACACCAGGCACACCCATCTTTGCTACACCATTCTGTAAAATGCTAGATAATCGTTGCTCAAAATCGGTTTGTCCATAAAGTAAAAATGGCGTTCCTAAAAAGCTTAGAAAACACCCTATAAAAATAATCTTCAAACGATCATTCATCTGTATTTCAATTTTTTATAAAAAACAATAGAGGTCTTTAAAGATCGTTAGCGACACTTCATTCTACAATCACAGAATTCTGTTAAATACACTCACTGTTTTTTTATTCGAACAGAAATACAAGGGTATCCCTGACAAAAGAAGAAGGGAGAAAAAACAAATCCATATCTATATAAAATAAATTCTTTATCTTTAAGCCCTGAAATTCTTCAATTGCAATTTCGTTGCTTTTTTGAGCCATTTTTTAAAATCGCCTGTAAACTTTTCATAGCAACAAAAAGTTTAGGCTAGCAAACAACACGACGTTTACATTTAATATTACGATGGGAAACAAAATCGTCTATATAGATAGGAAGAGTGGGGAATTGGTCGAGGAAAAAACTCCTGGAGCCAAGATGATTCACTTTTTATACTTCAACCCTTTTGGAAAGCTTGCATTAAATGGCTTTATCAAAAGGAAATTCTATTCCTATATCTGTGGGAAATTAGCCGATATGTCCTTTACAAAACGGTGGATTCCCAAATTCATGGAAGATCACCAAATTACGGATGAGGAGTTTGAAAAAAACTGGCAGGACTTTACTTGCTTCAATGACTTTTTCTATCGTAAACTCAAATCAGATGCACGTCCCATTGAGCAGGGATTAGTATCTCCCGCAGATGGAAAAGTAGTAGCCTTCGAAAAGGTCAGCGAACAAACCTGTTTTTATGTGAAAGGACAATCCTTCTCACTGAAAACATATTTACAGGACGATCAACTCTCCAAGAAATACGAAGGAGGTAGTATGTTGATTGTTCGTTTAGCACCAACTGATTATCACCGCTTCCACTTCCCTGCTACAGGTAAAGTTTCGAAATCAAAACACATTAAAGGATGCTACAAATCCGTTTCTCCTCTTGCAATGGACAAGAGCCTGGAAATCTTCTGTGAAAATGTACGGGAATATTGCGAGATGCAAACAGAGGAGTATGGAGATATCCTTATTAGTGAAATAGGTGCAACCATGGTTGGGAGTATTGTACAAACCTACACTGCCGACAGTGTTGTACAAAAAGGTGACGAGAAAGGATACTTCACTTTCGGAGGGTCTTCTATGTTATTATTATTTGAAAAAGGAAAAGTGAAACTTGATCAGGATTTGCTTGAGAATACCAAAAAGCAAATAGAGACGCAAGTATTAATGGGAAATAAAATAGGAGAATAACAGCAAGGGCGACCTTTGTGGTCGCCCCAGAGAAAGGAGGAGTTTAATGAGCAATACTTTTTACCTTTTACCTATTACTTTCTACCTCCTGTCATTCCAAATACCAATATATCATCCAACTGCTTCTCTTTACCTTCTGCCATCCAGCGACGAATAAAGCGTTTTAGATGATATTCTAGATCTACAATCGCATGATGAGCCACTTCTTCTTTTAAAATTTCTCTAAATCGCTTCCCCATCACTTTACGGTTGGCCATTCCTCCGAACTGATCCTGAAAACCATCCGAATAGGTAAACCAAGTATGTATTTTGCTTAACGAGAGCACATGTGCCTTAAAGATTCTTCGATCACCCAAATAATTCCCTCCTATACCAAAGCGATCCCCCTTAATGTAATGCTCTTCACCGTTATGATCAATATAATACAGGGGAGTATGAGCACCTGCATACGTTAACGTTCCTTCCTCTTCATCAATAAGACAAACAGCCAAATCCATTCCATCTGTCACGTTATTTTCGTACTGTTGCAATGCCTTTTGTATTCCTTGATGCATCTCAGAGATCACCTCATCCGGTTGTAAAATATGTCTATTCATGACAATATCTGTCAACAAGTTTACCCCTAGCATACTCATCAAGGCTCCCGGGACACCATGCCCAGTACAATCTGCAATAACAATGATTTTTTTCTGCTGAATTTCTTCTACAAAATAGAAATCTCCTGAGATAATATCCCTTGGCAAATACAGCATCGAATAGTTTCCTTCTCCAAGAATTGTATTCAACTTTTCGACAGAAGGCAATGCTGCTGTTTGTATTCTTCTTGCATACTTGATACTGGAGTTAATTGACTCATGCTGTTTCTCCAACACCTTACTTTTTTCTTGAAGTTGCTCATTAACATCACTAAGCGCAATAGTACGTTCCTCTACTTTTTCCTCCAATGAAGAGTTCATTTCATTCAACTCAACCGTAAGCTGCTCATTCTGATTGAAGATCAAATTATATTGATAGGAAATCAATACTGCCAAGACAAACATAAATAACAACAAGGCTATTGACATTAACGGCATTGTATCGATGACTCCAAGACTAATCAAGAAGTCATTAGTCGTTGCTCCAAAAATGATCAATCCTCCTAACAATAGAAGCTTCCCTCCCACATAGTAGCGTACCACAGACATGCCTGTGATATATATAAGATACACACAAAACAATGCAATGGTACCATAGCCTACTGACGGTAGGTTAGTGAACACTTCAGGTGGTGTCGTTAATAAAATCAACAGATAAATACCCCCTAGAATAGCGGTTAACTTTACGACAATAGGATTCAGTAATCCCTTTAGGATATTTTGATATAAGTTAGGAAAGATAATAATAGCACCAATAAAAGAGAGATACTCCAGGCGGATCAAGGCATTCCAAGGTATCGATGGGAACCAATAGTGTAATAAGTATTCCTCTGTCGTCAACTCCCTCAAGCCAAAACAAAAACATCCCAAAGCATAGAGGAGTGAAGACAATTCTTGTCTTCTCAAAAAATAAAGGACGAGAAAATACGCTCCAATAACCAAAAACCCACCAAATAACATCATGTCGTTCATGATCGCATACTCCCGCACAGACTGAATATTCTCTACACTTCCAAGCTTAAACTCTCTCCATAGCCCCCCTTTCTTATAACTATAGTTGGATACTTGTACCAAGACATCTAAAGTGTCTTTATCCGTAACAAAATATATAGCCTTAGGAGAAAACTCCTCTTGTCCCTCTTCTTCATTCATAGCCACAATACCCGCCTGGTCAATGCACTTACCATTTATATAAATACTATAGGCTGTTGAAGCAGTTTGTACCTTAAGTCCTAATTGGGTAGGGTGATTATCAGGTAGTAGAATACGTAAATGATAAGAAGCGTACCCTTCTGCAGTGTAAGGGGCTTGCCACGTTGCAGGCACAGGGTAATAAGTAGTTGGGTGGAGTGTATCCAGTGTTTCATAAGTAACAAGTTGCTCCCAGTAAAAAGCCCATTCCCCATCCAAACGAATTACCTCTTTTTGCAAGTTCTTTTCTCTTAGGTCAAGAACTCCTTTTTCTATTGTCTGTGAAACACCATTACCTGTCGTCAATAGTATCAAAATCAATAGATGAAAAAAATTGACGATATAAGTATAAAAACGCATCTATAAAGTATTATCATCTATACCAAAAACACAAAACTACTATAAAGTACACTTTGTTTGTATATTAAAACAAGATTTTATTATAAAATAAGTATCTATTTTTATACTATCATTACGATTAATCAACTATGAGTTGTCCACTTCAATAAAAAACTTAGGAAACATGAAGTCCATTACATTAAACAATAATACTCCTCCTGCCTTACTCTTAATCGATATACAGCAAGGTTTTGAAGATATCGCGTATTGGGGAGGAGGAAGAAACAACCCACAAGCCGAAGAGCTTGCTGGAAAGCTCCTAACGATATGGAGAGCAAGGAAATGGCCACGCTTTCATATACAGCATTGCTCTACTACGCCTGAATCTCCTTTACATCCATCCCATCAGGGTAATGCCTTCCACCCGGCAGTAACACCTCTTTCTGATGAACCCATTATTCAGAAAAACGTCAACAGTGGCTTTATCGGCACTTCCCTTAAAGAGCAATTAGAAGCCCTGAACATAGAAGATCTCATTATTGTAGGATTGACGACTGATCATTGTGTTTCCACTACTACTCGTATGGCAGGAAACTACGGATACAATGTCTATCTGATTGAAGAAGCTATTGCCACCTTTGACAAAGTAGGTGTAAAAGGAGAATCCTATCCGGCACAACTGATTCATGATACAGCACTAGCTAGTCTGAATGGAGAGTTTGGGAAGGTAATTTCTGTGGAGGAGCTTTATGGAGTATTGGAAGTTTAACAGGTATATACCATAAGACTATTGATCAAAGAGCGCGTTGGGTACGATTTCGTCTCTAATAGGTACTTATACAACGCTGAACTCTTTGATCAGAGGGTGATCTAAATCAATAAAATGCACAAAAAAAGGTTAGCAAACATCCTGTGTTTACTAACCTTTCTATTTAATTACTAATTGAAAATTAATAATTAATGATTATAAGGAGTGGCAATGACCTACTCTCCCGGGTGTTATCCCAGTACCATCGGCGCTGTAAG
>NZ_BAABJX010000067.1:0-20762 GCF_039543525.1 Algivirga pacifica
TCCTTCCTCCTTTATCCTTCCTCCTTTATCCTTCCTCCTTTATCCTTCCTCCTTTATCCTTCCTTAGAGTACAGCTACATCTTTTTTTAATCATATTTTTAATTAGAATAAGATTGCATCCCCTATAATAAATTTTAATTTTACCGTTATTAGTAATGGTAATTATACATAATGTGCATTTGTCTGTATAAATGCCTTTAATGCCCAAGATATCTCAACGCATGCTTCGACTACTTCTTGTAGGCAGCCTATTGCTCACATTGCTTTCAGCAAAAGGTGCTCTACCTAACACACACATACGTCAACAGGAGGCTATACGGCTTACCGATAACCTCCGTCACTATACTTCTTTACCTCTATTGACTTTCATTGACAGCAGCAGAGTAAAGACACTGGAAGACGCTATACAACGATTTGAAAAAGGAAATACACCAACGCTTCCCCCTAGAGTAGGAGGAGGATACCCTATATGGTATACCTTCAGATTACACAATGCCAGTGAAGACACCAAATGGGACTTATACTTCAAGGATCGATTGCTTAGTACTCCTAATTACATCTACGTCTACTACCAAAACGAAAGCATGCACTCGGGAGTAGACTTTGCGCAAAATGGTTTTTATCTTCCTTTTTCCCAACGACAAAATGCAGAGGATTACAAGCGTATCACGTTGGATCTTGTTCCTGGAGAAACCTACCGAGTATATGTCAAGGCGGTCAACATTCACCAGAGTCCCTTGCCTACAAGTATTAACTTGGAACAACACAAAACCTGGAGCGATACTTTCCTGAAGCAACAAGCTCGTAAAGGATTAGAAGAAGGTATACTACAAGGCATGATTTGGATTTTCATCATGTACAATGTTGTTCTCTCGATTATGAGCCGGGAAAAGATCCATTTATATTATGGCTTATATCTTTTCTTTGCGGGCTTATACTTCTTATATCGTAGTGGCTACCTTCAATACTTTCCACCTTTTCGCTATCAGCCCGAACTGATCAACTATATGTGGACTACGTCCCTGTTAGCCCCTGCCTTTTTTATCTTATTTATTAGAAAGTTTCTTTTTGTAAAGAAAAACTTCCCCACACTGGATATCGCCTTAAAATACATTGCCTGGCTTGCCATAGGAATCTATATCCTGGAGTCTATTATTTATACCATTACCGAAAATACCAGCTTACTCAATCAAATCAATACATATAGTTTCGTAGCAGCCGTAGTAGGGATCATGCTTTGTTTTCTCTTACCTATCAAAATGAGAAACCCTCTTGTGTACTACTTTATGTTTGGCTCCTTGACCTTATCATTTGCTGCCATTACGGGAGTATTTACGGAAAATTACTACTTGACCAAAATAGGACTAATGATTCAAGTCGTGACCTTTACAGTAGGTATGGGGCACCGTATCCGAGAGAATGAGAAACAAAAAAATAAGGCTCAAGCCTCATATATCTCCCAACTAAAAGAAAACGAGAAAATGCAGCGGGATGCTAAAAGGGAGCTAGAGGCCAGAGTACAGGAGCGTACCGCAAAGATCGAAAAACAAAAAGAAGAGTTACTTGCCCAAACAGATAAATTAAAGGAAGCCAATGCCAAGGTACAATACCAGTCTCAGCTTCTAACAGAGAAGAACCTTAAGATCGTTGATAGTATTAACTATGCTCAGCGTATGCAGGAGGCCTTACTTCCAGACTTATCCAAAATAGCGCTCACCCTTCCAAATACCTTTGTTTTCTTCAAACCTAAGGATATTGTTTCTGGTGATTTCTATTGGTACCATGCAAAGGATGGAAAATCATTTCTAGCTGCTGTAGATTGTACCGGACATGGGGTACCAGGTGCCTTTATGTCTCTAATTGGATACAACTTACTAGACCGTTTTGTCAAGCATGAAAACTATTCTATGCCTGGAGAAATCCTTGACCAAATGCAGATAGGAGTACAACAAGTCCTTAACCATACCACGACCAATAGAAGAGATGGTATGGACATGGGAATCTGTATGATTGATCACCGAGAAAATAAACTTTATTTCGCTGGTGCTAAAAATCCTCTTTACTACATACAAAATAATCAGCTTGGAGTACTTAAAGGCGAGAAACAATCTATTGGAGAGAACACCCGAAAAGGACACTCCTTCCCTACCCATATCCTTGACCTTAATGAATCAACCACGATCTATATGGCTTCTGATGGGTATCAAGATCAATTTGGAGGACCTGAAAAACGTAAGTTCCTACGCAAGCACCTGAAACAGGTATTACATAGCATTCATCACTTACCAATAGAAGATCAGTCGCTACTATTGGAGGATAGATTAAGTAAATGGATGGAGATGGGAAGAGAGGCACAAATTGACGATGTGCTAGTAATAGGATGTAAAGTTTCCTAAGGGCCTTAGGGAATCACTGAAAAGAATAGTACCTATTTTCAGAAGATCTACCTATATTTATAGTTTGCATTACTTTGCTGCTTATATTCAAAATTGTATGCGAATCATAATTGTAACTGACTGAACCAAATGAAATTCAACCGATTTTTTCCATGGATACTTGTTTTTAGCCTCTTTATCATATTGATCTATGTACAATTTGAGCAAATATATCCTTCCACCAAAACAGAAAGTGTCACTGGTGCAGTAGTACATCGTTTTGAGGAATTGGGTAAGTTTGAGGTAATCAAGTACAATATTGCTGATGTATTAGAACTGAAAGAAAAAAGTGGCAGTTGGTTTATCCCTGACCATGAAGTCATGATGATTCTAAGAGGAGAAGCTGCAGGCTGTATTGACTTCAGGCGTATTTCGCCTAGAGATGTACAGTCAATCAATGATACATTATACATTGCTCTCCCCCAACCAGAGATTTGCTATTACAAATTGGATATGCAAAAAACCAGAGTATATGATCGCTCTATCGGCAGCTTTATCAACCAAACTGAATTGGTTAATCGCGCCTATAAGATCGGAGAAGAGCGTGTACTGCAAGCTGCGTTGGAAGAAGGCATACTCGATCTTAGCAGACAAAATGCCTATAAGATCTTACAACCTCTTTTTGAGGAGTTAACTAAAAAGCATGTGGTGATTCAGTTCAAGCATGAGCAGAATATTAAGCCAATGGATTAATAAAATATAAGTAATCCCTTATTAACAGATGACTTAGTTTTCTGTTGATTTATTGCTTTATCGATACCTCAAAAGCTTTTTATAAGCTTCTTCATTTTTTCCTTGATGAAAAAACGAAGCAAAAAAATCAAGGCTTTGAAGAATTTGCCTAATTTTCAATCGCAAAAGCTAAAAATTCCAAACTCGCTACGCTCAAACAATGGAATTTTCTTAACGCTTTTACGATTAAAAATTTTAACGGCAATTCTTCAAGGCCATTTTTTAATATATAAAGGTACTTTTTAAACAAAAAACATGAGCCATACCTTAAAGTTAATGTGAGATGACTCATATTTTTTTACATAAATCCACCGCCACCATTAATCTGTCTCTTTCTACCTTTCATCTTCATCTTTCCGAAACGGTAAGAGAAAGAAGCTCTCAAGATAGGATTTTCACTGAAGTTTTCTTCGTATTGAGTGAATCCATCATAATAGGTTGTACTTCTATTCCCGTTAAACACAAGGTTCTCTGCACTAAACGATAGATTGCCCTTTCCTTTTAGCACAGGCTTATTCAAGGTCAAGTTCACTCCGTAAGCATAGTCACGAATACTCTGTACTTCGATATTTCTACCATCCAGCCTTGCATTCACCAATAGTTTAAACTGCTTTGGCAAACGGAACGTAGAGTTCATCTTTGCTTTCCAGTTGAAGAAAATTTCCTCTGGAAGGTCATAGGCCTCATAGTCAAAATCGAAGTGATAAATATCGACCCCTCCACTAATATTCCACCATTTTGTTAAGGAAACATCTCCTGAAAGAGATACACCATAATTGGCTGTCTTATCAATATTTCGGTGTTGGATCATATTGACACCTAGTTCCTCATCAAACTCCGTCACGGCTCTGATCACATCTGTACTCAAACGAGTATAAACACTCGCACTCAATGAGTATCCTTTTTGACTCGTGTTATAGCCCATCTCAAAAGAGTTGGTATACGCAGGCTGTAACTCCTGATTACCTACCATGATATTTTGAGGATCTCTCATGATGGCTAGAGGCAATATCCAGTCAATATTTGGCCTCCTGATACGACGGCTATAACTAAAGCTTAGGTTTGTGCTTTCGCCCATTTTTTGCTGTACATGCAAAGAAGGGAACAAACTAGAATACTCAATCAATGGCTCATCACTACTGATATTAGTGTTCTCATAGCGTAAACCAGCCTGAACTGTCGCCTGCCCTATGTTAGTAGACAGTGTGGAATATGCTGAATGTCTGCTTTCCACGTAAGGAAACCCAAACGTTGTTTCTTCCCCCTCAAACTGCTGTCTATTATCTGAACTGGCATCAACAATCACCGATTCTACTCCGGTCTCCAATTTATAGCGATCAGCAAATGTATGGTTATAATCTACCTGTCCTTCATAAACTAACCACCCAGCCTCAAAAGCACTACTAAAATTCAACCCTGTTGCTTCACTGAATGATTGAAAATTCACTTCTCCTTTGTCTACTGAGAAGTCCAACTCCAAAGCACCTTTTGTGAAATCTTTATGGTAATTTATATCTGCTGTTCTGGAAACTCCCTTTGAACCCTGCTGACCAGTACCTACAATCTGTTGTATTAGCTCTCCATTAGAGAGGAACTGTTGCTCAAAAGACGATGTTCCGTTGAAGTTCCAGGCATTTTCTCTAACATAGGCTGACACTACACTACTGGAATCAATGAAGTAGTCTACATTAAACTTGTAGTAATGAAACTTAGGATGTTGTACGCCTTCATTTTGCTGAATCAATTCATCACTACCATTGGCATAATTTCTTTCAAAAGAGCCTTCCCTAAGGAACTGAGCATTTCTTGCAGCCCCTGCCAAGCTTACTCCCCATTTTCCAGAACGATAGTTCAAGCTTCCATTTCCATTATACTTATGGTTCCAGCCGATACCCGCTCCTACATTACCGTTAATACCTTGTAGTTTGTTTCGCTTAGTGACAATATTCACAATACCGGACAGTCCTTCTGGATCATACTTAGCGGAAGGGTTGGTAATCACCTCTACTCTTTCTACACTTTCTGGAGGTAACGACTTCAATACATCAGCCACATTACTTTGAGATGGCTTTCCATCAATCAGTACACGCACATTTGAATCTCCTCTCAAGCTTACGTTACCTTCTCCATCTACACTAATCTCAGGAATTTTATCCAGGGCATCTGTTACAGAAGTGCTTCCGGCAGTTAGTGTCTCATTCATATTGATGACTTTCTTTCCTACCTTATATTCAACCTCTACCTTTTCTCCAGAAACGGTCACCTCTTCCATCATTTTCTCTGAACTGGCTAACGTAATTACTCCCAGATCTACCTCTTTATGATCCTTATCAAGTGTCACGGTAGATTCATAGGTTTCAAAACCAATAAATTTTATAGAGATCGTATAGGTTCCATAGGTTACTTTATTGATTTCAAAAGAACCGTCCTCTTTAGTCAAGGCTCCTGTCACAGGCTTATCATTTTGTAATAGCGCTACTGTTGCATATCCCACAAAATTATCGGAAGATTTTTCCTTTACGATTCCTTTAACGGTACCTGTTTTTCCGGCCTCTTTGTTGGGTTCACCGGCAGAAACATGAAAAGAGATAAAAAATAATAGAATTGGCAGTAAATGTTTCATCTGTGTATTTAAATTAATTTGACAACTGCCACTCTATATGCCAACGAAAAGCCAAAACTCACAAAGTATTATAAATCAATGATTTAAAACTTTAAAAAATATTAAAAAAGGAGGATCTATTGTTCACAGACAGTACGCATTGTTCATTTTCGAACATAAAATTTAACCATTTTTACAAAAATCATCCTGTCAAGATAATTCTTCTCATCATTTTCTGGGATTTAACGACGTAATTTTCCAATTGGATATACAAAATTTTATATTTACTATCCGCAACCAAATAACTTTAAGAAAAAAACGACCACAATAGGCAAATCATTATGAAGCAAAACAAAACTGTCAGTATCCTGAATGAAGTCCAGGATAAGATAGGCAAGCCTTACAAAGATCTTGAGTTTCTTTTACAGTGTTTAAAAGAAGTCCTAGAGGAAAATGGAGAGAAAGAACTAGCTAAAAATATTCCTTGGATCAACTCCAATCCTACACTAAAAAAAGAGACCGTAAACAGTAAACTCATCCAACTTTACTCTCTTTGCTTTCAGCTCCTGAATACGGTAGAGGAAAACGGTGCCGTACAGCAACGAAGAACCAAAGAAAGCGAGGAGTCATTCACAGCCATCAACGGTCTGTGGGGAGAGCGAATCAAGTCATTAAAAGAGGCTGGCCTTACAGAGACTCAAATTGCTAAGCACCTTAAAAATATTATGATTGAGCCCGTATTGACGGCTCACCCAACGGAGGCGAAAAGAACGACTATTCTTGAGCATAACCGTACCATCTATCTTCAATTGTTGAAGAGAGAGAACCAGATGTATACGCAGTTTGAGCAAAACGAGAACCGCGAGCAAATCAAAACGATGCTAGACACCCTTTGGAAAACGGGTGAAATCTATATTGAGAAACCACAGGTACAGGATGAGTTGCGCAATATCATGCACTACCTGACCAACGTATTCAACAAAGCCCTTCCTATCTTGGACCGCCGTCTGCAGCAGGCATGGGTAGAGAATGGTTTCTCACCTAAGACCATTGCTAAGGTGTCTGACCGTCCTAGAATCTCATTCGGAGACTGGGTAGGTGGTGATAGAGATGGACACCCATTTGTAACGGCAGACGTTACCAGAGAGACGCTAAAAGCATTGCGTTTGAATGCGATTATTATCGTTAGAAGCGCATTAGTAGACTTGATTGGTAAAGTGAGTTATTCTTTAAAGGTAGAAGATACTACTAAAGAATTCCAGGCTCGTCTAAAAGTTATGTTGGAAGAGACTGGAGAGGATGGCTTGAATGCTTATAACAGAAATAAAGGAGAGGCCTTCCGTCAGTTTATAGCGCTATGTCTTTTGAAGCTTCCATTGATGGCTGATGGAGAGCACAATATGGCCCTTTCAGAAAGAAATTACTCTTACTTCTATTCTAAGGACCTTAAAAACGACTTGATTCTTCTACAAGAAGCTATCGTCAAAATCGGTGCAGAACGCGGCGCTTACAGCTATGTAAACGATGCGATCCGTGTGATTGATACTTATGGGTTCCACCTAGCTAAACTTGACGTACGTCAAAATAGTAGCTTCCACGATAAGGCGATCTCTCAGCTGATGAAAGCCGCTTCTATGGAAAGCAACAACTTTGCCGAGTGGAATGAGGAGAGAAGGTTAGTATTCTTGAACAGTGAGTTGCAATCGAGCAGACCGTTCACGCATCCAAACATGAAGTTGGAAAAAGAGGCTCAAACGGTCACAGAATGCTATAATACAATTGCTGAGCAGGTAAATAAATACGGACTGAACGGTATCGGGGTATTTATCGTGAGTATGACCAGAAATGTCTCAGACCTATTGTCAGTATACCTATTGTGCAGAGAGGCAGGTCTAACGATCCAAACCGAAGAAGGATTGGTATGTAAGATTCCTGTTGTGCCATTGTTTGAAACGATTGATGACCTTCAGGCCAGCCCACAAATCATGCAAGGCTTCCTGGATCACCCAATCACTAAGAGAAGTTTGGAATACCAACGCCAATTACACGGATGGGACAAGCCTCGTCAAATGGTAATGGTAGGATATAGTGATAGTAACAAGGACGGTGGTACATTAGCCAGCCAGTGGTCATTGAACTTCGCACAATATCGTCTGACAGAAGTAGGAAAGAACCGTGACATGTACGTTCACTTCTTCCATGGTAAAGGAGGTTCTATTAGCCGTGGTGCAGGACCAACTAACTGGTTTATTCAGGCGCTACCACACTCTGCCGTAAGTGGATTTATGCGTTTGACAGAGCAAGGGGAAACTATTGAGCAGAAATATGCCAATATGATGAACGCCAGCTACAACCTTGAGCTATTGATGGCCGGTACTGCCGCTGCCACCATCAAGGACAAGTACTCTGAGCGTACCTTGTATCCATATTCTAAGATCTTCTCTTGGATGGCTGAGCATAGTAAAGTGTTGTACACAGAACTATTGAACCATCCAAACTTTATACAGTACTTCAGTGAGGCTACTCCTATTGATGCTATTGAGTCTAGCCGTATCGGTTCTCGTCCGGCAAGACGTACCGGTAAGCGTACACTGGGTGACTTGAGAGCGATTCCTTGGGTATTTAGCTGGAACCAATCTCGTTGTAACCTTACCAGCTGGTATGGAGTGGGTAGCACACTAGAGAAACTGAAAAAAGATAAGCCAGAAGACTATAAACGTCTAAAAGAAGGCTTGAAAACAGATCCTTTATTGCGTTACGTATTCACCAACGTAGATACGAGTTTGGCAGCGACGGATGAGCACATTATGGAAGCTTATGCGGAACTGGTAACAGATGCCAAAGCTAAGAAAGCCATCTTGAAGCTATTGACGACTGAGTTGTCGAAAACCAGAAAGATGCTGGTAGAGCTTTTGGAAAGACCATTTGAAGAAAGAAGACAGAACCACTATTACTCTAACCTTCTTCGTTCAGAAGCACTTCGTCTATTACACGAGAAGCAAATCGCATTGCTACAAGAGTGGAGACAGCTGAAGAATGCGGAACCTGAGAGTAAAAAGACGGAGGAAACACTCTTCAACCTACTTGGTTCAATCAATGCCATTGCTAGTGCATTGAGAACTACTGGTTGATACCTATCCGCCATCGATATAAAAAAACAGCCAATACGTCTTTTCGTATTGGCTGTTTTTGTTGAATCGTTGAATTGAGCTTCGCTCGTTGATTCGAGTTGAACTGTTGTACGAATTTACTTCTCAATCAACAGTTCACACGCCATGTAATGGTCGAATCAACGATTCAACGTATTCACGCAGTGAATACAATTCAACGATTCAACATAGCTAGCGAGCAGTTTGAGTATTAAGTATCTTGAAGATGCTATCAATCCCCTAACTCCTTAAGAGACTGCAGATCAAAAGCCAATAAGCATTGTTTCATTTCTTCCTCGTCCATATCTGGAGACACTGAACGAACAGCCACCTGAAATCGTCCATTCACTAAAATGGCCAACCCTTTTTCTCCGGTAACGATTAAGGGATACTCTTCTTCCAGTAACAACACCTTATCCATTTTATATTTTGTTAAAATAGTCGGTTTATTAATCAAATCTACTACGGATAGGGTCGCTAATATTTTTTCTCCTTTCATCAATTTAGCCTGAGAGGCTCCTAGGTTATTATGAGTTTCAATAACCCTATAAACATCTCCTGATTCAGGAAAATATTCACTTAATACCATCCCTTTGTACAGCTCTTTATTATTTTCTCCCCTAAAGATTCCTTCTTCTCCCAACGACAAATCCGTGTCTAATTTTCCGTCTTTATTACAGCCATAAAACAGCAAGCTACATATCAATAATAAATAGGTCAAAGAGTAAGGAATAGAATTTTTCATAGTTAAGCTGGGTTAATGAGCGTTCTTCAAGGTAGTTAAGGTTACTATAGTCGTTAAGATTGAAGCTGTCGCATGATATCAGTTTATCGGTTACCGTTTATCGCTTATTGTTTATAAGCAATAAACGGTAACCGATAAACCTGTACATTATCCCGCAGATAGCGACAGGATTAACCTTACACACTATATATTCAAAATTCAGACCTTTCGACAATCTTCTAATTACGTATTTGTAATTATTGAGATTAAAAGGATTTTCCTACTTTGCAGACTTTTGGAAATACATTGAATCTGTCTTCTTTTTAATTATATCATTCCTATGAAAGCACCCCTTTCGGAGCGCCTCAGGCCCCAAACCTTGGACGAAGTTATCGGTCAGCAACATTTGGTCGGACAAGATGGCCTTATTCGTAAAATGATTCGAAGTCAACGATTACCTTCTATGATCTTGTGGGGACCTCCTGGTGTAGGGAAAACAACCCTCGCTCAATTACTAGCCAAGGAGATGAAGCGTCCCTTCAAAACACTTAGTGCAATTAGTGCAGGGGTAAAAGACGTAAGAGAAGTCATACAGCAAGCGGTACATAGCTACAATACCATCCTTTTCATTGACGAGATTCATCGCTTCAATAAATCTCAGCAAGATGCCCTTCTAGGTGCTGTAGAAAAAGGTATTATTACGCTCATAGGAGCTACTACTGAAAATCCTTCTTTTGAGGTCAATGCGGCACTTTTGTCCCGCTGCCAAGTATATACCCTAAAAGCCTTAAAGAAAGAGGACCTGATCGCCCTGATACAACAAGCGATTCAGCAAGATTCTTATCTAAAAACAAAGAATATTGTCCTCGAAGAAACGGAGGCTTTACTCAATATCTCAGGGGGAGACGCTCGTAAGCTTCTTAATCTATTGGATTTGCTATGTGATACCGACCAAAGTAACATTACGATCACTAATGCTTTGGTGATGGAAGCGGCACAGCAAAAGACCGTTATCTATGACAAAAGTGGAGAACAGCACTATGATATTGTCTCGGCCTTTATTAAATCCATTAGAGGTTCTGATCCCAATGCAGCACTCTATTGGCTCGCTCGTATGCTGGAAGGTGGAGAGGATATTAAGTTTATTGGTAGAAGACTTATTATTTCAGCTTCTGAAGATATCGGCAATGCCAACCCTACGGCATTGGTCATCGCCAACAATTGCTTCCAGGCCATCACTACGGTAGGTATGCCTGAAGCACAGATTATTCTATCACAAGCGGTTACTTACCTGGCCACTTCTGCCAAAAGTAATGCTTCTTATATGGCAATTAAACAAGCCAGAAAACTCGTACAAGAAACAGGCAACTTACCGGTACCATTGGCGCTTAGAAATGCCCCTACCAAATTGATGAGAGAACAAGGCTACGGCAAGGGGTACCTCTATTCTCACAGCTATGAGGGTAACTTCGCCTCTCAGGAGTTTATGCCCGAAAGTCTTGAAGGCTATAAACTATACCAACCAGGAGGTAGTAAACGAGAACAACAAATGAATGCACAGTTGAAAGCCTGGTGGCAGGATAAGTATGGGTATTAATCGTTAAATCGATTTTAACTCTCCATTACTAAGAAAACTATTCTTCATTATTAATTCTTCATTCTTCATTAAAAAAAGGCCTACAGATCACTCTGCAGGCCTTTTTCCATCATCTATTCCGTTGATTACTTCGATAACAATACTACTTCGTATTCTGTATCCAACGCTACTTTTCCACCTTTTACCTCTACCTCTTTACCAGAGTAATGGTCTGTCAGGCGATCACCATCTGTAAATACACCATCTACAGAAATCTCTTTCTTTCCTTTAGCCAAATCAAGGCCAACAACTACTTTGTCATTGACATTGTTCTCTTCATAAGTTCTTGAGAATACATAAGGAGATTCTGTTAGCATTTGGTGACGTCCTGCGCCAATCGCTGGGTGCATTTTTCTGAATGTTCCTAGCTTTTGGTAATGCTTAAGTACATCCGTCATTTTGTTTCCACTTACTTCTCCACCTTTCTCTAATCCTTCCCAATCCATATAAGAACGAAGATTAGCATCACCATCAGCACCTTCTACTTTCAATACTCTACTGATCTCATCACCATAGTATACTTGTGCTCCACCTGGAGAAAGTAACAATCTATTGGCTGCAAAGAATGGATTCTCACGTTCTTTATCGTAAGAGTTGCCATCATCATGAGAGGTTAGGTAGTTTAGTACCGTATACTCTGCCATTGGACCGTGAAGAATTGTATCATACTTTGTGAACATCTCCTCGTAAGACAGCTGTTGCGTATTCCAGATAAACTCAAAGTTGATCAAGCTATTAAATCCATGATCAAAGTAGTTTACGGCAGTATCTCCAAAATTAAACATCTGTGCATTACTGATGCTATAGTTATACACCTCACCCAACATATGGAAATCATTATCATCCAATACTTTTGATGGGTTTGCTTTTTTCCATTCTGCAAATGCTCTATCCGCTTCTTTTTTCAAATCAGCCCATACGCCCGGCTCTGTATGTTTTACCGTATCTACACGGAAACCGTCTACTCCATATTTACGGATAAGATCCGTTAACCATTTAATGATATAATACTTAGGTGCTCTTGGGTAACCTGTTTCTTTGAAAAAGGCATCCAAAGAAGCTACCTCGGCTTCATAACGACCTTCTTTCTTCCACTTCTCTACCAACATAGGAGGTAGCTCTACATCCTGCTCTGAACCTGTGTGAATATCTGGTAGATTTTCTACCAACGTACAGCTTACGGTAGACTCATAGTCCTGATACTTACACTGAGGTGAGGTTCTTACCCACTCCTCTGGCCAAACTGGATCTACCTCGGTCACAGGCCCCGTATGGTTAATCACTACATCCAACAAAACACGAATACCGTGAGCGTGTGCCGTCTCTACCAGCTCCGCCAACTCCTCTTCTGAACCAAAGTTAGGATCAATACTTGTCCAATCACTTGCCCAATAACCATGAAAAGCATACGTATATCCTGTTCCTTCATCTACCCCACCATGAATTTGCTCCGCTACAGGAGAAAACCACAAAGCAGTCGTTCCTAATTTATCAAAATAACCTTCCTCTATTTTCTCGGTAATACCCTTCAAGTCACCTCCCATGAATCCTCTTAATTTGGCCGCATCTTCGTTGCGTTCAAACTGCTGATCATTCTCTTGATTACCGTTGTGGAAACGATCGGTTAACATAAAATAGACATTGGCATTTTCCCAGATAAATGGGGCTTTTACTTCTGTCGTTTCTTGTTGTTGTTGTGCTGGCTGACAACCGATTAAACCTGCTGCGAGCAATGCGGCTGCCTTGATTATTTTATTCTTCATGTGAGGTGAAAAATTATTATTATTCCATTAAATTATATACACAATACTACATACCACCCCTCAAGAAAAAAAGAGTATAAATCAATATTTCAAAAGTAAAATAAATACAACCGGTTGCGAAATGAAATAATTTTCCTTTTGGATTTCAAATCGCAAAGAAATGTATCTTTGTAGAAGCATCTTATACTGAAGACCTTATTTTTTATGGAAATACTCTCTTTAATCATCTCACTACTGACACTTTTTGTGGCTTTATTTTTACTATGGAAACAGACGCAAACCAAAGGGGCGCCTATATTAAAAGGAATCACTGAGCTAATCCAACAAGAGCAACGTAATAGCCGAAATGAGCTTGCAGGAGGATTAAGGGGTAACCGAGAAGAGTTCTCTCGTAACATCCATACATTTCAACAAACTTTTTTGCAAATTCTTCAACAGCACAACCAACAACAACAACAATGGCTCAATAGCATGACCCACAAGGTGGAGCATCAGCTACAGCAAATACAAGCTGAGATGAAGCAACAATCTACGGAGAACCGAGAAGAACTCCGTCAAACCCTGAAAGCTTTTCAGGAAAGCTTCACAGCCAATGTAGATGCATTTAACAGCTTACAGAAGGAGCGCTTTGGCATTATGGAAAAGATGCAAAGTGACCTTGTACATAGTACAGAAAATAAGCTGGAACGCATGCGAGAAACTGTGGATGAAAAATTACATAAAACATTGGAAGAAAGGCTTGGACGCTCTTTCCAGCTTGTCAACGAACAATTACAAGCAGTACAAAAAGGACTCGGTGAGATGCAAAATCTTGCAACTGGTGTCGGAGACCTTAAAAGAGTCCTCACCAATGTCAAAACAAGAGGGGTATTAGGCGAGATCCAACTAGGTAGTATCCTAGAACAAATCATGTCTCCAGAACAATATGAGGCCAATGTCAAAACCAAAAAAGGCAGCAATGATCTCGTGGAGTTTGCGATTAAGCTACCCGGTAAAGACAGTAAAGGGCAAGAGGTATTCCTTCCCATTGATGCCAAGTTTCCACAAGAAGCTTATCAGCGCATGCTACAAGCACAAGAAAATGGTGATATAGAAGCCTCTGATAAAGAGCGAAAAATATTGATCAGTAGTATCAAACGATTTGCAGCTGATATTCGAGATAAGTATATCGACCCTCCTTATACCACCGACTTCGGAATTATGTTCTTGCCTACTGAAGGACTATTTGCTGAAATTGTACGAGAACCGGGGTTAGTTCAAGTGCTTCAAAACGACTATCGCATTATTGTCACCGGACCTACTACGATGGGAGCAATGCTAAACAGCCTACAAATGGGTTTTAAAACATTGGCTATACAGAAAAGAAGTAGTGAAGTATGGGAAATTCTGGGAGCTGTAAAAGCCGAATTTGGAAAATTTGGCAATGTATTGGAAAAAGCTCAACGAAAAATTAATGAAGCTAACACAGAACTTGATCGCCTGGTCACTACCCGTACCAATGTGATTAACCGTAAACTAAGAGATGTACAGGAATTACCACAAACGTGGGAGGATACCCCTGAAAAATACCTCGATAAAATCGATTGATTCACATATCGTTGTACTTTGGTAAAAAAAAATAGTGTTTTATCTCAGAAAACATTGACATTCACCCTTTTATTGAATTATATTATTGAAAGGTATTAGTGTTAGATATTGGGAATTCACAGAAATATTTGAGAAAATATCATATGTTTTTCCCAAAAACATCTAACTATTTCCTCCTCACTTTGTTTTAGTGAGTGGATCTTAGTTTATACTTCTTTGCTCAAGTGCATTTGAAGTATAGATCATTAACAAAACACTACTATTTCTTTTCTTAAGAAGGAACATTCGACTCCATTGCTTACATCTTTAATGTTCCTCTTATTTCTCATCACACTTCAACATCACTTACTATGGCTATTATTCAAAACCCTACCATCGACATGAGCCTTCCCAAAGGACATATCTGTATTTCTGGTTATGCTAATAACTACTCTCCAGAGGTCTTCTTTCAGCCTTATTTTCAAGCTCTGGAGAATTATCTAAGCAATCCTAAAAAAGTAACAGTCTTTGATATTTCTTTGGAAGCTCTTAATACGAGTAGCATCTTCCTACTGATGAAATTACTGAAACTAACCGAATCTATACCTGAGAAATCTGGAAAGGTTCTGGTACGTTGGTTTTGGAGGGAAGACACTTACTATATGAAAGAATATGGAGAAGACTTTAAAGCAATTCTCAATATACCTGTCAATATAATCAAGCAAGACATACAAGCATAAAAGCAATCATAGTGCTTGTTTAAAACTACATCCTATAAAAAATCCAAAAAATTTCCCATTTTAGACATACCCTTAAATTTTTCATGTATCTCCATGCGGAGACTAATAGCTACTAACATGACAAAACAAACAACTGTCCTAATCACAGGAATGTCTAAAGGAATAGGAAAAGCAATTGGAAAAAAATTACTACAGAAAGGATTCCATGTTATTGGAACTGCTCGAAATCCCGAGAAAATCAAAGATCCACTGGAGGGAGCGCACTACCTTCCATTGGATCTTTCAAACCAAAAAAGTGTAGACAATCTCATCCAATCCATTCAGGAAAAGCCTATTGATATCCTTATTAATAATGCTGGGCAATCGCAGATAGGCCCTGTAGAGGAAATGGATATCGATAAATACCGTTATCTCTTTGAGGTGAACTTCTTTGGAATGATACAACTTACTCAAGCAGTTCTTCCACAAATGCGATCTCGTAAAAACGGTTGTATTATCAATATAGGATCACTCGCTGGTCGTTTTGCTCTTCCATACCAATCCAGTTACTGCTCTACAAAGTTTGCCGTATCCGGATTTACGCAATCGTTAAGAAGTGAAATGAAAGACTTTGGTGTAAAGGTAGCTTTAATAGAGCCCAATGATATCGGTACAGAGATTACACCTGAACTCAATTGCCCTGAATCCTCAGCATACTTTCCTTTATTGAGCAAAGTATACCAGCAGATCAATAGCAATATGGGAAAAGCGGAGTCTCCTGATGTCATCGTAACAGCTGTCCTCAAGGCTATAGAAAAAGAAAATCCAGCGCCTATTTATGTTGCCGGAGGAAATGCGGGATTATTGAAGCTAGCCCAACGCTTGCTTCCTGACAGAATCGCTGAAAAAATTATTCGAAAAACCTATGAGTTGGGGTAATTCATCCAACGTGATGCGAGATATCGCATCACGTTGGACACTATGATTAAGTATTCATACCACCGTTGATCTCAATTACTTGACCAGTGATGTAAGAAGACATATCAGAAGCCAAGAAAGCTGTTAGATCAGCAACTTCCTCTGCTTTACCACCACGCTTCATAGGGATATTCTCTACCCAAGCAGCAATTTGTTTTTCGTCCAATGCCCCTGTCATTTCTGTTTCAATGAATCCTGGAGCGATCACGTTACAACGGATATTTCTTGCACCCAACTCCAACGCAACTGACTTAGAGAAACCAATGATACCAGCTTTAGAGGCAGCATAGTTTGCTTGTCCAGCGTTTCCTCTAACACCTACTACAGAAGACATATTCACGATAGAACCGAACTTCTGCTTCAAGAACGTTCTTAGAGAAGCTTTTGTCAGGTTGAATACTGATTTCAAGTTCACCTGAACCACTTGGTCAAACTGCTCTTCAGACATACGCATCAACAGCGTATCCTTTGTGATCCCCGCGTTATTCACAAGAGCATCCAACGTTCCAAATTCAGCAGTAAATTCTTTAATCAAGTTTTCAGCATCAGCCATGTTGGATGCATCAGAACGAAAAGCAACACACTTTACACCTTTTTCAGAAATCTCAGCTGCCAAGGCTTCTGCTTTTGGTGCTGAAGACTCAGAAACATAAGTAAAAGCTACATTTGCTCCCATGTCTGCACATCGCTCTACAATTGACTTACCAATACCTCTGGCACCGCCTGTAATCAGAAGATTTTTTCCTTCTAGTAATTTCATGATTTTTTAAAAAGTTAAACAGGAAGTCTTGCCCTTAAAAAGAACAATCCTTCCCTTTCTCAATACAATTTGTGATATGTTTCTCAAAGTTATAAAACCTACCCAATTTGAAAAGCCTTCCTTAAAACAAAAAAGGTGCCCAGGAGTATTTATCTCTCCTCAACACCCTGGTTGTTTCATAGGTATAAGATTTATTGTGTTTCTATTCAGCGAAATCATAAGCGGCTTACTGATTATCGCTTAACGTTTATATCACAAATAGTGACACTACAGTCATAAACTCATCAGATCTTATACATGATATATTTAATCATTCTTCATTCTTCATTAAAAATTATCGAACCCTTCTTCTTGTGGTACGACAAAAGCTAATATGGCATAGATCACTACCGGAGTTCCTACTCCAAATATTGTTGCAAAGACAAAAGCTAATCTCACTAGGGTAGGATCCACCTGAAAATAGCGGCCCAAGCCTCCACATACACCAGAAAGTACTTTGTTGGTCGATGATCTTACTAATTTATCAGTCATGATTTTACTTGCTTTATTAATTATTTGACACTTTAATAATAGGGAATGAACATTTACGAAATAATGAAAAAGTTCTATTCCGAGGGTTAGGTAATAAGCATAATAGGGCATCTCCCTACCATGCCTATTGAAGAGGTTATGATTTTTACATTTCTTGTAACTACATGTAATTAATTACGGAGATAACCTTATTCGGGTTACATAAATTCATTAATTTCAACAATTACAATAAATCTATTATGGCTATAATTACACTTTTTTAGACATACTGAAGACCTACGTACTCCAATTAGGAAGAAGCAATACCCCTAACAATTATTAATGCTATTCGTTATAATAGTAAAGTGACAAAAGATACTAGCGGTATAACACAAGATTAGCTATCTTTGCATTATACAAACCTCTGAACATATTAATGTTATGGAAAATATATTGCCAATTTTATTGGGAATAGGCGTTTTAGCCCTATTCTTTTTATTAATGTCTGTGAAATTAATCTTCAAAAAGGATGGTAAGTTTGAAGGAACTTGTGCATCTCAAAGTCCTTTCCTCAATCCTGAAGGCAAAACATGTAGTTATTGCGGGAAGGACCCCAATCTTTGTGAGAATAAATAAGACAGATAGCCCATTTGGCTAAAAAAGGATCCGATGAAAACATCGGATCCTTTTTTATATCTAAATATATTGAGAATCAATAGACATTTTCTATCATTGTGGTCCAAATGTTATTGCTTACATACAAGCCTTTTCAATCGAAACCATGAAAGAGAAATTTTTAATCTACCTAAAAGGAATAGGTATGGGGGCTGCTGATGTAGTTCCAGGAGTATCAGGGGGCACCATTGCCTTTATTACAGGTATTTATGAAAACCTACTCGATGCCATTCGCTCCGTTGACTTACAAGCCCTACAACTACTTCTTAAGTTCGACCTCAAAGGGCTATGGACAAAGGTTAACGGTCCTTTTCTGCTTCCCCTTATGGCAGGAATATTCACGGCTATATTTACATTAGCCAAGCTGATGCGCTTTTTGCTCTCCGACTATCCTATTATGATCTGGTCTTTCTTTTTCGGGTTAATCATTGCTTCAGCATTATTGGTTAGCAAACAAGTCAAGCAGTGGGGTGTTCAAAGCATTATTGCCTTATTAATTGGAACAGTGATTTCCTACTATATTACGATAGCGGCACCTGCAGAAGCACCTGAAGGATTAGGATATATATTTTTGGCAGGAGCCATAGCGATCTGTGCCATGATTCTTCCGGGAATCTCAGGCTCTTTCATCCTACTATTATTAGGGCAGTACAATCGAGTACTTACTGCTGTTTCCAACTTAGATATTACCAAGATCGCCACCTTCGGAGCCGGTTGTGTAGTGGGTATTTTAGCCTTCAGCAGAGTATTACACTTTCTATTGAAACGCTATCATGATGCTACTGTCGCTCTATTGACAGGGTTTATGCTAGGATCATTAAATAAGGTATGGCCTTGGAAAGAAACAGTCTCTACTTATACGGACCGTCACGGGGTTGTGAAGCCACTTATAGAGGAAAATATTTTACCACAATACTATGAAGGAGAGAACCATTTGGTGTTAGCAATCTGCTTAGCATTTGCTGGTTTCTTTATGGTTTATGGTATCGAAAAAATCGCTGAGAAGTTTAATACTCCTAAAAGAGAGGCTGTTCATACGGAAGGGTAAAACAGTCTACTATAACGTCAAAAAAAGTAAGGGCGTTCACAAAGAACGCCCTTACTTTTTACCTTTTACCTTTTACCTTTTACTTTTTACCTTCATTACCCTACTCCTACCTCTACAAAAGGTCCTCTATAATACTTTTCTGCAATCTCTTTAACCTGTTCTACTGTGACCTGATTAACTCTATTCACATAGTGATCATAATAGTCAAAGGCATAGCCATTCAGGTAAAGCTGCTTCATATAAGTGAGAATCGAGGTGTAGGAATTAATAGACATCACAAAACGTCCGATCATATAGTTCTTTACCAGAGCTAACTCCTCTTGCTTTACGCTTTCATTAACTAATAACTCCAGCTCCTTATAAATCTCCGTAAAAGCCTCTTCTTTTCGACTTTTCTGTACGTCAGCAGCAACCATAAAAAAGCCTTGTTGCTTGGTATTATATTTTCCTGCATAGACACCATAGGTCATTCCTTTGTGCTCCCTCAGGTTTTTCATTAATCGTGAGCCAAAGTATCCTCCTAGTATCTCATTGGTAACCCCAAAGGCTGTGCGTTCCCGACTCTCAATACCAAAAGTTGTTCTTCCTACTCGAACGGCTGTCTGCACGGCATTATCTTTTTCCAAATAGACCTTCTTAGAAGCGGTCAACTCCACAAAAGAAGGATAAGCAGGCTCAATACTTTTTGCGCTTACAGAAAGTGTTCCTACTGTCCTATTCAACACATCTATATCTTCCTCCTTTACAAAGCCCGCACAGAATACTGTAAAAGGTTGTCCTTTAATTGCCACATCATAATAATGTTTCGCTGCATCTTTAGAAAAAGCCTGAATTTCCTCTATACTCAAGTCATAAGTATATGGATGCTCTTTTCCATAAATAGCTTGTTGAAAATGGCGAGTTGCTAACACGTTATTCTTCTCTTCATTAACCTTTTTGTTCTGTAGGACAATATTTCGAATATGCTCAAAGTCCTCATCAGGAAAAGCACTTTCAGTGAGAATATCCATCAGGATTTGACAAACCTCCAACAAGTATTGATTCATGACATGAACCTCAACGGTGAAGTGGTCATAGGATGAATGTGCCGTTACGGACGCCCCATAATACTCCAGTTTTTCACTCAGTTCACTGCTACTCATAGTAGACGTTCCTTCTACTAACATCTTACCAGCAAAAGTGGCTTCTCCTTTCTGTTTTTCAATCAACCGCCCTCCTTTAAAAATCAATTGTAACGTTAATACCCGCTCAGGATATACATCCAAAGCATATAATTCAATACCATTTTTCAATACTGTCTTAACTGGTTTTGCCAATGGAAAATCACTGACAGAGTAAGCGATAGGAGGCGTTGTTCGATCTAGCATAGTTTGAGATGGTTTATGTCGTATTTTTATTGATTGATGGCTTTGTTGCAACGAGTCTATACTCTCTAAGGCTCGTTGCTTATTTTTAAATTTTGAAC
>NZ_BAABJX010000068.1:0-54890 GCF_039543525.1 Algivirga pacifica
GTAACTGGCAACACGTCTGATTTTGGTTCAGAAGAGTCTAGGTTCGAGCCCTAGTCGGGCAACTATAAAGTAAAAGGTCTGAAACAGCTGTTTCAGACCTTTTTTATTTTAACGCTCGGAGGCTTCTCTTATGTCAGGTTAGAATTGTAATACTTCAAGTTTCCAGTCACCTCTTCTCCTAACCACTCTGGCTTCTCAAACGGTTGGTCTGGATCCTCTAACTCTACTTCTGCAATTACCAACCCATCATATTTTCCGTGAAAGATATCCACTTTAATCGTGTGTTCTCCCCACTTTATTGCTCTACGTGTTTTTTCAATCACACCAGGCTCACATATCTTCAACAAATTTAGGGCATCTTCCATACTGATTTCCTGTTTAAACTCGTATCGGGACAAGCCATCTGCAGAGATTTTTCCTTTTACCGAGATATTTGCCTTATCTTTTCTAGTACGAATTCTTACAGTTCTTTCAGGGTTACGACTTAAATACCCCTCTTGGATTGGCGTATCTTCTCCTTCTGGAATTGGGCCATTTACTAAAAATTTTCTTTCTATATCAATCATATTTATTCAGATATGAGGTGTAGAATATTATACATGGAAAAGGTATAATACTTCTCATTATTTTCCCAATAACAATGTCTTATTTACTAAAAGTTTGACAACACTCATTCAATTCGCCCAATTCTCTCTATCCAAACTTCTATATTGTATGGCTTCTGCCAAGTGTTCCGGTAGAATCTTTTCACTCCCTGCCAAGTCTGCAATCGTTCTGGAAACCTTCAGAATACGGTCATAGGCTCTCGCCGATAATCCTAGCTTTTGCATCGCCATCTTCAATAGGTTCTTACCCACCACATCTAACTCACACACCTTTTTCAAAAGCTCTACAGGCATCATTGCATTATTGTGAACCTTTGGATACCCTTCAAAGCGCTTCTCTTGTATCTCTCGGGCCTGTATCACTCGCTTACGGATTTCCTCACTGCTCTCTGTCTGTACCGCTGAGGTCATCTGATCAAAGCTTACAGGAGTGACCTCTACGTGTAGGTCAATACGATCCATTAACGGACCACTAATTTTATTGAGATAGCGCTGTACTACTCCAGGTCCACAAACACAACTTTTCTCAGGGTGATTGTGGTAACCACAAGGACATGGATTCATACTGGATACCAACATAAAATTAGCAGGGTAGTCTACGGTTACCCTTGCCCTTGAAATAGTCACTTTTCGCTCCTCCAAAGGCTGTCGCATCACTTCTAACACCGTACGCTTGAATTCTGGTAACTCATCTAAAAACAAGACCCCATTATGCGCCAAAGAAATTTCTCCAGGCTGAGGGTTGGAACCTCCACCAACCAGCGCAACATCACTAACCGTATGATGAGGGGATCTGAAAGGGCGTTTTGGAACCAATCGAGAATTTTTCCCTAACAAACCGGCTACGGAGTGAATTTTGGTAGTTTCCAAAGCTTCTTGTAAAGTAGGAGGGGGGAGTATGGAGGGGATTCGTTTAGCCAGCATCGTTTTACCAGCACCTGGAGGGCCTATCATCACCACATTATGTCCTCCTGCTGCTGCAATCTCCAAAGCTCTCTTGATATTTTCCTGTCCTTGTACCTCTGCAAAATCTTCCTCAAAGTCATTCAGCGCATCAAAAAAGTATTCCCTAGTGTCATAATGAACCGGTTCTATATGCTTTCTGCCCTCTATAAAATCAATCGCTTCCATTAAAGATTCCACTCCTATAACGTCCAGGTTGTTCACTATAGCAGCCTCTTCTGCATTTTGTTTCGGAAGGATAAAACCTTTAAAGCCTCTTTTTCTTGTCTCTATGGCTATTGGTAGTACTCCTTTGATAGGACGTAACTTTCCATCCAAAGACAATTCCCCCAAGATCACATAATCAGCCAACTTATCAGGATTTAACTGTCCTGAAGCCCCCAATAAGGTTAATGTAATTGGTAGGTCAAAAGCACTTCCTTCTTTTCTCACATCACCTGGAGCCAGGTTCACGACCACTTTTTTTCTTGGAAAGTAATATCCGTAATGTTTAATCGCCGACTCTATTCTATGAATACTTTCTTTGATGGCACTATCTGGCAACCCTACCATAAAGAAATTAAAACCATTATCCAGTACGTTAGCTTCTACAGAAATTAAAGAAGCATCGACTCCCTGTACCGTACTACCGTGTGTTGTAACTATCATAATAATATATCTTAAATATGAATCCGGTTTATTCGTTCCATCATGATGGAATCAAATAAAGATGGCCGACTATAAGTGAATATAATCGGCCCGGTGTCAATAAATCTTAATGTATCGTAAGTAATTACTCTTCTTCTTCTGTTACTTCTTCACTGCTTTCTCCCTCTTCAGCGGCTTCCGCCTCTTGTTTTTCTTTTTCCTTTTGCTCTCTCTCTAAGCGGATTTGTTCTGCAACTTCTGGGTTTGCCTTTAAATAAGCTCTCCATTTAAGTGCCTTATCCACTCTTGTGGCTGCCTCAGTAGCAATCGTCATGGATGAGTCTAGTTCTACTGCCTGGGTATAAAATATTTTAGCCTTTTCATAGCGTTTGTACCAATACTCATTTGTAAAACCTAGCTGATAATAAGCTTCTGCCAAATCAGGCTGCTGCTCCAGTATCTGCTCGTAATACGTCACTGCTATGTCCGGTTTCCTTTGCTTACGGTAATACCCCGCCACCTTACTCACAATTTCCCAAGATGTACTATCTACTGACAGTGCCTGTTTATACCAATGCATGGCACTATCTAACTTATTTCGTGTTTCCAATGCTTGTCCAACCTGAGCAAAAAGCGCTGCATTAGGAGAACAATCATTAATTGCCCACTTCGCATACTGTAAAGCCTTATTTGTCTCATTATAGCTTAAGTAAAGACTTATCAGATCCACATATACTTCCGGGTTATCACTCCTTTTTTGTATACTCTGTTTCATATAGGACACAGCCTTACTCGTATCCCCTTGTGCCTGATAGACATCTGCTACTGTCGCCAAGATCTCTGGATCATCCGGAATCACAACCAATGCCTGCTTCAAGTATTCAATTGCCTTGCTGTACTTCTCCTGTTTCAAATAACACGCTCCAATTAAACTGAACAAATGAGGTTCCTTAAACCCCAAATCAAAAGCACGTTCTGCCGAAAGTAATGCCTGCTCAATAGACTGCTCCAAGTAGAATACCTTTGCTTGTTGTGCATAATAAGCCGCGCTGCTACTATCTAATTCTAAAGCTTTTCCGATATCCATTAAAGCCTTTTCTGGATCTCCTAACTGCTCGTAAAGCTTAGATCTCAGATAATAATAATGTGCATTATCTTCCTCGTCATCAATCAAATCCGACATAAAGTCAATCTGTCGACCATAAAACTCCTCCGTCTGCTCCTTGAGTGTAATCAAGGCATCCATCTGCTGCTGCTCTTTTTGACAGCCTATCAAAAAAATGCACCCCAATAAGGTGTAAATGATATATTTCATATTTATTTATTTTCTGACTTTCGCCCTTGTAGTTCAAACAACTGATCTCTCAAACGAGCTGCCTCTATAAAATCCAAGTCCTTGGCTGCTTTCTCCATTTGTCGCTTTGTCTCCTTGATTAGCTGATCCAAATCCTTATTCGTATCATAAATCAATTCACTTTCTGACAACTGTAATTTTTCTTCTGCCACTGCTTCCTCCGGTTTTGCAGTTCTATGATCTGCTACCCTCGTTTGTCCTTTAATCGCTTCTGTTGACTTCTTCACCGTTGTTGGTGTAATCCCATGTTCCTTATTGAAGTCCATCTGTATCTTCCTTCTTCGGTTCGTCTCATCGATGGCCTTTTGCATGGACTTTGTCATCTTGTCGGCATACATGATCACCCTTCCTTCAGAATTTCGGGCAGCACGTCCAATTGTCTGTATCAAAGAACGTTCATTTCTCAAAAACCCTTCCTTATCAGCATCCATAATCGCTACCAAAGACACTTCCGGTAAGTCTAGTCCCTCTCTCAGCAAGTTGACCCCCACCAATACATCAAACTCTCCTAAACGCAGTTCTCTTAAGATTTCTACTCTTTCCAAAGATTTAATTTCAGAGTGAATATAACGCGTCTTAACACCAATACGGGTCATATATTTTGTCAACTCCTCAGCCATTCTCTTCGTCAAGGTCGTGACCAGCACTCTAAAACCTTCATCAATCGTCTTATTGATTTCATTCAATAAATCATCAATCTGATTGATACTTGGACGTACTTCCACCTGAGGATCTAATAGACCTGTTGGACGAATCACTTGCTCTACTACAGCTCCTTCGGTTTTCATCAACTCATAATCCCCTGGTGTTGCACTCACATAAATAGACTGATTCAATAACCCTTCCAATTCATTAAATGTCAACGGACGGTTATCCAAAGCAGAAGGCAAACGGAAGCCATTATCTACTAAGGACACCTTTCTGGAGCGATCTCCTCCCCACATCGCCCTGATCTGTGGCAAGGTGACATGACTCTCATCTACCACAAATAAAAAGTCATCAGGAAAGTAATCTAATAGGCAGAAAGGTCTTTCTCCCGGCTTTCTTCGATCAAAGTATCGTGAATAGTTCTCTACTCCGGAACAGTACCCCATTTCACGCATCATCTCCAGGTCATACTCTGTACGCTCCTTGATACGCTTAGCTTCTGCAAAACGTCCTTCTTTTTCAAAAAACTTGATTTGAGCAACCAAATCGTCTTGTATATCGTGAATGGACTGATTTACAGTTTCCTGACCTGTCACGAAAAGATTGGCCGGAAATATCGTGATCCCCGATTCTGAAGAAATTCGCTTTCCAGTTTCTGGATCAATACGATGAATATCCTCAACTTCATCTCCCCAAAAATAAATCCTATAAGCAAAATCAGCATAGGCCGGAAATACATCCACTGTATCTCCTTTTACCCTAAAATTTCCTCTTTTAAACTCTGCCTCTGTTCGGCTATAAAGAATATTGACTAGTTGAAATAACAACTGATTCCGCTGCACACGATCTCCTTGTTTCAGGGTAATGACATTTTCCCCAAACTCTTCTGGGTTACCTATACCATATATACAAGATACCGAAGCCACCACAATGACATCCCTTCTACCTGAAAGAAGCGCAGAGGTAGCCGCCAATCGAAGCTTTTCGATTTCCTCATTAATCGCCAGATCTTTTTCAATAAAGGTATCTGTGGTGGCGATATAAGCCTCCGGCTGATAATAGTCATAGTAAGATATGAAGTACTCTACCGCATTATCCGGAAAGAACTGTTTAAACTCTCCATAGAGTTGAGCTGCCAACGTTTTATTATGGCTTAAGATCAACGTTGGGCGCTGTACTTGCTCAATAACATTGGCAACCGTAAACGTTTTACCAGAGCCTGTCACTCCCAAAAGTACCTGCGCTTCTTCTCCGTCTACTATATTTTTAGATAATTCCTTTATCGCCGCAGGCTGGTCACCCATAGGACGGAACTCTGAGTTTATCTTAAAATCCATATTATCTCTTCAAATATTTAATATGCCTTAGAACATGTTTGGAATCCAGATTTTGAGGAGAAAACTTCTATAAATTGGATCAGAAATTCCTGACTTGAGCCTAATAGTGGTTCTATTGGATGAAAAATCAGGACTTTCTCAGACAAAACTAGAAGAGTTTTGTACCAAAAGATGTGGTTCCAAACATGTTCTTATCTCTCTTATCAAAGGTAGGAAGTAAAAAGTAAAAAATATAGGGAGTACCGAAGATGCTCAATCACAAAGCGCATCGTTACAGCCCCCCAAATTACTGAATAAAATTCATTAGCTTTGCAAGAAAAAAACAATGCAAAAAAACATACTGATCGCAGGCGCTATTCTTGGACTCCTGGGCGTAGCCATCGGAGCATTTGGTGCTCATGGATTAAAAGGAATGTTGGCAGAAAATGGCCGATTAGAAACTTTTGAAACCGCTGTCAAATATCAATTTTATCATGCTCTAGCACTTTTACTCATTGGTCTATTTATGTTTCATATGAATGATCCACTACTTCATTGGGCAGGTATATTGATGGGAGTGGGAACCTTAATTTTCTCCGGAAGTCTTTATATTCTTTGCTTAAGTAATGTCGGATGGTGGGGTGCTATTACTCCTATTGGAGGAACCGCTATGATTGCTGGTTGGGGATGCGCCATTTATGCGTTTATGAAACTATAGTATTTGTTCATGATGTTTAGTTGAGCTTCGCTCGTTCATATTGTTTAGTTGTGTAATCTATTATATGGTGTCTTGACTCCATAACAAGTAGCGTAAGCTACTTCCAATAATTAATTCAACTAACATACTCCGTGTAGCGGTATGAACAAACGAAGCTCATCGAAACAATATGAACAAAGCCTCTTTACTGCTCTTTTTGATTAATAAACTGCAAATCCCACGCTAACCTTCTGGAAATAAATCCTGTCGTTACCTTCACTTCTAACACCTGGCCTATTCTTCTCAGTTCTGTATCGAACCAAGTATTAAGATGAGGAGCATAGATTTCTCCTACCCAGACATCTCCTTGTTTAGAAAAGCCTCTCAGAATTTTCACCCCCAAAGCATCATCCTCAGGGTCTTGCGTCTTAACTACCTTTCCTTGAAAGGTTTCTCCTTCCTGATAAATCTGTATATGTGATTGTTCTTTCCGTGTTACCCACACGCCTTCGATAGACTCTTGTGCTTTAACCATAAGGCTACACAAGAGTAATGAGGTTATTAGTAGTAGCTTGTTCATTTTTAATTGGGTTATTTTTAAAGTAAAAGGTAGTAGATATAAGGTGAAAAATTTTGTCAAATTTCCCCTCAAATGACGTTGGGCGACCACATACAGCCTGCCTTTTACAGGCGAGGACGACCACATGGGGTCGCCCCTACCTTTTTAATAACTATGTTCATCCAACTTGGTCTTTCCTCGAAATACCCAATAGATAGATATGGTATAAGAAAGAACAAAAGGTATCCCCACCAAGGCCAGGTAGAACATGATTTTCAATGTCTTCTGTGATGAGGCTGCATTATATATATCAAGGCTATATGCTGGCTCCAAACTAGAAACCATCATATTTGGAAAAATACCTAAGGCAAAAAGCGTAATAAAGGCCGCTATCGACAGGCAAGAGGATAAGAAAGCCCATCCATAATTTTTAAGCTTAAGAGAGCGATGGATATTCAGTACTGCCAGGAAGTTAAGAATGGCTACTGTCCATGCCCATATAGAAATTAGTACCTCATTATTTTCTACCAAAGGGTGCTTTTCACCAACACCTTCAAAATAACCAAAAGAAAAATTAGCAACCATCTCCGGACGTATCATCAAGGTTATTGCTGTCGTGATCGCATAAAAAATCACAAATGTCCAATAAGCTTTAAAAGCCCATTTTTCAACCTGTTTTTGTAACTCGCCCTCCGTCTTCACTAATAGGTAATTGGCACCATGCATCGTAAACATAACTACTGTGAATAACCCCGTACATATAGCATAAGGGTTAAGTTGCTCCAATAAGGTACCGGCATACTCCATATCGGAACCAATCTTCATTCCTATAATCACGTTCCCAATAGCCACTCCAAAAAGAAAAGAAGCTAGAATGGATCCTATAGAAAATAACTTATCCCAAGTATTTCTCCACAGCTCTCCAGGCTCTTTGGAACGAAACTCCATAGCTACAGCCCGAAATATCAACGCTGCCAACAATAAGTAAAAGGGCAAATAAAATGCTGAGAATGCAGTGGCATACACATGAGGAAATGCGGCAAACAAGGCCCCTCCAGCAGTGATTAACCATACTTCATTGCCATCCCATACAGGACCAATAGAATTCATTACAATCCGTCGGTTATGATCTCCTTTGGATAAAAGATGCAAGGCACCCACTCCCAGATCAAAGCCATCCAGGATCGCATATCCCACTAAAAGAATTCCTACCAATAAATACCAAATAACATTATAGTCCATAACTTAATTGGGGCTTTTAAGAGCTTGTTTGAAATATATTTTCAGAGAGAAAATTGCTCTATCTAAATCAGTATTTGAAACAAGCCCTAAATGAATCTATTCGTCTTTTTCTTTATTATCCAGGCCACTCAACTTCTCTGCTCGCTTGAGATAACCACTTTCAAAGTATGTCTCATCTGTATCATCTGGTCCATGCTTAATCTCCTTATTAAGAATATAAAGCCAAGTGAAGAACAGAAAGACATATAAAACGAAGAATAATAAGATAGAGGTAAACACTTCTCCTCCGGTCACGGACTTAGAAATAGCATCACTAGTTCTCAGCATCCCATAAACGATCCAAGGCTGTCGGCCTACCTCTGCTGATATCCATCCTGTCTGATTGGCGATCACAGGTAACACCACGGACCAGGCAAATACTTTGAGCATTATATCGTTAGAAAACAGTTGCTTTTTAAAATTGAGAAAGGCACCTAAAAGCAAGAGTCCTATTAATAACATTCCAATCCCCACCATAATATGATAGGTCTGAAAAACCAGCCCTATTTGACCGGGCCAGTCCTCTTTAGGAAAAGCCTTTAACCCCTGTACCTCTTGATCAAAAGAAAAACCTATCAGAAAGCTCAACATACCTGGAACCTGAATACCATACGTCTGTTCAGACTCTGGATCCGTATACCCTACTACATATAGGGGGGCTTCTTTAGTCGTTTCATACAAGCCCTCAAACGCGGCAAGTTTTACAGGCTGATACTCCGCAACGACATTGGCTTGCTCATGTCCCAAAATGGGCTGAATCAATGCTGCAAACAACGCCACATATAAACCTATTTTAAATGATCGCTTGGCCACAGACTTGTGTCTCTTTTTCAGTAAGAAGTAGGCCGAAACACTAATCACCAAAAAACTCCCTTGTAACCAAGCGCCTACAATGGTATGAGCAAAGCGTATTCCTGAAGAAGGATTAAATACCATCCCCCAAAAATCCGTAATCACTGCTCTAGCCTGATCCCCTGTTCCAACAATTTCATAAGCTGCAGGTGTTTGCATCCAGGAATTTGCTACTACAATCCAGAATCCTGACATCATAGAGCCTAAGGCAACCATTACCGTCGCCAGAAAATGTATCCTAGGAGATACTCGATTCCACCCAAAAAGCAATATGGCTAAGAAACCTGACTCCAAAAAGAAGGCAAAGATTCCTTCGGCTGCCAAAGGTGATCCAAAAATGTCTCCCACATAGCGGGAGTATGTAGCCCAGTTGGTCCCGAACTCAAACTCCATTACAATTCCTGTAGCTACGCCAATTGAAAAGTTGGCCGCAAAGATCTTGGTCCAGAACTTGGTCATCACTTCATAAACAACATTACCTGTCTTCAGGTAAAGCCCTTCCATGATCACCATAATCAGCCCTAACCCAATACTAAAAGGGGGAAATATATAATGGAAGATGATCGTAAACGCAAACTGAATTCGTGCAAGTATTTCGACATCCATAATTGTTAAGGGTTCTTTTGGGTATATGTCTTGATAAGTGCTACAAGCAATATTACTCCTCCAATCACCTTTAAGCCCTTACGAATCTGTAAGCTCAGGTCTTCAGGGAAAAAAAGGGGTAAAACACGACTTATCAACATGTAAATCAGCAATGCTCCAATTACGATTAAGAACTGCTTTTGTACTTTTGTCAAGGGTTATTCTATTTGATTATAAGCCGAATACAAATTATTGAGTTTTCAAATATTTACTATTTAAAACCCTAATTAGATTGAATAGTTTCCAAGAATAAACAAAAAAGCCCCCCTAATGATTAAGTTCAATCATTAGGGGGGCTGGCTTTATATTATTTATAAAAATTTACTTTCCTAGTAAATGATAAAACTCCAAAAAGGCCGTAATAAAAGGAACTGCTAAAAGTAATCCATCAAAACGATCCAGAAACCCTCCATGCCCTGGAATACTTCTTCCTGAGTCCTTAATAGCAATACTTCGCTTAAATAAGGATTCTACCAAGTCTCCATATGTTCCGGAAATCACAATAATCAGGGCAAATACGATCCATACCCACACCGGTAATACATCAAAATAATAAGATAATCCTAAGCCTACGAGTATCGCTAATAATGTTCCTCCGATACTACCTTCCCATGTCTTTTTAGGAGACACTCGTTCAAATAATTTATGTTTGCCTAAGGTCTTTCCTGAGAAATAAGCCCCTGTATCACTAGCCCACAAGATACAGAACAACCCTAAAGGAACTTCAAACTGATAAGTCTCATGTGGAAAACTCGCTACATTCAATAAAGAGAAAGGCAAAGCCACATACATAATACCCATAAAGGTCAAGGCGATATTGACAAAAGGCTTTTTGTCTTCTTTATTATAGAGCTTTACCAGGTAAACCAAGGCAATCCCTACAAAAAGTAAGTACATATAACGATTACTCAACTGTCCTTTCTGAATAAAAAAAGAACCTATAAACATCATGGCCCCCAAAAAGGTTCCATACGTTTTCAACGGTAAATTGCCCCCTAATCCTAACAGGCGATAAAACTCTTGTATGGAAAAGATCAGGATCAATAAAAAAACTAAAAAGTAAGTCCATTCACTGTATTGTATTCCCATTACAATAACCAATCCTCCCAATATTCCTGATATAATCCTCTGAACCAACTCAGAGGGCTTCTTGACGTTTGCCATGTGTTTATTATTAATAATGCTGTTCCAACTCTACCGTTCGGAAATACCGAAGTACAGTCATCATCACAAAAAATTTATTCTACGGTTGGCACTTTTTGCTCCGGTACTCCGGCAGTACTTACCCTATAAAAACTATATAATGCACCTATAAAAAGAGGTGTACTTATTAGTATAAACCAAAAGGAAGGTGCTTGCACTGATAACATCTCTTCTTCCAGGTTTGTCTCAAAAAACTGTTGGCCAACATAAGCCGACACTAATGTATAGGCGTTATTCACAAAATGAGCAAACATAGGAACGTATAAGTTCCCAGACCACCAATAAAGGTATCCAAACAATGCCCCTAACAACATACGAGGAAGGAAGCCATAAAATTGCATATGAATCGCAGAAAAAACAATGGCACTGATCCAAATCGCCATATGCGCATTGCCCCATTGCTTCAGAAACATATTTTGTAATATCCCCCTAAATACAAACTCCTCCAATATCCCTGCCAATACAGCAACGACAAGTAACCCCAAAATAAACTGGTATATACTCTGAAAGCCAAGTAAAAACAGGGTTGTCTCTGCCAAACGGACTTCCATATCTTTCATGTACAGCTCCAGTTCTTTGAAGGCCTCCGGTAAAGCCATCTGCTGATTCAAGTATACAAACCAGCCAATTGTAGGTATTGCTAATAAAATAATCCCTCCTCCGGCCAAAATTAATCGATTATTGGTCATTGGCTTGAGGTGGAACAACTGCATTGGACTTTCTCCTTTTGTGAATTTCCAGAAATACCAAGGTCCCGCTCCAAAAAGGCAAAAACTCGATACCCCCTGAATCAAAAGCAAAGGTGTACGGTATGACTCATCTCCTGTCATATTCGCAGTCATCGCAAAGATGGCGTCCAGATCAAATCCAAAGTAAGGTAGTACAATGATAATACTTAAAAACTGACCGATGAGGTACCCTCCCAGCATAAATAAAATAAGAAGTACCACCCTAATAAAAAGACTTTGAGAGGGCTTTGCTGTATTTTTATGATCCATATTGTATTTTTGTCCTGATTTGATCTGCTATCCAAAATAACATGTTGGTGTTTATTAACATCCTTCGTGAGTAAATAGCTCAGCAAAATAGTTATATACCTGTATGATTAAAAGTACATCCTTTGTAAAAATAATCATACGATCAATAAGAATATAAAATTATTCATAAGAAAAATTATATCTCGTGGTAAAGATAGGAAATTTAGAGTTAGGAGACTTTCCATTATTGCTAGCCCCTATGGAAGATGTCAGCGATCCTCCATTTCGTGCCGTTTGTAAGGAAAATGGTGCTGACATGATGTATACGGAGTTCATCTCGGCCGAAGGACTTATTCGAGATGCTGCCAAAAGTGTACAAAAATTGGATATCTACGACTACGAACGTCCTATCGGTATACAAATCTTTGGCGATAAAATCGAGTCAATGAGAGAGGCTGCAGCCATTGCTGAAGAAGCCCAGCCCGAGGTGATTGATATCAATTATGGTTGTCCTGTAAAAAAAGTAGCCTGCAAAGGTGCCGGAGCAGGTATCCTTCTGGACTTACCTAAAATGCAAAAGATGACAGAGGAGATTGTCAAGCAAGTCAACCTTCCTGTTACAGTAAAAACACGATTAGGTTGGGACCACAACAATATTAAGATCTTAGAAGTCGCGCAACGTCTTCAAGATGTAGGGGTGCAAGCCTTGAGTATTCACGGACGTACCCGCCAGCAAATGTATAAAGGAGAGGCCGACTGGAATCCTATTGCTGATGTGAAAAATCACCCAGATATTCATATTCCTATCTTTGGTAACGGAGATATTGACTCTCCTCAAAAAGCCTTGGAGTACAAAGAAAAGTATGGGGTAGATGGTATTATGATCGGAAGGGCTGCTATTGGATATCCTTGGATATTCCGTGAGATCAAACATTATATGAATACAGGCGAGCTATTACCTCCTCCTACCTTGGAAGAAAGAGTAAATACTTGCTTGAAGCACCTGAAATTCTCCGTAGAATGGAAAGGTGACCGTCAGGGTATTCTGGAAATGCGTCGTCATTACACACAATACTTCAAAGGTATCCCACATTTCAAACCTTACCGTACTCAGTTGGTGGAATCTTTGGACTTTGACGAAATCGTTCGTGTCCTTCATCAGGTACAAGAAGAGCTGCAAACGGTATAAAAGTGGGTGAAGAAAAATTAACCGACAGTTGAGGTGGCCTGCGCCACCTCAACTGTCGGTTAATTAATTTAGTCATGGCTTTTCTTGCTTAATATAGGCAATGATTTCCTCCAGCTGATCTGGGTGAAACCACTTAGTCTCCTCATCTCTTTTAAACCACGTGAGCTGTTTTTTCGCATAACGCCTACTGTTTCTCTTCAATAAGCGTATCGCTTCTTCCCAATCGTATAGCCCATCCCAGTGATCAAAAATTTCCTTGTAGCCTACGGTTTGAAGGGCATTTTTATCTTTCCACTGCTTTACAGAAGCGACTTCCTCTACCAATCCCTGTTCCAGCATAATATCCATACGGCGATTGATACGGTCATATAATTCTTCACGATCCCTTTCCAAACCTATCTTCAATATTTTAAAGGGACGTTGTTTTTTATTGGCTGTTCTAAAAGATGAAAACGGCTTTCCTGTCATTCGAATAACCTCTATAGCACGCATTACTCGTTGAGTATTCGCTCGATCTACCTGTTCATAATACTGAAGATCTTTTTCTTGAAGCTCTTGTAGTAGATATTCTAACCCTTTCTCCTTGACATCTAAGATTACTTGCTCTCTTATTGCCAAATCTGCCTCAGGCAAATCATCCATGCCTTCACATACAGCTTTCACATACATTCCTGAGCCTCCAGAAAGAATGGCTATCTCCTTTCTTTTAAAAATATCATCCTGCAATAAACTTATGACATCTCGCTCATATTGCCCAGCACTATATTCCTCCTCAATGGACAAGCAATCTACAAAATGATGAGGGACGTCTCTCATCTCTTCAGGAGTAGGCTTAGCCGTTCCTATCGATAGCTCCTTAAAAAACTGTCGGGAATCTGCATAAAGCACCTCTGTATCAAAGGATTCAGCTACTTTTACACACAAATCTGTTTTACCTACCGCAGTTGGTCCTACAATCACCACCAATAATTTGTCAAAGGTCATCTCGAAAAAGCGATTAATTACACCTGATAATTCTACTGAATCTATTAATTTTGCAACCTACAACAAAGGAACACTAGTGCTCTTTTGTACTCTCCATGCTTATTCATCATAGGTTGAATGCTTCAAAGGTAAGCAATCCCAACCGTATAAAGATATACTTCATGTTTGTTGAACCAAGATTTAGTAATACGGCTTCTACCCACGCTGGGTGGATAGAAGTGGTTTGTGGCTCCATGTTCTCTGGTAAAACAGAGGAATTAATCCGCAGAGTTACCCGAGCAGTCATCGCCAAGCAACGCGTTCGCATCTTTAAACCTCATATCGATGTACGCTATGATGCTAACGATGTGGTATCACATAATAAAAATACAGTGGAATCCATCCCCATACGCCACTCTAAAGAAATTCTGGAAAAAAGTGAGGGCTACGATGTTATCGCCATTGATGAGGCACAGTTTTTTGATCAGGATATTGTTGAAGTATGTTGTAAACTAGCCGATCAAGGTATAAGAGTCGTAGTTTGTGGCCTAGATATGGACTATAAAGGACAACCTTTCCATCCTATGCCTGCCCTAATGAGTATTGCTGAATATGTCACCAAACTACATGCGGTCTGTATGCGATGCGGAGAGCCTGCACAATTCTCCTTCCGCACCCATGAAAGCCACTCACAAGTAGAGCTAGGAGAGAGTGATAAGTACGAAGCCCTATGTCGAAAATGCTATAACTTAGCCAATGAGAAATAAAATGTGTAAGGGTGTGATAAATCACGCCCTTACACATTTACCTTTTATATTACATACCATTTATCCTATTCCACTCTTATCAAAACAATAATCCAATTAGATTAAGCATTAGAACATAAAACCCATAGTAACGCTCGTTCACAAACGGCATGTATACTATTAACCCTTTTCGTTTTTAACTATCTATATGCTTGGCAGATCTATTCAGTTCTTATCACACCTTTTCGAAACCTATCTGAACCTAAAAACCATACAGGGACGCATTGTCTTGATGGGTATTCTTTTTGTGTGCTCTCTATCGGTCTTTTCAGGTATGGTATTACTACAAAACCGATATATCCGTAGCACAGGAAGTAAGGTAGTGAATATAAGCAACCCACTGCATGCCAAAATAAGTCAGATACAAGAAAGTATAGAACGATCTTCTGCCGTTCTGAGAGGGTATTTCCTTAGTGATAATAATACCTTAAAAGAAGAAAGAGGTATTATCTGGGACCTAGAAATATCTCCTGCACTCAAAAAAATTGAGGAAATCGCCAAAGAGTTATCCCCTGAAGAAAAACGTAGTATTGATGCTTTAGGGCTGCGTCTTCGAGAATTACGCTACCTACAAGGGGAGTTAGAGCTCTACTATGAACAGCATCGTAGCAATGTCCATTGGTTAAAGAATAATACACCCGACTCTATCAAGGCTATCCAGGAGATTTTATTAAGTGAGCAAGAAGTTCGTTTACATCTGGAAAATGAAATTATCCATACCTTACGCCCCTTAAAAGTTGAAATCAAGAATATGCTTGCTCCTTTGAGCACGGCACAAAGCGCCTCTTTTTCCGAAGATGTTGCCATTATTGATCAAGGTATTTCTCAAGCCAATAACATCCTGTTACTTATCACTGGAATTTTTGGGGGAATGACCCTTTTCATTACTATCTTATCACTAAAAAATATCCAAAGATCCATTGCAGTACCTATTCAGCAGCTCGATACCTTAGCCCAAGGTGTAATTAATGATGAAAAGGTACATTGCAATAATGAGTTACAAACCATCGTACAGGCTGGTCATACCCTAAAAGAAAATATTCAAAAAGCGATCACCTTTGCCACCGCTGTTGGTAAACGACAATTTGATACTCCTTTCGAACCATCGAGTCCACACGATATGTTGGGCAACGCATTAATAGAGATGAGAGAGCTCTTAAAAGAAGCTGCTATAGAAGAAGAAAAAAGAAGCTGGAGTGATCGTGGACTGGCACACTTTACGGAAGTCTTGAGAACCTCTCAGGAAGACCTTTCGGTCTTGTGCCAAAATATGATCAATGAACTAGTACGATTTCTTAATGGCATCCAAGGGGGGATTTATCTTTACACCAAAGATGGACAAGAAGAATACCTTAAATTATGGGCTTCTTGCGGATACTCAAAAGCAAATAAAAATCGGGAAGTGATACATCTGGATGGACATTTTGCTGAGGGCCTTATTGGGCAAGTCTACCTTACGGGAGAAACTACTTATCTGGATGAACTTCCAAAAGACTACAGCCCTATTCGTTCAGGGTTGGGGGAGTCTACTCCAAAATCACTTCTAATCATTCCCATGAAAGTAGGGGAGACTTGTAAAGGAATTATAGAGATTGCTAGTACATTTTCCTTATCTCAGCATGAAATTAATTTTGTACAAAGACTCGGTAATTCTCTCATCCACACCTTACAAGGGATACAGAATGCCGAAAAAAATAAAATCTTGCTTGAGGAATCACTAAAAAGTAGAAAATTACTCGCCACACAAGAAGAGATTACTCGAAAACACGTAGAAAAACTATCCAAAACCCAAGAAGAAACACGTCAAAGACAGGAAGAACTAGAATCTCTCCAAAAAGACCTTGAAAAAGAAGTGCGTAAACGTACCCAAGAACTGGAAAATACACTACAACGCTTTCATTTGGCAACCAAGGGAACTTCAGAAGGTTTATGGGAGTGTATTTTACCTATAGGGATAGAAATCAACGAGATGACTGTATTTTGGTGGTCAGAGCAATTTAAACGACTTCTAGGGTACGAAAACAATCAGCTAGAACACGAATTGGGTAGTTTTCTAGAATGCCTTCTTCCTAATGAGCGTCCCTTGTTCACCAAAGAATTAAATGCTTTTATTCGGCAAAAAGACCCTTCTAAACAATTTACCAAGGAAATATACCTTCACCATAAACAAGGACATATGCAATGGTTCCGATTTATAGGAGCTATTTCCATATTAGAAGATAAGAAAATACAATTTGCCGGATTGATCAAGGACCTTTATGCTGAAAAATCGTTACAAGCAAACCAAGATATTCTAGCAAACAGAGAAGCTCAGTTACAGTCCTTATTGAATAACTCCTCAGATCGGATGATGATGTTAAATAAAGAATTTAAAATCATCATGATGAACAATGCCCAAAAAGATGCCTTCAAAAAACAAGGACTGAAAATAAGAGAACGTAAATCTGTTTTGTGGGAAACTATTCCAGAGCATGAACACGATAGCTACAAAACAATCGTAGAGGACACCTTTATGGGGATTCCACACGCCAAAAATATTACTTTAGGCAAAGGGAATAGTATTCAACACTTTATTGTACAATTCGCACCGGTATATGATCGAGTCAACAGTATTATAGGTCTTTCTATTACTAGTAGAGACGTTACGCCTTACAAACAAAGTCAGTTACAAGCAGAGAAAGCCTTGCAAAAATTACAAACCGTATTAGATAACTATGATGCTGAAGTATACATTAAAGATACTACAGGAAAATATTTGATGGCAGACCAAACATTCTGTGACCGTATTAATAAGCAACAATTTGAAGTCATTGGCAAAACCGATATAGATCTTTTCCCCGAGTATCTTGTGAAAATCATTTGGGAAAGCGACCAAAAAGTCATTCAACAAAAGAAAGCCATGACCACACAGTATATCTCAAAAAGTGGTCAACTGTATGAATTCACAAAGTTTCCTCTGTTTGGCGAGCACGGACGTGTGGAAAGTGTTTGCTCCTTTGGAAGGCAACTTGAGCAAGACACTACGATGAAATATCCTCTTTCCTCCAGCCAAACATGCATACCGGGCATCATTATAGAACGAAAAAGACAATCGCCTGATATTCTAAAAATCAAAGGAGGACAACTAGACTTGTCTGACAGCCTACACACTGATGAGCAATGTCTACAAATTCCATTAGAGCAATATAAGCTCTATCAAGAAGCCCTTAAAACTATTGACAAAGCATTCCAACAGAAAGGAAATTACACCGTTAAATATCAACTTCCCAATAAGACACATACCCCTAGATTATACATGGAGCAAGGTATCATCATAGAACAAGAAGACGGTAGCCTATCAGCAAGTGCCTACCTTACCGATATTACAGCCTTACGCCCATCCTCTCACCATCATAATAATTAATCGTAACTCATAGAGTTATGGCAGTTATCAGAAACTCATAGTATATTTGCGAAAACAAAACACGAAATCATTCAAACAATGAAAAAAGCTATAATACATACCGAGAAAGGTGCTATGACAGTAGAGTTCTACGAAAAAGATGCTCCTAGAACTGTACAGAACTTTATCAACCTATCAAAACAAGGGTTCTATGACGGTCTTACATTCCACCGTGTCATCCCTAATTTCGTAATACAAGGAGGTTGCCCTGACGGAACAGGTGCAGGAGGCCCAGGATACAGCATCGACTGTGAATTGGACGGAGATAACCAATTCCATGATAGAGGAGTACTATCGATGGCGCACGCTGGTAGAAATACTGGAGGCTCTCAGTTTTTTATCTGTCATAGCCGTGACAACACTGCACATTTAGACAGAAACCATACTTGTTTCGGTAAAGTGATCGAGAACGTTGACGTTGTTGACGATATTCGTCAAGGAGACAAGATTGAGAAGATTGAGATTATCGAAGAGTAAAAAATAAAGGGTGTCTGTAAGAGACACCCTTTATTTTTTATCACTGTTATTGGAGCTCAGCTCCTATTAACTATCTACAGACTTTCCTAGAATAGCCTCTGCTTCTTTAGCTAATCGCTTTTGTACCCTTCCTGCAATCATAATACTCATCTCATAAAGCAATAGTACTGGCATAGCGATCAAAACTTGTGTAACCACATCTGGAGGAGTTATCACTGCGGAAATAAGCAAGATCACCACAATAGCATGCTTGCGGTACGTACGCATATCCTCTGCTCCAACCAACCCCGCTCTAGCCACGAAATAAGTAACAATAGGTAACTGAAACATCACACCTCCTGATAGTACAATCATGATCAATGTAGAGACATAAGAAGTCAAGTCAATGGTATTGGCAATACTCGCTGACACCTGATAAGTTGTCAAGAAATTAACTGCCAAAGGCGATACAATATAATACCCAAAAGTGACCCCTAAACCAAAAAGAAGAGAAACAAAAAATGTTGCTCCTGAGGTTGCTCTTTGCTCATTATGATATAGTCCCGGCTTCACAAATCGCCAAATCTCCCAAAATGTATAAGGGAAGGCAAAAATTAACCCAATCACAAAAGAAGAGGCAATATGCATAGAAAACTGACCAATCATCTTACGGTTTATGATCTCCACCTGAAGATCTTTGATACATAAGGCATCAGATCCTAGCCAAGAGGACAGTTCACACAGCTTTTGATAAGTAATAAACTCCGATCTGGATGGAGCCAAAATGATTTGATCAAACACAAAATCATTAAAAATAAATGCCACTGTCGCAAAAACCAAGATAGACGCAAGGCTGCGAATCAAGTGCCACCTCAATACCTCAAGGTGATCTAAAAATGACATTTCGTTTGTAGTATTCGTTGACATGCCCTTTATCGATTATCAGCGGATTTAAACCTCCGCCTCTTTAAAATTCATCGTTACTATTTGTGTTATTCCAATGATTAATAGCACTTTATAAAATAACCCCAAAATATCCGCAAAGGTCGGTATTTTTTCTTTCACCCGCTATAGTTTTTAATTTTTAATTATAGGACAGTACTTAGAATTAGTTTGGATAATCGCATATTGAAAGCGATAAACAACATAAAATAATGTCATTCACTAATAACAATCTCCAATTATTTTCCAGATATAATTGGAGATATAAGTAAAATTCAAAATTTTTACTTTTTAAAGTATTTAAGCTAGCCACTAATCCAATTGAAAAATAGACGCTGTTTTTGCCATGCTCAAACTGTTATTTAACATATTTCTTCTTTGCCTATTGACAATGAGTGTCTCTCAGGGTCAACAAGCAAAAAAGATCAAAAAAACCAGAACGACCCCTTTTGTAGTAGTCATTGATCCAGGACATGGAGGGAAAGACACTGGACAAGAAAGAGGAGCAAAAGGCAGGATGCACGAAAAAGACCTCAATTTAGTCATCTCTAAGTATATTGGTGTTTACTTACAAAAGAACATCAATGATGTAAAGGTACTCTATACTCGTGAAGATGACTCTACTGTTTCCTTGGATGAGCGTGTTGATTTTGCTAACCAACAAGATGCCGACTTATTTCTTAGTGTCCACTGCAACTCCTTACCCATGGACCACTACAAAGGCACCGAAATTCATATACAAATCAAGGAAGGAGATTCTTTTAAGCTTGCAAAACTTCTGAACTCAGAGTTAAAAGATAGGGCTAGACGTCCGAATCGAGGTATTCGTTCCGTACAGGAAAGAGGCTATAATCTACAAGTGCTTAAGTATACACAAATGCCTGCCGTATTAGTAGAATGTGGCTTTATGACCAACCAACAGGAAGAAAAATACCTCAACAGTAAGTTTGGACAAGAAATCGTTGCCTCAGCTATTTATCGGGCTACCAAGGAATTTATTCTATCCACTCCTAGTGTAGAGAAAACGAAAACAGAAAGTGTCTATAAGGTACAATTGGCTTCTTCTAAAGAAAAGCTCGACCTAAACACTGAGCCTTATGTTCATATCAAGGACAAGATAGAACTGTATTATGATGAGAACAACGGCCCCTATAAATACCGCTACCTTATCGGTACCGCTACAGAAATGACTGTTGCCAGAACAATTCTTAAGAAAGCCAAGGAAAGTGGATTTCCTAAGGCTAGTATCGTCGCCATGAATCAGAAAGACCGCAATACGGAACTATCTCCTGATTACACCCATAAACATTGGGCAATACAGGTAATGGCTGGAGCTAATAGAATCAGTCTTCATGATAAAGCTTTCAAAGCTTTACAGTCTGAAGTGGAGGTCATGGAAAAAGAAGGACTTTACAAATACATTGTAGGGCGATCGTACAAAAAGGAGGAAGTAGTCAAACTACTGAAAAAAGTGAAAAAGCAAGAGGGCTTTAAAAAAGCCTTTTTAGTAGAAGTTGATGCGGAAGATATTGTAGCTGTGGAGTAATTGGTTATCGGTTATCGGTTATCGGTTATCGGTTATCGGTTATCGGTTATCGGTTATCGGTTATGAAAATTATTTTAACCCTAAGTGACATACAATACCCTACCGATATTTTTTCAACCTCTTTTAAACGATAAGCAATAACCAATAAACCTTCTTTAAGCGATCACCGATAAACCTCTTACTGTATCGCTTTTTTGACTACTTCTGTATCAATGTCCTTATAAGATAATACTGGTAGCTGCCCATTATAGTCTTTGGCAAAGCTCTCCGCATCTTCCTTTGTTTTAAAGGCAACAAATCCTTTTCCCATAGGACCTACCTTATCACTTCCCCACACAAAGAAGGCCTTTTTCCCATCTATTTTCTCCAAAGTATAGTAATCCGTTACAGATACTTCTGTTGGATTAGATAACTCTTCCATCTGATGTATCGTCATCATCAGACATTTATTGCTACAAAACTTATGTTCTTTGCTATTCTCATCGACCAAGGAAGAACTCCATTGCTTATAAGACGAAGTGGGCATCCCACAATGCGCACAGTTGTCAGAGACTGTCGCCTCTGCTTCTTCCTGTTGGTGCTGATGTTTCTTATCTGAAGATTGACATCCCAAAAATGTCAATGAGATAAATAGTAGAGAATATATCCATTTCATTACTGATTCATTTTAATGTTATATAAAATGGCTTTGATTTGTTGTGCATCCACAAAGCCAACGACCTTACGAATAACTTTTCCTTCCGGAGTGATCAAATAATTAGTAGGAGTTGCTCTTATTTTATACTGTCCAAAAGCAACGTCTTTCCCTTCCTTTAACAGAGGAAAGGTAATATCATAGTTATCCTTAAACTCCTGAGGAGCACTCTTTGAGTCCCCTAAATACACAGCTAGAATCTCAAAGTTTTCACCGCCAAACTCACGGTAATACTCTTCCATAAGAGGAAACTCCTTTTTACATACATCACAGTTATCCTTCCAAAAGTTCAATAAAACCAGCTTTCCTTTCTGTTCTTTTAAACTGTAAGGTTTACCATCGAGTCCCGTTAACTCAAAATTAGGGGCCATTTCTCCTTGCTTAGGTGCTTTTTGCTCACCACAAGCGCCCAACAATAGGGTCATCACAACAGGAAAAAACCAACGGATAGATTGCATTCTCAATTTCATGATTCTCTTCACATTAACTCTGGTTTTATTCGCCTATTCATAGCGATAAAGAAAATATAACTATTCCCACAAATATACGTTAACTTTGGGGGAAAAGTAATGTTATTCTGATTGTTAGAAATGAAGTTATTCTTAAAACGCCTATTCAAAATCACTGGAGTCGCCCTCCTTGTCCTCATCATCCTAGGTTTCTTATTGGTTGACTTTATTGACCGCACACCACTGAAACAGCTCACTGCTTATCAGGAAACTATGCAATCACTTGAAGACAGTACTTATACTGTTCTACAGGGTGATAATCCCATAAAAGCTGGTTGGGCAGCAGTCAACATTACTCCAAATTATCCAGCTCCTTTGGCAGGGTATGGAATTCGAAAAGAGTTTAGTGAAGTGAATGATTCACTATTTGTACGTGCCGTTGTCTTTGAAAAAGACAAAAAGGTCTATGCCATGGTTTCTTATGACTTAATGGTGGTTCCTAAAGTGGCCATAGAAAAAATTACAGGTAAACTTCCTTTCTTAGCTCCTCATCACCTTTATCTATCAGCGACGCATACACATAGTGGTTATGGTGGTTGGGAGGGAACTTTTCTTGGACAAGTCATTACAGGCTTTGCTAATGAAACTACCATTGAAATGCTTTCCAAGGCTACTCAAACTGCCTTAGAAAAAGCCTATGCCAGTCGAAAAGCAATTTCCATGGAATACGGAACGATTACCGCTCCTCAATATGTGAATAACCGCCTTTCCAAAGGTAAAAAAGACGATGGTTTACGCTTTGTCAGGCTCCGTCCAGCTCAGGGACCTTCAGCGATTATAACAACCTACGCAGCCCACCCTACGAATATTAATAAAAAGCTTCAGATTCTTAGCGGAGACTACCCCGGTATACTAATGGCCCAGCTAGAATCATCCCCATCCATTGATTTTGCACTATTTGCTGCCGGAATGGTAGGAAGTCATTCACCCAATTACAACATTGGTGGAAAGGATATTCCAAGGGCTAAAAAAATAGGAGAGGGCCTCGCTAACCTCCTGATAGAACAAATGGACTCCGTTGCTATTCCTTCTAAAAGTTCAGGAATTGGAATGATACATTTTCCTGTTCACGTACATGAAGCCCAATTTCGCATAGATCAGGATTTACGTATTCGCCACACTGTATTCAATTTATTAACGGGAGGACTTACTCCTAAAGTCTCTGCATTTCAGGTAGGTGACTTATTCTTTATGGGAATGCCGTGTGACTTTTCCGGTGAAATTTATCTAGATCATAGCATAGAAAAAATAGCCCAAGATAAAGGACTATTCCCTATTGTAACCTCCTTTAATGGGGAATATATAGGTTACATTATACCGGACAAATACTACGACACCGTCAAGAAACATGAAACCCGGGAAATGAACTGGTTTGGCCCATATCAAGAAGAGTATTTTGTCTCTATTATGGAGAAAATTCTCTCAAAATGGCCTTCTACTCAATAAAATACAATCAAATTCTATGAGGTGTTTTGTAATTTCAACACATTCACTTATTATTGCACAATAACGACACTAGTTAGGTAATTCACTCCCCGATAATAGTTGTGGATCAACACGACAAATTAGATACCCATCAAGACTTCCTGTTATTGGGCAACACTTTTTATACCTGTCTACATTATACGTGAAGAAAATTACCTGAATAATCACTTTTCTTTAGAATTCAACAAAGCAAATCAAAAAGATTCAATCGGCTATCAATGCCGCGATCACATCACTATGTATACAATTGAAGAACTGGAAATCCGATTGCTTTCAGAACTGAAAACAATTGCGAAGGAACTGGGCGTAAAAAGCTATAGTGGACTATCAAAGAAAGAGCTTATTTACAAGATTCTAGATCAACAAGCCATTAATCCTGATAGAAAAACGGAATCCAAACAAGAAACTAGTGACAGTACTGTCACTTTATCGAAGCGAGATACTGCGAAGAGCGATTCCAAAGGAAGCCCAAGAGTCAAGCGAGAAAACGTCGCTAAGGCCACAGAAGAACAAAAGCCTAAGGCTACGACGAGTACTCCAAAAGAACCGCAACCTAAAGCACAACCCCAGCAGCCTAAGAAACCCAGAAAGGAAAGAGAGCAACGTCCAAGACGTGAAGGCATTTCTTCCTCAGACAAACCTAAAAAGGATAATACTCAGGAGCGCCGAGGAAACAGAGGAAACGCTCAAGAAAATCGAAGAGAGAAAGATAAGGATGCTGGCTCTGTAAGAGATTTTGATGGAATCATTACCAACGAAGGGGTATTGGAAATCATGCAAGATGGCTATGGTTTCTTAAGATCTGCAGACTATAACTACCTTGCCAGCCCTGACGATATTTACGTGTCTCCTTCTCAAATCAAACTATTTGGTTTAAAAACTGGAGATACAATCAAAGGACAAATTCGTCCACCTAAAGAAGGTGAAAAGTACTTTGCCTTATTAAGGGTAGAAAGTGTTAATGGAAAAACGACAGAAGAAATTCGTGATCGTGTTCCATTTGAATACCTTACACCTCTTTTCCCTGAGGAACAACTTCACCTCAGCACTCGTCCAAATACATATTCTACAAGAATTCTTGACCTTTTTGCTCCAATTGGTAAAGGACAAAGGGGAATGATTGTAGCCCAGCCTAAAACAGGTAAAACCTGGTTATTGAAAGAGGTTGCTAACGCAATCGCCAAAAACCACCCTGAATGTTACCTAATCGTACTTCTAATCGATGAAAGACCGGAAGAGGTAACAGACATGCAGCGTAGTGTCAATGGTGAAGTTATCGCCTCTACCTTTGACGAGCAAGCAGACCGCCATGTAAAAGTTTCTTCCATCGTATTGGAAAAAGCAAAGAGAATGGTAGAATGTGGACATGATGTTGTCATTCTAATGGACTCTATCACCCGTCTAGCAAGAGCCTATAATACAGTCGTACCTTCTTCAGGTAAAATCCTTTCTGGTGGTGTAGATGCTAATGCACTTCACAAGCCTAAACGCTTCTTTGGTGCTGCCAGAAATGTAGAAAATGGAGGTTCTCTTACCATTATTGCTACTGCCTTGATTGATACCGGCTCCAAGATGGATGAGGTGATCTTTGAAGAGTTCAAGGGTACTGGTAACATGGAATTGCAATTGGATAGAAAACTGGCTAACAAACGTATTTACCCTGCCATCGACATTACGGCATCAGGTACACGTAAAGAAGATCAGCTTCTTGACAAAGATACGTTATCAAGAATTTGGATCATGCGCCGCATGATGGCCGATATGAACTCTAACGAGGCTATGGACTATCTATTAAAGGCCATGAATGGAACCAAAAACAACGAAGAGTTTTTACTATCCATGAATGGATAATATAATAAGTACCAACTAGCAGTCTTTGGGCTGATAGGAGGTATACAGATATAGCAAACCACTCTCAATCTGCGGATTGGGAGTGGTTTCTTTTTTGTTCATGATGTTTAATTGCACTTTGTGCGTTCATGATGTTTAGTTGTTTTTATAAATGAACAAGTTTAAAATAACTAAGAGCTTGTTTGGAATACGTCTTCAGATAGAAAATTCCTCTAATCACTGTTCAAATCGACTCAAATTTTCAATAAATAGAACCACTATTCTTCTCAAATTTGAATCAATTTGAACAGGTTATAGAAATTTTATCTATCTAAATCAGTATTCCAAACAAGCTCTAAACATCATGAACGCAATTGCACAGCAATTGCAATTAAACACCCTGAACAAGAAATAACCTGATCAATACCTACTTATAGGATCACGGAATAGATTTTGTAAATATTCAAAAGGATGATTAAATTATAAGAAGAACTCAAACCACTTAGACTATTGGTGATCGAAAAAAAACTACCCTTACAGTCGCCTTACCTCAAGTCATTTTTACCCTACAGTGCACACCTCAACGACTATAAAAACTACGTCTGCCTGTATCATTTTTTCAATAGTGCGGGAATTATGTCTGCTCTATTGATCACCAGTACCTTCTTGATTTCTCTCAGCTCATCCCTCAAATGGATGTATATGCTTAGTACAGGGGCTGCTTTACTTGCGCTCATTGGACTTTATATGCTATTGATAGAGCGATATATCAGTATCAAAAGACAACTGATTCATCATCATGTTTATCTATTGGTTATTACCTTACTCTTATTGGTGATTCCCCAGTTTCCTTGGTTCAAATTACTACTCATTCCTTCCTTTGGAGGGTTGTGGATCATTCAAAAATATACTTCCTACAACTTATACGAAAGGGGGATTATTTATATAGATGTCAAAGTTTTCTATCAAAAAGTCAAGCTATATACCTTAGGTGGTTTTATCAGTGGGGCGATCGCTTTTGTCCTATTATATTGGTTTTTCAATATCACCGCAGTATTGCTATGGATACTGTTCTGTTTTCTAATTGGTACTATTACGCTGATTCTTGTTTTTTCATTCTCATCCATGAATGCTTCTATACAGTTTCACCGTCATGCCCTAAAAAAGTTTCAACGTCAGTACTCTGTACAAAAGGTAATTAAGGACGTTCTTAATAATGAATACTTCGCCTACCTATTACTTATTTTTATGACCGGTAGTAGTGTTATGACAATATCCCTCCTACATTTACCTGATCATTTTCTACTTGGCAAAAATACTGAACCTTATACCTACCTACTGCTATCGATACTCACCCTTATCCTTAGTCTTTATTGGGGTATATGGAAATGGCCTTTAGAGAGAAACATCTTTCTAAATGCCAGAGTTAAGTCACTCATTAAAATCTTCCCTATCCTTTTTGGTGTATTCTTACTGCTTTACACCTTTACGGCTTTATTACTGAATCACAGCCTTTACCTCAATGTCATCTTTCTTGGAATTTTAGCCTTTTTATTTGCTACTGATATCAGTCTGGGGGATTACCTCATTATTATTTTATTCAAACCCTTCAGAGAGAAAGTCAAAAATACCGCCTTTGTCCTTCTTATCTTCTTGGGGGTATCGCTGCCTACCTTGTTCTTTTGTGCTATCGACACCCTCGTGTACCTCCCTAAATACGTCTGGATCCTAACACTTTTCATTTGTACAGCACTATGGGTCTACTATAGTATCAAGGGAAGTGTAAAATATAAGTCCTTAATGCGGATCGCCATTTCCGAGCGCCATAATATCAGACGGTATGATCTCACCACGATGGAGGATGAAATATTAGAGCATTTTATTACACTCTCTGAATCTCCTTTACCCTATAAAGGGATTTATGCCTACAGTGAGCTCTTACAGATCAATCCCTCCTTAGTTCAGCAAATTGTCCAAGAGGTATTGAGCAAAAAAGATCACAATATGCAAATTCCTATCATTCGTTGGATACAGCAAGAGCGTATTCTGGAATTAAAAGACAGCTTATTGCCAATTCTAGATCAACCTACCGATCAGGATGTACGCATAGATGTATTACAAGCAGCGATTGATAGTCTATTACAGTTATCCAATAAACATACGTACAAAGAACATATTCCTCAACTACAAAAGTGGCTGGAGTCTTCTTATTCTTTACCTATTCTACAGATACTGGTAAGATATGACATACTTCCCCTTCAAGAGCAAGTCAATGAGAAGATTGATAACTTATTGGAAAGTGACTCCCTGCAGGATATTATCATTGCGATTAAACTTATTGCCCAATCTCCTAAACAGCAATATACCACTACACTCGACCATCTAATTCAACATCCTAATAGAGCTGTTCGCAAACAAGCAATCAAAGCTACCGGACAATTGCAATCTCCACACCATATCCCGGTACTCATGCAATTACTTCAAGGTGATGAGATGACTAAAGAAGCCATAGATTCACTCAGTGCTTACGGAAGCGCTGCACTAGAGGCTATTGATCATGCACTCACATTCTATCACAAAAGCAATCCTAATATGCCTTTGTACTTATGTAGGGTATTGGGAAATATAGGAGGAAGTAAAGCTCAAGAAATCCTATGGAGAATCGTCACCTTTCCTTGGAAAGAGGTGCAAAACACAGCACTGATTGCCTTGAGGAAAAGTATTCAAGTATTGGATAACGAACAGACCTTCTATCTCATCACAGACCACATTGAGCGAAAGGTCAAACAGATTTCCTGGATATACACAGCGCTCAAAATTATTGATGGGCAAAAATCTTATCACTATCTCTTTCAAGCATTAGAGGATGAGGCAAGAGTCTTACAGCATCAGATTGGTGTACTTTATAATATTTTGAAGCAGCATATTTCAGAAATCCCCTCTTTCAGTAGCCTTGGAAGCAAGGTTGATGAACTAAGGAGGGAGCAAGATTTGCTTTCTGATGATAATGACCAACTACTTCAACATCTTCTGCCCAAAGACCTATCTCAAAAACTCATGATTATTGAGGGTTTTTATAGTCTGGAAGAGAAACAAAAAAAGCTAGATTTTTACTATAACAACAACTTGATTGATGAATTAAGTATTACTTCTACTATTCTCAAGCCTAGTAATGTGAAAAACAGGGGGTTTAGTCGGTGGACTATCGCCATGACTCTACATGTCACCTTTGATATCGCCACCCCTAAAATCATGGATTACTTCTCTTATTACCTCAACAGTAATGATTGGCTACTAATAGAACCTGCATTGGATCGCTTAAAAAGATATAGTCATTTTCGTGGATTTGATATTGCGTCCTTACTTAAAGAATTTGTTTCACCAACACGGTACAACTTACTTATGAATATCCTCAATGAAAGTGTCAAGCCTCTCACACAAATTGAAAAAGTACTGCTCTTAAAATCAACTCGGTTGTTCAGCCAATTATCAGAAAGTTATTTAACCGAAATCGCAGAACTATTAACCGAGGTCAAGCTAACCCAAGGAGAGAAGCTCTTTGAAAAAGGAGCATTCCTCACTGGCATTTACATCATATATGAAGGGGAAGTACTTATTTCTAAAAGTGCCATCTTGAAAGACACTCTTATTGATCGGGATTTCTTTGGGACACTTTCCGTTTTGGATAACCAACCTGTTGACTATTCAGCATACATCATCAAAGATGCTATTCTACTTAAGATCAATAGGGAAGACTTTCTGGGGCTATTGGAGCAACGTCCCGAGATTATGAAGTATATCATACAGCTCGTATGTAGTAAACTCCGTCAAAAGGATCAACTTTCATCCTTATACTAAGAGCTTTTGTTCATATTGTTTAGTTGAGCTTCGCTTCGCTCGTTCAAAATGTTTAGTTGAAATACTATTCCTCTCACCTCTTGGCGAGAGCCTATATTATACCATCAGTCCGGGAAATTAACTTTTATGAATACTTCCTGTATAAAACAACTAACATACGCCGTGTAGCGGTATGAACGAGCGAAGCTCAGCTCAACAATATGAACAAATAAGTTCCTTAAGATACTACAGCTCGCATAAGTACCCCAGCAAGGCTCTAACGTCCTTGTGCGACTTCACATGATATGATGCTGCCGTCGTTCCCATTCCCACTTTTATGGTATGTGCCCTCTTAGGCATTACTTTGAACATATCTTCGTCGGTCACATCATCACCAATAGTCAAGATAAAGTCTTGCTCATCACTCAGCCATTTGCTTGCAGCCCTTCCTTTGTTCACCTCTTGATGCTTGACCTCGATCACCTTGTTGCCTTGCATGATCTGTAGATTCATATCACTGGTCATGTAACGAAGATTATCCACTAGCTCTCTTGACCTCATGATACCGAACTCGGGATCTGCCTTTCGGTAGTGCCAAGCGATGGAATAATCCTTATATTCCGAAAGTGCTCCTGGCGTACGATCTACGTATCGCTCAATAATTCCTCCTATTTTCTCTTTCCACTCTTCTCCTAAAGGCTCTATCGTACTAAATGCTTCTCCATATTTACGGGTCCATACCCCATGTTCTGCCACAATATCTACCTTTAAGCCCTTCAACCACTCATTTAAGGTATATTTATCCCTGCCACTAATAACAACTATCGTGTTCTTGGGGTCATTGGTTAATTTTGTCAACAAGTTAATCAACTCCTGATCAGGGAAGACACTTTTAGGATCATTATCAAACCCTTTAAGGGTTCCATCGTAATCCAAAAACATAATTCTGTTTTCAGCCCGATCATAACGCTTCTTTAATTCTTTCTTGAAGGAAACAGAGATGTTTCTTGCATCCAGTTCCTTTTGTCGATTTTTGATAACTGTCAATCCCTCCATAAAGCGATCTACCCATTTGTGAACATTATAGCGCTTGAGCTTTTGCTGCATATCCAGCAATCGAGTAGATTGTTCTTCCAACGGCATTTCTAAAGCGGACTTTATTGCCTCGACAATTTGACCTTCATCGTTAGGGTTTATCAAAATGGCCTCGGAAAGCTCCTTGGCAGCACCCGCCATTTCACTAAGAATCAATACCCCTTTACGATCTACCTTACTTGCTACATATTCTTTGCATACCAAGTTCATTCCATCTCTATTCGGAGTGATCAAGGCGACATCAGAACGGGTATACAATGCTGATAAAACGGGGAACGATAAGGAACGATAGAAATAATGGATAGGCATCCAATTTAATCGGCTGTGCTTGCCATTAATATTTCCCACCAATGTATCGATCTCCTCTTTAAGTTGCTGATACTGCCCTACTTTATCTCTTGAGGGCACAACCAACAAAATCATAGATACTTTCCCCTTATAATCAGGGTAAGCATCCAGAAAACGATCCAATGCCAAAAGACGACGTTTAATTCCTTTCGTATAATCCAATCGGTCAATGGAAAGGATGAGTTTCTGATCCTGCCAAAGGCTCTTATAGCGTTGTAATACTGTATGCGTTTTTCTAGACCTTGCCGATTGCTCAAACTTTTCATAATCGATTCCCATTGGAAAAGCATCGACAGCTATCAAGCGATTACCTACAGAAATATTCCCCATACTATGTCCATATCCCAGGATTCTACTGACAGAACTCATAAAATGTCGCATATCATCATAGGTATGGAAGCCTAGCAAATCAGCCCCTATCATCCCTTGTAGAATCTGTACACGGTGAGGAAGTAAACGGAAAATCTCATAAGAAGGAAAAGGGATATGTTGGAAAAATCCAATCGTAGCATTGGGTAAACGCTCCCTCAACATCCCGGGTAATAATAGTAGTTGATAGTCATGTACCCAGATCACATCATCATCTGAGGCATTTTGAAGAATCGCATCACAAAAGCGTTGATTCACCATCACATACATTTGCCACTCTTCATCATCAAACTTGGCAAACTCCGTAAAATAATGGAACAACGGCCATAAGGTTCCATTACTATACCCTTCGTAATACTTCTTTATTTCTTGCTTGGACAAGAACACAGGAAACATATTGTCTTTATGTAGTGCCTTGGTAATCGTCTTTTCCTGCTTTTTATCGACGTCAATCATCCCAGGCCAACCGATCCAAAGGTTTCCTTCCTCTTTGTAAATAGAACTAAGTCCTGTAGCTAAACCTCCTGCACTAGGGGAGAACTCTATATCTCCTTCTTGGGATTCCTTGACTGTGACAGGTAAGCGGTTGGATACAATAATTTTTTTTCCAGCCATGTTTGTTAAGTAATTGGTTTATATGTTAAAGAATTGATTTTGGATTCATCTCTATGGATATAGTACTACACACGATTCCTCTTTATACTATGAAAATATGAGAACATTATTCTCAAAGGATTAATAAAAGTCATTTTTTATCAATGAGATATACTTAATATTGCCGAGGTTAAATAATATATGGATTTTATCATATATTACGATGTATAAATTACAGGTTTCCTAGATCATATTATAATAATTGAACAATTAAGCAAATCACGATAAAACTATTACCACCATGAAAGAAGTTACGATTGGGATCGATATAGGAGGAACTAACACAAAAATTGGAATCGTTGACCGAGAAGGATCATGCTTAGTTTATAAAAGTATAGAAACTGCGGCAGACCAACCTGTAGAGGTTTTTCTTTCCTTACTTTTTAAAGCCATTGAAGACCTAAAAGAAACCCTAACCGAACCTCATGACATCAAAGCAGTAGGGATCGGAGCTCCCAATGGAAACTACTATGCCGGTACAATTGAAAAAGCCGCTAACCTAAAAGGATGGGGAGATTATGTCCCATTGGCCAATATTATTAGTGAGCGTCTAGGTATTCCTGTATCACTAACGAATGATGCGAATGCCGCAGCCTTAGGAGAAATGAAGTACGGTGTCGCTAAAGGGATGAAAAACTTTATCGTGATTACCCTGGGTACTGGTTTAGGAAGTGGCATTATCGTTAATGGAGATCTATTGTATGGACACGATGGTTTTGCTGGAGAATTTGGACATATCAATGTGGTCCCTAATGGTCGTCAATGTGGTTGTGGTAGCAAAGGATGCTTAGAAACGTATGTTTCTGCTACAGGACTTGTGCGTAATATGATTGAGCTTATCGCTGAGAACAACGGCGGAAGCCACTTAGACCAATATAATTTCCACACGATTTCTTCTAAAATGATTTTTGATGCTGCGGAAGACGGTGATCCTATCGCTGCACAAGCATTCGAAATGACGGGAGAAATTCTTGGAAAAGCATTAGCCGATGCGATCGCTATCTTTAGTCCAGAAGCTATTATTTTGTTTGGAGGTATGGCTTCTTCAGGTGATCGTATTATGGAGCCTACAAGAAGAGCGATGGAGGAACATACCATTCGTGTCTTCAAAGGCAAGACAAAATTACTGATTTCAGACCTAAAAGGGGATAATACAGCAATTTTAGGTGCTAGTGCACTAGCTTGGCAAGAATTGGATAAAACCAAGTAATCCACAATTAAATACCAACATCATCCACTTTTACAAAAGCAAGTTCTACGGAGCTTGCTTTTTTTGTTATTATACCCTCCTTAGGAGTGTCAAGAACAAATGCTTAGCCAATGATTATCAGGGTTTTCTCCAACTCTTTTCCCTATATTTGCAAAAATCAACTACTACCATCAACATGCTAACCAAAATTTCAGAACTAAAAGAGCTTGTTGCAAAACAATCTCAAAAGAAACGTGTCGTATTATGTGCCGCTGCCGATGATCACTCATTGGAAGCTGTCTACCATGCCTATAAAGAAGGGTTTATCAAGCCTATCTTGGTAGGAAATGAGGAAAACATACGCACAATGATCAAGGAGTTGAACTTCAACTTTCAGGAAAGTGATTTGACTATTATCCACGAAACTGATCCCAAAATGATGGTGGAGAAATCCGTAAGGCTCATTCGAGGTGGGGGAGGTGACATCCTGATGAAAGGGCATATTACTACCGCTGTTTTGCTCCGAGGTGTCCTTAATAAGGAATGGGGTTTAAAAACACATCGTCTACTATCACACTTTGCACTGTTTGAGATTCCTGCCTACCATAAGCTGCTTACCTTAGCGGATGTAGCCATGAACATCTCCCCTGATTTGGAGACTAAAATTGGGATTATCAATAACTGCGTAGAGTTTATGAATAAGCTAGGCATTCAGAATCCTAAGATTGCCGCTATCGCCGCAGTAGAAATGGTTAACGAAAAAATGTCAGCCACTACAGACGCTGCCTTGCTTTCTATCATGAACCGCAGGGGACAGATAAAAAACTGTCAAATTGATGGGCCTTTAGCCTTTGATAATGCGATTAGCTTTGAAAGTAGAGACCATAAAGGAATTAGTGGTGAAGTAGCAGGAGATGCCGACATGCTATTGGTTCCAGATATTGAAGCTGGTAATGTTTTGTATAAAGCATTTGTCTTCTTTGCCAATGCCAAAGTTGCTTCCATTATTCTAGGAACAAAAGTCCCTGTCGTACTGACTTCTCGTGCAGACTCAGAAGACACTAAGCTCAACAGTATCCGATTAGCTGCAGCTTCTGTGTCAAGCGTAGGTTTCTAACATTGAACATTCAGACATTCTAATTGTATCTATGATATCTTTGGTGATCAATCCAGGGTCTACTTCTACAAAAGTAGCCGTATTTGAAAACGATCAAGAATTATTCGGTCAAAATATAAGCCATCCTACAGAAGAGCTGGCCAAGCTGTCTACTATCGATCAGCAATACCAGTTTCGTAAGGATGCTATTCTCCATATCCTAAAAGAACAACAGCAAGATCTTCAAAAGCTAGATCTAATCATGAGTAGAGGAGGACTATTAAAACCTCTCAGCTCTGGTGTATACCAAGTCAATACACAAATGATTGACGATCTTAAAAATAGTCCCAGACAACATGCCAGCAACCTGGCTGCCATGATTGCCTTAGACATTGCTGAAGAGCTAGGCATCAATGCCTATATTGCAGATCCTGTAGTGGTGGATGAACTCCAACCATTAGCTCGATACTCTGGAAATCCATTATTTCCGAGACGATCTATCTTCCATGCATTAAACCAGAAAGCCATTAGTCGTCAATATGCCAACGATATTGAACGCCATTATGAAGATCTTAACTTAATTGTTGTTCATATGGGCGGTGGTATTTCTGTTGGGGCCCATGAAAAAGGACAAGTAGTCGATGTAAATCAAGCTTTGGATGGGGAGGGACCTTTTTCTCCAGAAAGAAGTGGTACACTTCCAGTAGGAGATGTGATACGTACTGCTTTTAGTGGAAAATATTCTGAACAGGAAATGCTACAAATGGTTGTGGGAAAAGGAGGCATGGTTGCCTACCTGGGAACCAACGATGCTTATCAGGTAGAATTAAATGCACAGGCAGGTGATGCTAAGGCGATGGAGTTCTATGAAGCAATGGCTTATCAGGTAGCCAAAGAAATTGGTAGCATGAGTACTGTTCTAAAAGGAAAAGTGGATGCAATCCTATTAACTGGAGGCTTGGCCAAAAGTCGTATGCTTACAAAACTGATCGAAGAAAGAGTCGCTTTTCTTTCAGAAGTCAAGTGCTATCCAGGTGAAGATGAAATGAAAGCTTTAGCATTTAATGGAATGCTATTAAGCCAAGGCGAGTTGGAGATAAAAAAGTACCAGTAATGAATAATTACTGAATACTCATTAACAAAAGTTCGTAAATAATTGTTAATACATTCTTTTTTAGCGAATTAGAAAGACAATAATTTGTCAGATTCGTTCAAATACTAAAAAGATTAGTACTTATATTTACAGCGCAATACAGAGGGAGATCGCGGGAACAATTTACCACTGTCTCATTAACTTCTGTAAAGTCGCTATTTCATTTATAAAGCTAACCACTCACGGTAATGAAAATCAATCTTAACAACTTTGAGAGATTTGAGGAAAGGCACAACAGCCCCAACCATACTCAAATCGAAGAAATGCTTAAAGTAATCAACGCGTCATCTGTTGACGAACTGATCGAGCAAACCGTACCAGAACACATTCGACTAAAAAAAGCATTGGATCTGCCAGCTCCAATGACAGAGTATCAGTTTCTGAAAAATTTTAAGACGATTGCACAGAAGAATAAAATCTTCAAGTCGTATATCGGAATGGGCTACTACAACACCATCGTTCCAGGGGTAATTCTTCGAAACATTATGGAGAACCCGGGGTGGTATACTGCTTATACTCCTTATCAGGCTGAGATCGCTCAAGGTCGTCTGGAAATGCTGATCAATTTCCAAACAATGATCACAGATCTGACAGGAATGGAAATTGCCAACTCATCGTTACTGGATGAGGCGACAGCAGCTGCTGAAGCGATGGGACTATTCATGGCATTGAGAAAGAAAGATAAGAAGAAATCAAATACTTTCTTTGTTGCTGACCACTGCCACCCTCAAACGATCGATGTAATGAAAACGAGAGCGGAAGCTTTCGGATTCAACCTGGTGATCGGTGATTACAAAACGATTGATTTAACAGACGCTGACCTTGTTGGTGTATTAGTACAATACCCTGATACCAACGGTGAAGTAGTTGACTATGCTGACTTTATTGCTGCTGCACACGAAAACAACGTAAAAGTAGCTGTAGCTTCAGACCTTCTAGCCCTGACGATCCTAAAAACTCCAGGAGAAATGGGCGCAGATGCCGTGGTGGGTTCTGCACAGCGCTTTGGTGTACCAATGGGATTCGGTGGTCCTCACGCTGGTTTCTTTGCCACTCGCGAAGAGTTCAAGCGTCAAGTACCTGGACGTATCATTGGTGTCTCTAAAGATATGGATGGAAATGATGCTTACCGTATGGCCTTACAAACTCGTGAGCAACATATCAAACGTGAGAAAGCAACCTCAAACATCTGTACTGCACAGGTATTGTTGGGGGTTATGGCTGCCGCTTATGCAGTTTATCACGGACCAGAAGGATTGAAGCGTATTGCTTTCCGTGTACACGGTATGGCGACCCTATTGAAAAGCTCTCTTGAAAAACTTGGTTTTGAGGTAGAAACAAACAATATGTTTGATACCATCACTATCAATACCAACGGACAAGCAGCAGCTATCCGTAAAGTAGCTGAGGCAAACGAGGCAAACTTCCGTTATTTTGATGCCAACCGTATCGGTATTGCATTAAACCAAACTACGGATATCAACCACATTAACGATATTGTAAACATCTTCGCAGAAGCAGCTGGTAAAGCGGTTGACTTCACGCTAGCAGAAGAAGTAGAAGCATCTTTGGATAACACACTACTAAGAACTTCTGAGATGTTGACACACCCGGTATTCAACCAGTACCACTCAGAGCATGAAATGCTTCGTTACCTGAAACGTCTTGAGAACAAAGACCTTTCATTAGTACACTCCATGATCTCTCTAGGATCATGTACGATGAAGCTAAATGCTACGGCAGAGATGATTCCTGTAACATGGCCAGAATTTGGACAAATTCACCCATTTGCTCCAGCAAACCAGACGGAAGGTTACAGAGAAATCTTCAAGAACTTAGAAGCATGGTTGGAAGAAATCACAGGATTTGATGCCTTCTCACTACAACCAAACTCTGGTGCAAACGGAGAGTATGCAGGTCTTTTGACTATCGCCAACTACCACAAGGCAAATGGTGACACACACCGTAACATTGCCTTGATTCCATCTTCAGCCCATGGTACTAACCCTGCATCTGCAGTGATGGCTGGTATGAAAGTGATCGTTACAAAATGTGATGAGAACGGAAACATCGACGTAGAAGATCTTCGTAAGCATGCAGAAGCAAATAAGGAAAACCTTTCTTGCTTGATGGTGACTTACCCATCGACACACGGTGTATTCGAGGAAAGCATCCAGGAAATCTGCCAGATCATTCACGACAATGGTGGTAGAGTATATATGGACGGTGCAAACATGAACGCCCAGGTAGGTTTAACAAACCCTGCAACAATTGGTGCAGACGTTTGTCACTTGAACCTTCACAAGACCTTCTGTATCCCTCACGGTGGTGGTGGACCAGGCATGGGACCTATTGGTGTAGTTGCTGATTTGGCTCCTTACTTACCAGGACACGTAGTAGTAGACAATGGTGTAGGAGAAAAAGCGGGTTCTGCTGTTTCTGCAGCTCCTTGGGGTAGTGCAAGTATCCTACCTATCTCTTATGCTTATGTAGCTATGATGGGTGGAGAAGGACTAACCAATGCGACCAAAACAGCCATCTTGAATGCAAACTACATCCAATCAAGACTGAAAGAGCACTATCCTGTTCTTTATGTTGGATCTAACGGAAGATCAGCACATGAAATGATTGCTGATTGCCGTCAGTTCAAAGCCGTAGGAATTGAGGTAGAAGATATCGCAAAGCGTTTGATGGACTATGGCTTCCACGCACCTACGGTATCATTCCCAGTAGCTGGAACATTGATGATCGAGCCTACGGAGTCGGAGACTAAGGCTGAGCTAGACCGTTTCTGTGATGCTATGATTGCGATCCGTAACGAAATCCGTGAGATCGAAGAAGGTAAGGCAGATCAGGTAGTAAACGTATTGAAGAATGCTCCTCATACAGAAGCAATGGCTGTTGCTGATGAATGGACACTTCCATACTCTAGAGAAAAAGCCATCTATCCTCTTCCTTACGTAAGCGCCAACAAATTCTGGCCAACAGTAAGAAGAGTAGACAGTGCCTACGGAGACAGAAATCTATACTGTAGCTGTATCCCTGTCAGTGATTATGCTGAAGAAACCGTGAATGCTTAATCAAGTATTTCATTGTTAAAGTATATATAGAAAAACCTCCCGGAAACGGGAGGTTTTTCTTTTAATAATGCTTCTCCAAAAAAGCCATCGCATTGTCACTCAGGAATCGGCTGACAATCTCTTCAGGATCTGTGTGACTTCCATTGGATAAGTACTTCCCCTTTCCTTCCATATAATCATAAGCATGCATGAGTAGGTAGGTATCCAGCTCCTTTAGATCTTCTGCTGTCCAATAACCATTCAAAGGATTCACTATCCCATCATAATCACTCCCCAATGCCACCGTTCCCCAAGGATAAAAATCCGCCCGATCCAACACTTCAGCTACATGCTGAATATTATTCCAAACGAGCTTTGCCCGATGAAAGAGTACTTTCTTTCGGCCTATCTTTCCTGAGGCTTGCTTAAGCGCCGCTTTACTTGCTATTCTTCGTTCATCAATTTGCAAACAGAATAACCCTCCGGAGCGAGTGATTTCCAAGATTTCATCATCAAAGAAGTTAATATCCATATCATATAAATGACTGCTCATTTCCGTGCTCATCGTTTGCTCGTAATAAGACTTTGTACCTGTGGCTGCACCATGACTCACAATCAGCGGAACCGGATCGTATTGATAATTTTCTTTCAGATATTGTAGATACTGCTGCCGACTCTTGACACTCATATGTTTGATATCAATCAAAATACGATGCTTCTCTTTGTCTAATAAGCGATCTAAGACCTCAAAGCCCAAAGGAGTAATTCCTTCATTTAACCCCTCACTCTGATCCACCAACTTATTGCTAATACCATTCATACTCTCCGCGTGTCCGCATAGATTATTGTAAAAATGATGTGCATACGTCATATAAAGTGGCTTGTGGGACCATGCTTTAATCTTATCGACATTCTGTAAGACTTCTTCTCTATGGATAGGTTTTCCCATCCCTGTATTCAGTACATTTCCCCCTTCAATTGAAAATACCACTCCAATCGCATGTTCATCCTTGGAAATTATATCCATTAAGTGAGCATAATTTTTCGATAAGCAATACTTAAAGGTTCCTTTATGGGTATCTACTTCCTTTCCATCCCACCAACGATAAAAAGCATATTCTTTTTCCAGGTCACTAAAATAATCTTCCATTTCCTGTAGTCGCTTAATCCTCGGCTTACCTACCATAGTCGTTAAATTAACGACAAACTCTGTCAGTTTTCCCGTTCCAAAATTACTATCCACAAACCCTCTTTCTAATGGGTATAAAGCCACGGTCACTACCCTAACATTACCTGCTGCTATGGAAGTAAAATCAGACTGAGAAAAGTGTATCAGGTTACCTGGTAACGCATTTTTAAACTTGTCCCAAAAGGTAGGGTTATCGTAATGCCAAATACTATTTCGTTGTGTTGCCAGGGGAGGGGGGAGCTCTAAAATGTCTTGCTGAATACTATCCGGAATGCCCAACGCATGATGTTGTCCAAAAGGTTTAAGGGCAGGGTGGCAATGCATATCCACTATGATATCGTTAAAATCGGACATGTTTTTAGGGTTTTAGGTTTTTTAGCAAGGGTACCTCATAGTAAGCAATCAAGCGAGATGTTTTTCTAATGGATGAAGGATGAAGGATGAAGGATGAAGTTAATCCATCACTTTTTACCTTTTACTTTTTTCTCCTTTCTCCTTTCTCCTTTCTCCTTTCTCCTTTCTCCTTTCTCCTTTCTCCTTTCTCCTTTCTCCTTCAACCAAAAGTTGAGATAACCTTTCTTCGTTCAATATTTCAGATAATAAACTACATAAGCCTTTCTAAAAATCGAAATATAGTTCCCCGAAATCAGAGAACAGTACATTGATAACATATACTCTATTTATTCCCTTAGAAATTTAGTAAATTGAATTATCACAATATTTCAATTGAACTAAACCTTTCTATTGAACAATACTCTTGGTATTATTCAATTTAAAAGGTGATATAACTCAACCGATAACACCCAAAAGCTATGAAATCAATACTGCTACTTATAAGCATGTCTTTTACGATATGGCAGATCTCCATGGCACAAACAGATCAGGAAGTGGAGATGAATAAACAAGAGGAAAATACCCGCGGACAGGTTCTTTACGAGGAATCTATGCGAACTCAGGAACTTGAGTTCAGAGACCTTTCGCTTGACGAATTCTCTATATATGTAGAAAACCTTGAGGATCTTGAAAGCTACTCTGAAGACGAATTACTACTCATTAAAGCATTGGAAGATCCTGATGCCATGAATGAAGAGGAGATTGAAGCCATGTACCTGCTCGAAGATGAAAAATTTGAAATTTATGAGGAAGATCAAATCAAAGAACTCTACCTCTTTAGTGAAAATGACTTTGAGCTACTGGAACAGCAAAGTACAGAAGAGAATCAGTCAATTGACCTTGACCGCATTCCTTCTGAAGCTACCCTCTTATTCAAAGAAAATGGGGAGTATATTTTTATCATTGATGATACGCCAACGACAACAGGGGACGAATAAATTAACGTTCTGGTAATCCTAAGAGAAAAAACACTTAATGTTCCTTTTTCTTTCATGCGATTTACTAACTTTGTCGCATCTTTGAGCCTTCGGGCTTAAAATTAAGCAATAACAAAACATATCAACATCTTTAGGTACACACTTTAAGAGCAAATCTAGTAATGTCCTCTGTAAAAATCTTTTCAGGCTCCGGCACTGAATATCTCGCAAAAAAAATTGCACACTCTTACGGCAAGTCACTTGGTGAAGTACAAACCAATCGTTTTAGTGATGGAGAAATCTCTGTTCACTTTACAGAATCTGTTCGTGGGTGTGATGTTTTTCTTATTCAATCCACATGTCCTCCAACAGACAATATCATGGAGCTGTTGTTGATGGTGGATGCTGCCAAAAGAGCCTCTGCTGCTACTATTTCTGTGATTATCCCTTATTTCGGATATGCAAGACAAGATAGAAAAGACAAGCCAAGAGTAGGTATTGGAGCTAAACTTGTAGCCAATGTACTAACTGCTGCTGGAGCTTCTCGTGTAATTACTTGTGAACTACACGCTGACCAAATTCAAGGTTTCTTTGACATTCCAGTAGTTCACTTACAAAGCTCTCCTATCTTCGTTCCTTACATCAGTAGCCTTAACCTAGACAACTTGGTATTCGCGGCTCCTGACGTAGGAGGTTCTAAAAGAGCCCGTACCTATGCAAAGCACTTCAAAGCGGAAATGGTAATCTGTGATAAATACAGAGAAAGAGCGAATGAAGTGGCTTCTATGCAGGTGATCGGAGACGTAAAAGACAAAAATGTTATTCTTGTGGATGACTTGGTAGATACAGCTGGAACACTGTGTAATGCTGCTGAGATCATTATGGAGAAAGGAGCTAAGAGTGTAAGAGCAATCTGTACGCATCCTGTGCTTTCAGGCCCTGCTTATGACAGAATTGCGAACTCCGTATTGGACGAGATGATCGTTACTGATACGTTAAAAGTAAAAGCCAATGCTGAAAAAATCCGTGTACTTTCTGTAGCAGATCTATTTGCTAAAGGTATTCGTAAGATTCAGGATCACGAGTCAATCAGCTCTTTGTTTATCTAGTATAAACATTTCTGATATATACTTGAAGCCTTAGTTGTTATCTAAATAAACAGCTAAGGCTTTTTTGTTCATACCGCTACACGACGTATGTTAGTAAACATATTAATTTAATATATACACTTAAAATCAAGTATTTACGGCACTTCCTTCATTCAAATAAGTAATAAAAATACTTTGATTTTTAAAATAATAAGGAGACCTTTGCACGGCAAAAAACCAACCACTGGTTTTTTACAAGAACATGTTTCGGGATGGGGTCTGTCAAGACCAAGTACCGAGGCTATTATACATGTTTTACACTATATCAAAAAAAGACAATGAAAACAGTAGAGGTAATAGGCTTCAGAAGAGAAGATCTTGGAAAATCAACTTCTAAGAAACTTAGAGCAGAGGGTAACGCTCCATGTGTACTTTATGGTGGTGAAGAAGTAATCCACTTCCACGCTCCAATGTACCTGTTCAAGGATATCGTTTACACACCAGAAGCTTGTTTCGTTCACTTGAACATTGAAGGTGTTGAGAAAAAAGCAATCCTTCAAGATGTTCAGTTCCACCCAGTTTCAGAGGTAATCATGCACGCTGACTTCTTGGAGTTGGTAGATGACAAGCCAGTGAAAATGGAGATCCCTGTATCTTTCGTAGGTAAGTCACCAGGTTTGCAAATGGGTGGTAAGCTTGTTGCAAAACTAAGAAAGCTTAAAGTAAGTGCATTGCCAGCTAACATGCCTTCTTCTGTAGAGGTATCTGTTGAAGGTCTTGACCTTGGTAAATCAGTAAAAGTAGGTTCTGTTGAGGCTAAGGATTTCGAAATCCTTTACAACCCATCAGTAACAATTGCTTCTATTGCAATTCCAAGAGCCCTTCGTTCTGCTCAGTCAAAATCTGCAGAATAAGCATCATAGATATTGCTTATCATTTACAAAGGCCACTGTGTATATACAGTGGCCTTTTTTTATGAAAAAATTAGCCCAAAAAAAACCATTCAAAGAGCGTTATAAAAAATCATTAGGATTTCTTATTACGTAATAAGTTTTAATGATTTTACTTTCACTTAGTTCTAATGTATCTTGAGATCAAGATCAAAAAATGTTGAACGGTAATTAAAGAAGGATATTATCTTACTGATTACCGACTACTAACTATATTATTCATTATAACCCCATAATAACACTATGAGTAAAAAAGAGAGTAAAACTAACCGTATTGGACTAGAAACTGAGAAAACAGAAAAGCTTGCTAAAAAACTGAATAAACTTCTAGCCAACTATCAACTTTATTATCAAAACCTAAGAGGGTTTCACTGGAATATCAAAGGAAAGAATTTCTTCGAATTACACGTTAAATTTGAAGAGTTATATACAGAAGCTCAACAGCAAATCGATGAAATTGCTGAGCGTATTCTTACTTTGGGGCATCAACCTTTACATACTTTCAGCGACTATTTAAGTGTCTCTGACATTAAAGAAATCAAAGGAGTCTCTAAGGATGAAACTGCCGTTAAAACCGTAGTAGCTAATCTGAATACGTTACTGGAGATTGAACGTAAAGTTTTAGACCTCGCTGGAGAGCAAGAAGACGAAGGTACTACAGACCTTATCAGTGGACTTGTAAGTGGACAAGAAAAGCATGTGTGGATGCTAACCGCTTGGTTAGGCTAACCCTCACTCTTCATGTATAAAAAAAGCACTTGGCGGTATAACTGCCAAGTGCTTTTTATTTTACCGGATTAGGGTAATGGTCTAAAATTTCACCTCTTTACAAAAAAATCAACATTCCCAAGGCTACCAACATGGTCAGATGTGACAATCCCAAAGCCCATGAAAACATCTTGTTTTTCAAATACTTATCTTTATTGACAATTACCTTGGAAACGATATAGCGTATTGATCTACGTTCGCGAGGAGAATAATGATAATCCTTAAGCGCTCGGTCATCTTTCAATTTAGCATAGTAGTCAATCAACAACATCAGGTCATCTTTCAACATGTCATTTCTTTTCAACTCTTCCTGAAAATAAGTCGCTTCCCTAGTATCCATTTGTCCTGTCAGGTAGCGTTCTGAAAGAATAATATAGCCGATTGTTGTATTGATATTTCTCATAGTGGGTCATGTTAGTGCTGTTGAACTTATCTCTAAAATAGAGGAGGAGGGGTAGTTTACCCAAGATCATTATCGTTCATTAATAAGTGTACGTCCATATTCCTTCTATATTTTTCTTTTTTTGAGCCCCCATTCATACCCTACCTAAAAATAATTATATAATTTTTCATTTTGATTATCAGCACAATAATACTTGACCCTCCATTTTTTTTATAGAAAGATTTGTAGGTTTCAAAAAGCATCGTACCTTTGCATCGCTTTCAGGGAAAAGCAACACACTAAAAGCGAGAATAGCTCAGCTGGTAGAGCACGACCTTGCCAAGGTCGGGGCCGCGGGTTCGAATCCCGTTTCTCGCTCAAAAAAATGCCAATAGGCATGCCGGGATGGTGGAACTGGTAGACACGCAAGACTTAAAATCTTGTCGCCTTAGGGCGGTGCGGGTTCGATTCCCGCTCCTGGTACAGACATAACATAATTATTAGCGAGAATAGCTCAGCTGGTAGAGCACGACCTTGCCAAGGTCGGGGCCGCGGGTTCGAATCCCGTTTCTCGCTCAAAACCTGACAGTATCCTGTCAGGTTTTTTTGTGCCCTATATTTTCCCAAAAGTCCTAAACATCCCTGATCACTGCAAATCCCCTGTATATTCCCCTTTCAAAAGCAGTACATTATCCCCCTTAAACTTATTCTCCTTATATCCTATTGACAATTCAAGATTTGTATGGTATTTATTTGTGTCACTGATGGATTAATCCTACATTTGTACACTTTGAAAAACGTAGTGATCAATCAACTAGTTAAATTCTGCAAGGATTGAAATGCAGATCAAAGTGACCTATATGTTTTGTGATGGATGTATTTTTTATCGCTTAGTACATACAATGGGGATATATAGGATTGAGTTGAATTTTTTGATTTAATGAAATAAGCGGAAACTAACAATTTAGCAGTTCAGTCATGGCGATTATTAATAAGATTAGACAGAAGTCAGGCATTGCCATTGGAGCAATCGGCGGGGGGATGATCCTATTCCTTCTAGGAGGAGATCTATTATCATCTAACTCAAGCATCCTAGGAAAAAACAAACAAGTCGTTGGAGAAGTTGCTGGAGAAGAAATCTCTTTGCAACAGTTCAACAATGCTGTTGAGCGTTTCAAAGGAGGAAGATCCTTTAGTGAGGCTCAAATGGCTCAGGTAAGAACAGCTGCCTGGAATGAGCTAGTAAGAGAAATAGCTTATGGTAAAGAAGCTGAACAACTAGGAATCACAGTAACAGAAGCTGAGCATAAAGACATGATCAATGGCGACAACATTGATCCTACTTTTGCACGTAATTTCATTGACTCTACCGGTCAAGTCAACCGTGAGCAAATCAACAACTACCTAAATGCACTTCAAAGCATGGATGCAGGTAGCCCTTATGTACAGCAGCAGCTTTACATGCAAGAGGTACTTAAGATCAACCGTCAGCGCCAAAAATATGTAAACCTAATTGGCAATACATATTTTGCTAATAAACTAGAGGCAAAACAAAAATACCAGGAGCAAAACACAACAGCAGAAGTTGTTTACGTAAATGTTCCTTACTACTCTGTTCCTGACTCTGCTGTAGAAATTTCAGATAGCGACCTTTCTGCTTACTTCAACAGCCACAAAGAAGACTTCAAGCAAAAAGAAAGCAGAGGAATCAAATTTGTTAGTTTCCCTATCGAAGCTTCTGAGGATGATCAAAAAGAACTTAAAGGAGAAATCTCTAAGTTGATCGCTCCTTTCAAGAATGCTGCTAACGATACTGCATTTATCGCTGCCAATACAGAAGGAGCAACGAACTTCATGACGGTTAACATGACTGGTGTTCCTAGCGTTCTTAACGTAGACGAACTGAAAGAAGGAGAAGTATACGGCCCTTATTTCGCAGCAAACGCTTACAGAATCTACAAAGTAGAAGATATCGCTAAAGATACTGCTTATACTGCTCGTGCGAGCCATATCCTTTACAAAGCAGTTAAAGGAGATGCAGCTTCAGAGGCAGAGGCTAAGAAAAAAGCTGAAGAGACTCTTCGCAAAGTAAGAAGTAATCCTGCTTCATTTGAGGATATCGCCAAAACAGAAGGTGATGCTGCTCCTCAAACAAAATCAAGAGGTGGTGACCTACAGTGGTTTGCTGAAGGTCGTATGGTGAAGCCTTTCAACGATGCAGTATTTAACGCTAGCAGAACAGGTATTATTCCTCGTTTGATCAAAACAGACTTTGGCTACCACATCATCAAGGTAACTGCTACTAAAACCAACAAGCAGTTTGTATTGGGTGTTATTGAGAAAGCACTTCAGCCATCTCAAAGATCTGTAGATACTGCCTTTGGTAAAGCAATGAAATTTGCTTCTTCAAGCAAGAATGAAGCTGCTTTCAACGCAACTGCTGAGGAAGAAGGTCTATTCCAGGAACAAGCATTGAACATCACTCCTGAAGCAACTTATATCAACAGCATGAGAAGCAGTGGAGTAAGATCAATCGTTAGATGGGCTTATGAGGCTGACATGAATGATGTTTCCAATGTATTTGAATTGGAAGATCGTTATGTAGTTGCTGCCTTGATTGCTGAGAAAGAAGAAGGAACAGCTTCTTTGGACGAAGTAAAAGATCAAGTGAGAAGAGAAGTCTTGAAAGAAAAGAAGATCGACTATATTGCAGAAAAGCTATCAAGTCTTGAAGGTTCAGTTGAAGACATCAAAGATGCTTATGGCGCTGGTGCAACTATCCAAAAAGAAAATGATCTTACTGCAGCAGCTAGATCACTTCAAGGTGCTGGTTCTGCTCCTAAGACAATCGGTACTATCTTCGGTATGCAAGAAGGTACTATTTCTTCTCCTATCAAGGACGAAAATGGTGTTACTATCGTGAAGCTTGTGAAAATCAACAAGCCTCTAGAAACTGCTGACTACTCTATCTATAGAAAGCAGATCGAGCAAACACAAAACAGAACAGCTGAAAGCAAAGTATTCAACGCTGTATCTGAACTTGCTGAAGTAGAAGATAACAGACATGACTACTTCTAGTAGATAAATAAAGCAGGTAAGTAATTACTGCATAAACAAGAAGCCATCCTTAAACATATTTAAGGATGGCTTTTTTTATTATGCATAAATCTTTTGGTCATTAGAATGAGATCAAAAATATTGTGCTATACAGCGGTGATGCTAAAATCAATTATAAAGCGAAGGATATTGTAACAGGTTTACATCATACTCCCAAAAACATTGATGGGACAGAGGTCACTACTTTTTATTGCCACGGAACAACTCTTAGTACCTATATTGTATTGTTCAACTTACATACTGGAACCCAACAGCTTTTTGGATCCTGTAATTGTGAGGAAGGAAGTCTACAAATACAGTCAGTAATAATAAAAAGGGGTATGACCTGTGTAGATCATACCCCTTAGGATTTAAATAATTCCCAACTTCTTTCTAAGTTCATTTGGTACTGCATCTTTATGTACCATAAAGGCTACTGACTTCAATCGAACAAAAGAACGGGACATATATAAGTATCCTCCATAAGCATTCGACTCGCTACCCCAAGAGTTCTTCGTCACATAATACTTGCCACCTTTCTCATCGTTTACCGTTCCGATGATATGCATTAGGTGATCATCCGTAGTGGTATAGTTATCAAACTGCGTCTGTCTATAAGACTCATCAACCTGCAATTCCGGCTCATATTGCTCAAACATCCCTTCTCGTTCCTTACGAGATTTTTGCTCCCATGATTTAGCAGGTACAATTGCAATTCCATTCTTATGAGAGAATGACTTCTCACTCACATCACCGTCCCATACCAAGGAATATCCTCTATCCAAAGCATAATCCATCACTTGCTCAAACTCATCCAAAGGCAAGTTGTAATAACGAGCTCCTGCCCAGTTGTCTGGTACTTCTACCTGCACTTGCTCATAATATGGATGATGATTAAAAGAAGTAATCTCTACATAATCTTCTGGATTGAAACCTACAACCTTCTCCGCATACTCTTGAGGAGTAAACGTTTTCCCTTTTACCTCAAAGGTCTCAGGTACTTCCCCTAAATAGCTATCCAATACAGCATTAAAAGCATCTTTCCATTTAGGAGTAATTTTTCGGGATTTGATCAGCGTTCCCAACATACTCTCCAATACATTGAAAAGCTCTCCGTGATCATGAACCACTTCTCCTTTTGCCAACCCTGTATAAACGTTCTCAGGAACAATCCCATGTGTTTTGATAATATTGGTAACGTCATGGGAAAGACTACCTTCTCCGAAGTTAGATTTTCCATGATAACGTACATATTTCTCTGCTTTTACTGGGTAGTTATGACGTACAAAATACATCTCAGAAAGATCCAACTCTCCTTTTCCCATTCGCATCGCCTCTGACTCTATAAAAGACGTCGTGGAGAAACTCCAACAAGTTCCTGTTCTTCCTTGACTCTTAACTGGCGTTACTTTCACCTTTTTCAGCTCTTGCAATTGATATCCATCCTTTAAGGGAATATCCTGAGCATATGAAGGGTTAAAGGCTGCCACTCCAGCTAAAGCCACAGAGGCTAATAAAGATTTTATGGTAGTATAGTTCATTCTATATGTTTGTAATGTTTAGTTATCAAAAAAGATAATAGGTATCTCGTAGTACTTCTCCAATATAATATATAAGGAAATAAAGCACAATCCCATTAACAAACTCATAGAAGGTAAAAAGTAAGAGGTATAAAGTAAAAAGTGTGATTCTCCTAATCTATTACCTTATACCTCTTACCTTTTACCTTTTACCTTAATTAAGGAACTGGGTCATACCCTGAGCCTCCCCAAGGATGGCACCTGCCAATGCGTTTCAACCCCAAACGTACTCCTTTCCATGCACCATATTTCTGTATTGCCTGAATCATATACTGAGAACAAGTCGGCTGATAACGGCAAGAAGGTGGTAGCCAGGGAGAGATAAACAATTGATAGAATCGCACAACCCCAATTGCGATTTTTGAAAGAATATTTTTCATACCGGTCGATACTTTGAATAAAACCTGATCATCTACGAATATACGACATATTTTATTAAGCAATTAATCCCTCTATTCTATCGAAAATAGGGTATTTTTTATGCTCATCGCTAACATTTAATTGTAAAAACGGATAAGCAAATTTATTATAGTGAAAAAAAATTGTATTCTTGTAATAATTTCTATCAATCGTTTAGTAAAAAGGTGTTTTCATGCTTAAATTGGCATGCACTTGCGGCACATGCTTGTAATTGAAATGATTACAGACGCACGTGAAACATTCCTTATTGCACACAATCAAAAAACGGCAAAATGAGTGTATTAGTAAATAAAGACTCTAAAGTCATTGTACAAGGCTTCACTGGATCAGAAGGTACCTTCCACGCTGAGCAGATGATTGCCTACGGAACCAATGTAGTAGGTGGTGTTACTCCAGGAAAAGGAGGTCAAAAGCACCTAGACAGACCAGTATTCAACACAGTAGCTGACGCAGTTAAAGAAGTTAGCGCAAACGTTTCTATCATTTTTGTTCCCCCAGCATTTGCAGCTGACGCTATTATGGAAGCAGCTGAAGCGGGTGTAGAAACAATCATCACGATCACTGAAGGTATCCCAACCAAAGATATGGTTGCTGTTAAAGAATACCTTTCTGATAAAGATGTAACGATGATCGGACCAAACTGTCCGGGTGTTATCACTCCAGGTCAGGCGAAAGTTGGTATCATGCCAGGCTTTATCCACAACCCAGGTAAGATCGGTATCGTGTCTCGTTCAGGTACACTTACTTACGAGGCAGTAGATCAAATCACTAAAGCTGGTTTGGGACAAAGTACTTGTATCGGTATTGGAGGTGATCCAATCATCGGAACAACGACTAAAGACGCTGTGAAACTATTGATGGAAGATCCTGATACAGAAGGTATCATCATGATTGGTGAGATCGGAGGTAGCATGGAAGCTGAAGCAGCTCATTGGGTAAAAGAAAATGGCACGAAGCCTGTTGTAGGTTTCATCGCTGGTCAAACAGCCCCTAAAGGACGTAAAATGGGTCACGCAGGAGCGATCATTGGTGGAGCAGATGATACTGCAGAAGCTAAGATGAAGATTATGGAAGAGTGCGGTATCCACGTAGTACATTCTCCAGCAGATATTGGAGAGACTATGGTGAAAGCACTAGCAGCTAAAGCTGTATAATTCTTAATGAAAAATGAAGAGTGAAAAATGAGGAATTATTCTTCATTTTTCACTCTTCATTTTTCATTTCTATTACTTCCCGCAGCATTTTTTATACTTCTTGCCGCTTCCACAAGGACAAGGATCATTACGACCCACCTTATGGGGATTGATTTCCGCCTTAGGGTTTACCACTCCATTCTGAAAGTACCATATTCCATCTACCTTCCTGAAGGTTGAGTTCTCATGATGACTTTTCAAGGCATTTCCTTCTTTATAATATGCCTTAAACTCGACTTTACCGATCTCATGGTTAATACCCCCTAGTTCCCGACTAATCAGTTCAAGCTTTTCCCATTGGGTATGCTGTGCCCACTCTGCGATCTGGGAACGATCATGCTGATGTCTCTCTGAAGGATGAACAGTATCCACAATATAATCCACACTTCCTTTTACATGAGCGGTATATCGGGAACGCATCAATTGTTCTGCCGTCTTCGCTTTCTCCTTACCTTCTATAAAGATACCACAACAAGTATCATAAGCTTTTCCTGAGCCACAAGGACACTTTTCTATCATAACTTTTCTGTTTTGACAATTAATATTATTTCATAGGGGTTGTTCAAATAAAATAAGCATTACCATTATTCCGTGAACCCTCGCCTGAGCTTTAATGTCGTCAACTTAAGTTAAATACTAGTCCTAGCGAGGACGCAAAGACCAGTGTTTACCATTCCGTATATTACAACCCCTATTCTTCTTCTGGTGGCTCCTGATCAAATATGATTTTCACCTGATTGATTCTTGCTCCTTCCATCGAAAGAATTTCTATCTTAAAATGACTCCCTTCTATCAAATCTCCCATTTCAGGAATATCATGATTGATATTAAGAATTAACCCTCCTAGTGTTTCATACTCTCCTTCCGGTAATTCCCAACGATATTCTTCATTCAGATAATCGACCTCGTTACGGGCACTCAATTGAAAAACCCTATCGGAAAGTTTAATAATCTTCAGCTCCTCATCGTCATCATGCTCATCTTCTATTTCTCCAAAGATCTCTTCAATAATATCCTCCATGGTCACAATGCCCGAAGTACCTCCAAACTCATCCACCACCAAGGCCATACTCTTGTGTTCTGCCGTCATTTGAATCATCAACTCATTGGCTAGCATACTTTCTGGAACCATCACCATTTCTGTAAGAATTTCCTTGATGACCTTCGGCTTTTTAAATAAATGAAATACGTGACAGTAGCCGATTACATTATCCACTGATTGCTTGTAAACAGGGATTTTGGAATGTCCGCTTTCATTAAAAAGATGATTGAGAGATTCTATACTATCATCTATTTCAATCGCCACGATCTCCTTACGAGGAACCATACATTCCTTTACTTTGACATGCTTGAACTCCAATGCATTGGATAGGATTTTCTTATCAACTACTTCTACTTCATCTGTCTCGTTGGTGGCAATCGCTATCTGCTGTAAATAATCACTCAAATCTGTCAGGTTAAACTGAGGTTGTCCCTCAGAATACTCCATATTCATCACCTTTACAATGGTAAATGCAGAAAGGCGCTCTACCATCCAGGTAATAGGAAACATAATGGTATAGATAACATTCATCGGTAAAGCTGAGAATGTCAAAAACTTATCAGGATCAGCTAATGAAACACTCTTAGGTACAAACTCAGCTGTCATCAAAACCAAGGCAGTTGAAAGTACCGTTTGTATAGCCAACGTACTAATATCTAAGGTACTTTGAGCTGTTACATGAAGATGCTCCTGCAATGCAGCCTTAATCATAGGATCCAGGATCTCGGCAATAAAGAAACCATACACCACCAAGGCTACGGTATTTCCTATCAGAATTGTCGTGATAAAAGTAGATTGATTATCATAAAACTTTGCCAATACCTGTCCTAGCAAGTCACCTTTCTTCTTTTGAATTGCTATATGTAATCTGTTCGCCGATACAAAGGCGATTTCTGTGGCCGAGAAAAAGGCAGAAAATACCAAGGATAAAAGTACCGGCCACAATTCCAGTACTATTGAAAAAAATGCTTCCATAAATTACGGGATGAGTAGTTGGCTCCATTTACTTTTGAAAAACCATCTGCCAACTAAACAAGTACTGATTAAAAATCATTTATAAGTTTAAGGGATCAAACAAACATCACCCTAAAAAGATTACTATTAAGAGCTTGTGAAACCACACCTTTTGGAATCTAAACAAGCTTTAAGGCTCAAAAATATCTAATTTGACACTCATCTACAACGATGAACGAATAAGGTAAGCCGAAAGATTCAATAAACAGGACACATTCTACATTGGACCCTATAAAAGTATATAAAACTCCTGATGCTAAAAATCCGCATCAGCTTTTCAAGATTACGGATATGAGTACTGTGTTTTCAGCTCATCCCACTCATGATGACGTACCCCATCGACACGACTTCTATACCATTCTGTTTATCCAGAAAGCAGAAGGGCAGCACATCATTGATTTTAATACTTATGACTTAGGACAACGGCAAGTATTCTTCGTGAGTCCGGGACAAGTACATCAAATGCTCGAATCCAAGCCTTCCAAAGGTTGGGCACTCACCATACGAAAAGAATTTTTGGAAACACATCATATCGATACTTCTTTCATCTCAGAGATCAACTTGTTCCGGGATTTTGGAGATACCCCTCCATTGACTCTAGAAAAAGAAATCTTTCATTCCATGGAGCAGCTCATTCTTCAGATGAGAGATTGTATTGAAAAAAGCTCTCGTTTTCATTGGGAAGCAGTAGGGGCCTACCTCAAGCTTTTCTTGATCAATGCGAATAATCAATGTGTACTTCCCCAGCATAATACCCCTCATTCTCCTGCAGAAATGATCCTCAGGAACTTTAAGTTACTTGTAGAAAAATACTATAAATCAGAACACCAAGTACAGTTCTATGCTGATCAATTATTTATCAGTACAGATCACCTCAATCGTACCATTGATCATCTAATTGGAAAAAAAGCCAAGCAATTTATTCAAAACAGAATTTTACTGGAAGCAAAACGACTACTACAATACTCCGACAGTACAGCCAAAGAAATTGGCTATCACCTGGGATTTAAAGAGGCAGCGCATTTCAGTAACTTTTTTAAGAAAATGACAGGAGTATCCATTAGTCAATGGATCAAAAATCAAGCTATTTAAGAGGATGTCGGATTTTTGCAACATTATACCGTTTTCTTGCATTTATTGATGCCACTAAATATCCCACCTTTGTATTGTCAACAAATTGATCAACCAATAAAACAATTATATACGATGAAAACGGTATTACATAAAGCAGAGACAAGAGGAGTAGCAAACCACGGCTGGTTACATTCGAATCATACGTTCAGTTTTGCAAACTATTACAATCCAGAGCGTATTCACTTTGGGATGTTACGAGTATTGAATGATGATCAGGTAGCTGCTGGAAAAGGATTCGGCACACACCCTCATGACAATATGGAAATCATTTCTATTCCATTGGAAGGGGATCTGGAGCACCAAGATAGCATGGGAAACAAGACTGTTATCAAGCAAGGGGACATTCAGGTCATGAGTGCCGGAACAGGGGTACATCACAGCGAGTATAACAAGAATGCCGATAAGGATGTAAAGTTCCTCCAAATATGGGTATTCCCGAATAAAAAAGGAGTAGAACCTCGTTATGATCAGATTACCCTGGATACAGACAAAATGCACAATAACCTGCAGCAGGTACTATCACCTACTCCAAACGATGAGGGGGTATGGATCCACCAAAATGCTTGGTTCTCTATGGGTAATTTAGAACAAGGTGTTTCTCAGAAGTACCAATTGCATGGAAAAGATCAAGGGGTGTATGCCTTTGTGCTAGAAGGAGATGTAACTATTAATGGACAATCTTTAAATAAAAGAGATGGTCTAGGCATATGGGATATCGACGAACTTGAGGTAACTGCTGATTCCAATGCAAAAATCCTCCTTATGGAAGTTCCTATGAACTAATAAACAATAAAGGACATCGCTTTAGCGGTGTCCTTTATTGTTTAGATCCCATTCTTATACCTCACGTACTCTTCCATAATACTCCCTAACGTAGAAATCGCCAGGCTCACTATTCCTATATCATCCAACCAACCTATAATTGGTAGAAAATCCGGAACCGCATCCACTGGAGTCAATACATACACAATTGCCCCTACCAGAATGGCCATATGTGCCTTACTCACCTTAAACTCCCCAGCATATACATCCTTTGCCATATTAACCATGGTCTGAAACTGCTGCTTCACCCTACCCAACATAGGCACCTTACTTTCAGCATCATGTAACTCTGCTGTAGTGAGATCATTATTTTTCTGCATGTTGACAAACTGAGTCACGGCACGCACGGCTTGTTTTGTTGAGATCATAGTATTGGAGTTATGAGTTATGAGTTAACCTTTAATAATAAGTTAGGTGGTATTCTTTACAATAACCAACTTTTTATTACTTAACTGAGCTTTCGCTCAGTTAATCTTTGGATAAAACATAATTATCCTGAGGAGAGTACTCAAG
>NZ_BAABJX010000069.1:0-9855 GCF_039543525.1 Algivirga pacifica
GAACTACCATCCCCCACAGTGGACTTGCACCACCTAGCCAAATACCATGCACGGCACACTAAAGCAAAAAGCCTCCAAAAAGGAGGCTTTTTACGTTATATTATATGATTAATCAGTCACGAATTACAATGACGATTTTACTTCTTCTGTTACTTCTACTGTTGCAGCACTGTCAGTCACAACTGCAGTATCTGATACCACTTCTGTTTGTGGAACTGCTGCTTGTGCAGTCGCTGTTGCGTCAGTGGTTGTAGAAATCAAGGCAAATGGGATTAGGAAGAATACTACCAATACGTAAGCAAATCCGATAAATCTGTTCTTCATTGCTGCAGCACCTAGTGTTTCAGCACACCAGATTGGAATATTTCTGAAAATCTTCACTGGGAATAGGATCAACACTCCGAACAAGTTGAAGAATAGGTGACAAAGTGCAATTGCCAAACCTGCTTCTGTTCCTGACATAGCTGCCAAAAGAGCTGTTACTGTTGTTCCGATGTTAGCTCCCATCAAGAATGGGAATGCTTTGCGAAGTGTAATTTTGTTCGCTGCTACCAAAGGTACAGCCAAAGAAGTCGTTACTGAACTAGACTGTACGCCCGCCGTAATCAACATACCCCAAGTCAATGATTGGATTGGCTTAGCGAAAACGTATTTCTCAAGGTTCTTCTGAGAGTTACCTACCAAGATTTTCTTCAAGATAGATGTAAATGCTTTTAGAGAAACGAATAGCAATCCAACCGCTACGATCAATACGATTACTACGTTTTTATTGAATAGAGAGATCAAAAACTTAGCTGCAGGTTTTACCGTTACCCCCATGATACTGAAGATCTCCGTTTTCTCTGCTCCATCTACATAGAACATATCTGCCACCAATTGTCCCGGTGTAGACAATACGCCAAATGCTAGTTCTAGCGGGAACAAAATCGCTACGACAATCAGGTTAAAGAAATCGTGAACTGTTGCAGCACTAATCGCTTTCTTGAACTCTGACTTATCCGAAAGGTGTCCCAAGGCTACGATAGTACTCGTTACACTCGTTCCGATATTGGCACCCATGATCATTGGTACAGCACTTGCTAAAGGCAAACTACCTGAAGCTACGATCGCCACAATCATTGCAGTTGTTGTCGAGCTACTTTGTACCAGAGCGGTTGCAAGCAAACCTACAAACAATCCTACGAATGGGTTGGAAGTTACTCCCATGATGCTCTCCGCCGTATCCTTACCCATCATCTTGAACCCTGAGCTCATCAATTTCAGAGAAACCAAGAATACAAACATCACCACCACCAGCATCAAAACTCTACCTAGAATTTCTCCGCTCTTGTTCTTCGCTAGCTTTTCCATTATACTGTAATTGAAATTGTTGTCGTTCTGTTATTTTTCGTTCTTAAATAGAAATTTCAAACTGTAATCTCCACATTAGCTGGTCCTCGTCTGTTGCGAAATCTGAGTACGAGAAATCCGTTTGTGCTTTAATTTTATGTCCGATGATATACTTGGACAGTCCCAACGTATATTCTTTTACTTCTTGTCTTCTAATATCTTGCTCTGGCCAGATTTGCGTGAAACGACCAGCTACTTCAAAATTATTCTTGAACAAGTAACCTGCCTGCAGGTTTAGACCTTGTCCTGTTCTAAATGCTTCAAATGATTCTGCTGTGTTCAACACTACAGCACTCTCATCTGTTGATCTGTAAGCGTACTCACCCATTGCTGAGAATCCTCTGTACTTGAACATTGCATCTACGAAGAATGCATATAGGTCTCTGCTTGCGCTCAACTCTGAACCTCTCTGCCCTCTATCTCTAAATGCATTATCGTTTACACTATACGTAGCACCTACGGCTAGTTTTGGTGTTGCTTCTCTTTCAAGATCAGAAGAAACGTACTCTCCTTTCTTACCTGAAAACTTTCCGAAAGGCAGTACTTCTACACGACCTGTGTAAGAAAGACCTTCCTTAATCGTATGTTCTCCTGTATAGGTAGTATAATTCTTTCCTTCTCCAGTAGACACAGCAAAAGACTCACGCACAATCCATCCACCCAAGTTCATATGGTGGTGTACTTGTACCCCTAGATCTCGGTCAATGTTGTAATTAGAGTTTAGTCTTGAACGGTCTACGAATTGTAGATTCTGGGAAGAAATTACTCGTTCTCTGTTACCATCTAATTTGGTTTGTCCTACCCAAAGCGTGGTATTTGGAGCGAATTTATATTTAATAATTGCATCAAGGATTTCATTATTCACCAAATCAAGCTCAACTTTATAGCCTAGTTTCTTAGAGTAAATATGGCCCGATGACTTCAAACGTGCTCTTCTAAACCACAGTTTATGTGAATACTCTCCTGACTCTGCAGCTCGACTCAAATCAAAACGTGTTTGTACACGTCCTTCCAAAGAAAATTTATAAGTTCCTCCATTCCCCTCTACAGGATCAATGGTCAATACCTTACCAATCTTTTTATTTGTAAAGTTTACCACTGACTTCTTCTCTACATGCTTCTCAACAGGCACAGCAATAGCAGTAGAGTCTCCTTCTGAAACTCTCAATGAATCTTCTCCTGAAGTTGCCGCAGCGCGACCTGTAACTGCACCAAATAGAAGTGCAGTAGCAATAAAATACTTTGAAATGTTAGTCATTACTTTGTTGTATTCTTAATCCTAAGTCCTAATTCAAAAGATAGTTGGTGTCCTAAACCGTTGCAATTTTCGCTTGATTTAATCCAAATTCCAACGAACTTATTTTAACAAATGATTAAGTAAACGTACATTAACATAAGCAGCCTAAAATCAATCAAAATAACTCACAAATAATTGATATACAGATACTTAAAAGTGTTAATTATTGATTAGTACTTATATGAATGAATGTAACATTAAAAAGAGCCATTGGTAACTAAAAAGTAATAATTACTTGATTATCAGTAATTTACCAAATTACATTCATGTAACATTAAGTTAACATTGAACACTCAGTACGTAACAAAGCATGGTATTTATCTCAGCTATTTTTTAATAAAAAAGGAGAAAGGATGAAGAAATACTCCTTTATACAAGAAGCATTCCTTCATCCTTTCTCCTTTGTCGGGGCGACCATGAGGGACGCCCTCAATGCTGTCAATTTAAGAAAAGGTAGACACTAGTCTTAGCCTCCAGGCTAAGACTTAAACATAGTGGGAGCGTCCTCGCTCCCGTTTTTAAGGCCTTGAGCGAGGACGCTCAAGTTATGATTTTAGTCGTAGCGAGGACGCCACGACCAGTTCTTAGCTTAAATTGACAGCATTGGAGACGCCCTTACATGATTCTAAAGCCAACGACCAAGACATCGTCTGTCTGTCGCTCCAAGGTTCCTTTCCAGTTTTCAAACTCCCGTTCAACCAACTCCTCCTGATCAAAAATACGTCGGTGATGAATACTCTTAAGGAAGTCCCTGAATCGTTTATTCATATACTTTTTACCTGCAGGAGAGAATTGATCCTGAAACCCATCCGTATACAGATAGATTGTTGCTATTCCTTCCATTGGCAATGTATGTGTCGTAAACAAGTCTTCGCTCATTCCTTCTTTCTGATATATACTTCCTCCGATCGCTCTTCTATTTCCTTTCAAGTGGTTCATTTCTTTCCCTTCTACCAAGTATAGCATAGAATGATGTGCACCGGCAAACTGTAGTTCCCTTGCCTTATGATCGATCACCACCAAAGAAATATCCATACCGTCATTATTCCCCGTATCTTGCTGTCTCAATGCTTTCATCATTCCCTCATGTAGAAGACTTAATATTTCAGACGGTCGATGATTTTTTTTCTCTACCACGATCTCTTGCAACAGTTTGTGACCTATCATCGACAAGAATGCCCCTGGCACTCCATGTCCGGTACAATCGGCTACTGCCAAAAAGCTCTTGCGATCCTCATACCAAAACCAATAAAAGTCTCCTCCCACCAAATCATAAGGTTTATAAAAAACAAATAGCTCTGGGATATGCTCTCTTATAGCTTCCAAGGAAGGAAGCATCGCTGTTTGTATACGTTGTGCATATTGCAGACTGGAGTAAATTTCCTGATTTTTGTTTTCGATTACTTCACTATTGTACTGCAAACGCTCGTTCATGGCCGTTAAGGTCACGGCATTCTCGGTCAATTGTTGCTTAGAGATTCTAAGCTGCGCGTTTTTCTTTCGGATATGAAAAAAAGCATATAAAATCCCTGCCGTGACGACGAACAATAATAAAGTGCCAAAAAGTATCAACTTTTGTCGTTGTCGAATATCCTCTAACTCCAAGCGCTGTACCCTATTTCGCTCTGCTTTCAATTGATTTTCTCTAGCGAATATTTCTGCCTGTTGCTTCGCTTCTTGTTCTTTTTTCTTATTTGCCAAAGCTAGAAGAGCTTTAGCATGTTCCAGCCCACGAATCTGAGAAAGGTTACGCTCGGTTTCCACTAACTGCCAGGCTCTTTCTTTTTCCAACTGCTCTTTTGCTTTCTGCTGTTGTAATAAAAGAATCTGCTGTTCTTTATTCGTATCCTCTAACTGTTGCTGTTTCAGTTCCAGCTGCTTGATCTCTTTTTCAATCTGTAGCAATTTCAGTTCCTTGTCGATTGTATTGGCAGCAACTACTTTTTTCAAGCTATCCAAACGTTCTCCATATCGATCCCCTATCATCACTTTCTCCAACTCATGAGCAGCATTGTATTGAGTATTAGCTTCTCGATACATACCATATTTAGAAAAAAGCTGTCCTAGTTCCTGATGTGCCTGTGCCATATTGGGGCGAAGCAATTGACTCTCTTCATCCCCTTTCTCCAATACTTCTTCCCATATCTTCAAGGACTTCTCTTCCTTTCCCTGATTCTGATAAAGTTTAGCCAGATAGCTCAATACAATCACTTCCTGCTCCTTACGCCCCTGCTCCAGTGTTAAATCATGGGCTCTCTCAAATACCTCTTGTGCCTGCGATAACTTCTTATCACCATTATACACCACACCTAAGTTAATCAAGGCAGTCAGCATTTCTTGCTTTACTCCTGCTTGCTCTTTCAACCTGATAGCCTCATTGAGGTAATAAGCCGCTTGCTCTGCCTGATGGACACGTTGATAGGCATATCCCAGGTTATTAGCCCTACTTGCTTTTTCTATCAAACCCAAGGTTGCGTTATCATCATCGAGCTGATATCGTTTCAAATGAAACTGCAATGCTTGTTCAAAATCCCCCATCAACTCATTCAAACGGGCAATAGCCCCCAGGCTATAAGAAGTCTCTCCTGTATTTTGCTGAGCCATACTCCTCTCCAATACCTGTTCATACACTTCTAAAGAGCGCTCCCACTCATTCAATGAAAAATAACATTCAGCAAGCTTTACCTGCGACTCCTGCCAAAGAGGTGATGTGGGTAAGGCCTGTGCCAAAACTTGTTGATAATATGTAATAGCATCTTTGTAGACCCCCCATTCCTCATATAACAATCCTGTATTATAGACCTCTTGTACATAATCCTCCTCTTCTGAAGAAGTAAGTGCTAACACCCTTCTTTGAAGACGAATTGCCTGCTCATAGTTATTGAGATCAAGTGATGACTGCAAAGCAACCTTCAAATGTTGTTTTCTTTTCAACAAAGAAGAGGTCTCCTCCATTTTCTGTCCCCAAGCCGAAAAAGCAATCCCCCATAAACACAGGAGCAGCAATATCTTCAAGCCTCTATTTTTCACATTTATATCCATTTCAAAAGCAGTCTGCTTATTCCGGGAATTTTTTTACCTTTTCAATCACAAAGGAGCCTTCCTTTACTGACCAGATAGCATAATTACCACTAGTAACATCGCCATTCTCATCAAAATCAATTTTCCCTGAAGCCCCTTCATAATTAATTTTTTGATTACTCCTTAATAAATCAATTGCTTGCTCCCACTGTGAAGCTGTAACAGCTACACCTGTTGGTCCTGACACCTCTCCCAAATACTGTTTGAGTTGATTGGTATCCGTACTACCTGCAGCCTCCATTGCCAAGGCTAGCAAGTAAACTGCATCATACCCTGTAGCAGTTAAAGCTGGAGGTTCCTCCCCCAAGTAACGCTCCCGATAAGCCGCCTCATACTGTTGATACGTTTCATCTTCCTTTAAAGAATAAGGTACCGTACCTCTTACCAATGATAAAAACACCTCATCGGCGTTATTCAAAAAGTTATCTCGATAAGAAGACTCGCTCACCATTACACCAACCTGATGCGCTTCCAAATAAGGGGCCATCTCACTGGAAATCTTGGAAGCTTCTGTGTACATGGCACAATAGACCATATCAGGGGATTCTTCCGAATCGAATAACTGTGCAACATACCCCTTAAAGCTAAAGAAGTTTAGTTCACTACTTTCCAATTCCGGATAACTTACCCGTTGATAAACGCTACCTCCCAATCGAAGGAAGTTTTCTACAAATGCTTCTGTCAACAAATTCCCATATGCATTATCTACACATAATGTACTCACCTTTCGATACCCTTGGGCATAGGCTTCCTCTGCCGCAATCTTGGCTTGATAAATATCACTGGCAACCGTTCGCCATAATGTCTGATTATCCTCCATAGAAGAAATCACGGGGGAAGTCGATCGAGGAGAGATCAAGACCATATTCTTATCAATAGTCACCTGACTAGCAATCTCCGTAGTCACTGATGAAGATACAGCCCCTATAATCGCTACCACTCCGGTGTCAATCATTTGGGAAGCATTACTAACAGCCAACGCACGGTTCCCTTCACTATCCAAAGGCAATAGCGCCAAGGGTCTATTGAGGACTCCACCTTTCGCATTGATCTCTTCTATTGCCAAGGTCACTGCCTTCCTTGTTACCAACCCAGCGATACTATTCTGACCAGATAAAGGAACACATAAACCAATGACAATAGCGTCCTCAGGAAGCACTTGTGTACGATCACCGGTCTGCATATTACATCCCGATAATATATACAACAGGCCTATTAACAGGCTTTGCCATATCTTATTATTTCTACTTCGCATTCGGTATTCTCAATTCAGATAAGTGTTATTTTGTTTGTCGGTTATTGCCTATCCCTTATCCATTACTTAACGTAAGATATAAACGATAAACAAGCTTCTCAGGCCACAATTAGATTAACCTGAAGGCCTGTAGTATCAAATAGCGTGAGCAATAGTTAACTGATAATTTCTTCCAAAACCTGGGATATCATACCCTTTGAATCCTGGAAATGCATAAGAGGTATTCAATAAGTTGTTTACCTTAAATCCTATACGTAACTCTTTCCCATGAATAAACTTCAGGTTGTGCGTAGACAAATACAGGTTCATCAACGTATATGCCCCCAGCGCATAAGGGTTCTCATTGACCGCGTCGTTCAATACAATATTCTGCTCACTGGACAAGCGCTCTCCAATCCATTGTCCCTCTAGTGTTGCTGCCACCTTGTATTGAGATAAAGCATAGCCTACTCCTGCCTTAGTCATCCACCCAGGATAAAGCCTAGTGTGTTCCTTATAGTTACCGACAAAGTGCATGTATTTGTCGTAGGTACTGTGTTGATAAGACATATTCCCATAAGTCCAAAATGACTTATAACTATAACGTCCCCCTAGTTCTATTCCCTTACTATGAATGGTGGCTTTATTGACAGGGATTACATTCAAGCTTGCCGCATCCTGACGCACCAACTCTACCTTGTCATCTACACGAGTATAATAAATATTTGCAGAGAGCGTGATCCCTTGGGAAATCTCCCCATTTAAGGCTAACTCCATGGTACGCGCTCGCTCGGGCTTGAGTTCCTCATTACCAATCACATCCGCAGGAAGAGATACCCTATACAATTGTGTTGGAGCAGGAGCCATAAAAGAGGTACCATAAATCGCCTTGACATACAACTGTCGATACAGTCGATATACTGCCGCCAATCGATAGTTCAGTACATCTCCATAAATATTATGATGGTCATAACGTATTCCAGTCATCATATAAAGGCGACGATTATCCAGGGTGTCATGAAATGGATAGTAGATTCCTTGTAAATACACCCCAATATTATTGAATCGTTTTGCCCCTAAGGGGTCATATGCCGCCATCCCTATATTTTCTCCATCCTGAAAGTAGCGTTCAAAGACCAATAGCTGTTGCTTGTCAGTGGTATAGTCTACTCCAGCAGTAAGGTTTCCAGCCTTGAAGTCCGTATTAAGGTACGTAGAGAAATCTAAGGCATTGAAGTTTACTTTTCGCTCTACCCAATCCCCAAAATCTCTTTGGTTAAGCGTCAGTCGCTCTGCATCTGCAGGACTACCCGCCGCCCAGGTGACACTACTTTTCCAAACAGTATTTTTTCCGAAATTACGTTCATAACGTCCTCGAGCATAGAAATGAGCGTAATTCAGATAATTTCCCTCTTCCAATACTCCCCAATCTTTAAACCCTGCATTTCCTTCGTGATGCTGTACTGAGGCATCGAAAGAAAAAAGGGCATTATTATCGAAACGGTGATTTACTTCTGTGTAAAAGCTTCGCCCTAACCTATAAGCATCCTTGGTCTTTCCCGAATATAAAGGAGTTATTCTATCCGGAAGGTTTTGCACCTCCAACCCATCAAAACGTTGAACCGTATTATTAAAAGCTACACTAACCGCTGTCTTTGTGGTCAATTGCCTGGTAAGGTATAAAGAATACTCCTCTCCATAATTATCCCCTAACTTATTCCCCCCCAAACGTACCTCTCCTGTTTGTGCTTCCCTATAATCTCTAGGCTGATGGGTAATAACGTTGATAACCCCCAGGTAAGCATTAGCACCAAAAAGCGCTGAGCTAGCTCCTCTTAATACTTCTACCCGTTTGATCATCTGTATGGGAATCAAAGACTCCGTTAAAAAATTGGCATTGTAAGGGCGAAAAGCGACCTGCTGTCCATTAATCATCAGCTTAATGATTCTTGAATTTGCCCTCAATCCTCCGTTCACTCCCCTCACTCCCAGGTTGACATTGGTGTGGTCAGTTAATTGATAGATTCCTGCGACTCCTTGTAATACGTCTGAAAGGCTACTGTACCCCCTTTGTTTAATTTCTTCTGCAGTAATAACGGTAATAGTTGCCGGAGCCTCCTTAAGGGTTTGAGCAATCTTGGTAGCCGTCACTACTTCTTGCTCCTGTATGACTGCCTCTTGATTCAAGGCCGCAATGGAAAACTGCAACTCACCTAAGCCCTGTATTTGGGCTTGGGTAGCATTCACTACTATAAAGGTACAGCAAAGCCATATACAGCCTCCAAATATCCTTGCAGCCAGTGAGTTCATATAAAAAATAGTTTGGTTGTCTTTCGTTTTTAGCTCTTTTATAACTTACGACAATACAATCGTAGCATTCCAAACTTTAATATTACAAATAATCCCTAATATACCACAATTTTCAGAATAATATTACGCAAAATTCATCTACATAGAATAGTACTCTGGCAGGCTGATTGCTTAGAGCTTGTTTGGCATACGTCTTCAGATAGAAAATTCCTCTAATCACTGTTCAAATCGACTCAAATTTTCCGTAAATAGAACCACTATTCTCACTGCGTGCGCTCTAAATTTGAATCAATTTGAACAGGTTATAGAAATTTTCTCTGTCTAAATCAGTATTCCAAACAAGCTCTAAGTGAATTTATAGTTAAGCACTACTTTCAAACCGCTTAAAAAAGAAGGAGGAAGGATGGATAATCGATTCATTATCTGCATGATACCATCACATTAATCTTAGCTATCATGTATAGGAGTATTTTACTTTTTTCTGATTATAACGTTTTGCTGAGCTACAGTTTTTACTATTGCAATGAAGATGCAATCAATAAAT
>NZ_BAABJX010000070.1:0-20216 GCF_039543525.1 Algivirga pacifica
TTTTGGTTCGCACTTAAACTTACCACTTTTTCATGCCTTTTTCATATCGTTGCAACAAAGCCATGATTAATTATTAATAGCTGCTAAGTCAGCTATATTGATAATTGATAATTAACTATTGTGCCATTAGGAAGGCTTTGATAAAATCATTCAAGTCACCATCCATGACTTTTTGTACGTCAGTACGTTCCAAACTAGTACGCAAATCTTTCACCAACTTGTATGGGTGCATCACGTAGTTTCGGATCTGAGAACCAAAGTCGATTCTCATTTTTGTACTTTCCAGCTTATCTCTTTCTGCGTTTTGTTTTTCAATCTCCAACTGATACAATCGAGATTTCAACATCTTCAAGGCCTTATCCTTATTTTGAAGCTGAGAACGTTCTTGCTGACATTCAATAACCAATCCCGATGGAGCGTGTCGTAGACGAACAGCGGTTTCTACTTTGTTCACGTTCTGCCCTCCGGCACCTCCGGCACGGAAAGTTTCCCAAGTGATATCAGAAGGGTTAATGTCTACGGTAATCGAATCATCGGCTACAGGATATACAAATACAGAAGCAAAAGATGTATGTCTTCTTCCTCCCGAGTCAAAAGGCGAAATACGAACCAGACGATGTACACCAATTTCAGACTTCAGATATCCGTAAGCAAAATCTCCTTCCACCTCAAGGGTTGCTGATTTTACTCCAGCTACATCGCCATCATTGATATTGACTTGCTTTACTTTATACCCATTGGATTCTCCCCACATGATATACATACGCATCAGCATAGCCGCCCAATCGTTGGATTCTGTTCCTCCTGCACCTGCATTGATTTCGATCATGGCACTCATGCCATCCTCCTCATTGCCAAGCATCTTTTTCACCTCCAGATTCTCGATCAGTTCCTCTGTTTTTTTAGCTTCTGCTGTAATTTCTTCCAAAGGAACATCCCCTGCCTCAAAAAACTCATAAAGGGTTTCCAGATCCTCGACAGCTGCTTCCGCCTCATCGTAATCCTTTACCCATTGCTTTTTCACTTTGATTTCCTTAAGAATTACTTCAGCAGCTTTAGGGTCATCCCAAAAGCCGGGAGCTGTTGTTTTTTGCTCCTCCTCTTCAATCTGTTTTACCTTATTATCGTAGTCAAAGATACCCCCTAAGGGAGTTAACACGTTCTTTTAGTTCCTTTAATTGAGATGCATTCATAGCGTTTCTATTTATTGATATGAATATACAGCTTCAAAGATATATTTTTTTTATAGGAAGCTGCAACCCTTCTGTTTTTTCCCGGTCTTTTTATTGAGACAAACCTTTTATTATAGTGTCAATTAATTTAAACATTCCTATGAAAACGTATATTCTTACACTAGCATTTCTTTCTTTACTATTCACACAGAATAGCTTTGCACAAAAAACAGAAACCAGAAAAGTAGACACCTTTGAAGCTATTAAAGTAGGAGGGTCTTTCAATGTTACGCTCCAAGAAGGTAAAGAGGAGAGCGTCACTATTGAAGTAAAAGACGAGGACCTTTTGGAAGATATCATTACCGAAGTAAAGAACGGAACATTAAAAATCCGTAAGAAAAACAGTAATGGATGGTCATGGAACAGTGGTTCAGCCAATATTACCATTACCTATAAAAATATAAACAAGGTTAGCTCATCCGGTTCCAGTGATATTGTCGGAAAAGACGTTATCAAGAATGAGGATATCTCCCTTAGCAGCAGTGGATCGGGTGACATGGACATGAAGGTAGACTGTAAAGAACTTAGTGTATCCCTGTCAGGCTCTTCTGATATCGAGCTGGAAGGTGATGCCGATGATTTCTCTATTTCTCTTAGCGGTTCTGCAGATGTAGAAGCGTTGGAGCTTCAAACCAAAACTTGTGAGATCCATATCAGTGGTTCTGGGGATGTAGACGTAAGTGTATCCGAAGCACTGGAAGCTTATGTTTCAGGTTCTGGCAATGTACGCTACAAAGGAAATCCTGAGCGTCAACGCTTTAAGTCTTCCGGTTCTGGAGATATCGAAAAAATCAACTAAAGTAAGAGGTGAAAGGTAAGAGGTAAAAGGTAAGAGGTAAAAGGGATCGTTTCTTTTACCTATTACTTTTTACCTATTACTTTTTACTTTAAATATGCCCTTTGACGTCTACAAGGTCTCTAAACATCTGTACACGGTCTGCCAACTCTACTGGATTAATATCCAATAATTTCTCAGTACCAAACTGCTCTACACAGAACGATGCCAGCGCAGAACCATAAATCACCGCACGCTTCATATTTTCAAAAGAGACATCATCTGTCTTTGCTAAGTAGCCAATAAAGCCTCCAGCAAAAGTATCTCCCGCTCCTGTTGGGTCAAATACTTCTTCCAACGGTAACGCAGGAGCAAAGAATACCTCTTCTTTATGGAACAACAGCGCTCCATGCTCCCCTTTCTTGATGATCAAGAACTGAGGGCCCATCTCCATAATCTTACGAGCGGCCTTTTTCAAAGAATACTCTCCTGACAGCTGTCTCGCTTCTTCATCGTTAATCGACAATACATCTACCATCGAAATTGTCTTCATCAACTCATCCCAGGCAGAGTCCATCCAAAAGTTCATCGTATCCATTACGATTAGTTTTGGACGCTTTTTCATGCGCTCAATAACGGTACGCTGTACCGTAGGCTGCAAGTTTCCTAGCATCACATACTCTGCTTCCTGATACCCTTCCGGCAAAACTGGATCAAAAGACCCTAACACATTGAGCTCAGTAGCCAACGTATCTCTGACGTTCATATCGTTGTGGTATTTGCCTGACCAGAAGAATGTTTTCTCATCCTCCTTCACTTGCAATCCCTCTACATCGACACCCTTGTCCTGAAACATGCTGATCGTATCTTTCGGAAAATCTCCCCCTACTACTGAAACGACGCCTTGCTCTTTAACAAAATAAGCTCCTGTCAAAACAATATACGTACCGGCACCTCCGATAATCTTATCGGTTTTTCCAAAGGGAGTTTCAATCGCATCAAATGCTACTGATCCAACTGTTAATAATTTCATTATTTTTAAATAAATTTGTACATCTTATGAAGCAGTTATTTATCTGCAAATAAACTGCATAATCAGAGCACAAATAAACAAGGAATATCATACAATCTGAAATATTCCGAACGAAATCAAATACCGCCCTATAAATACTATGAAACTAGATTCGCTTTTTGAACTACCTACCCCTACAGGGCACTCTCCTGAAAAGGACCAGCTCAATATTACTGATGGACAAGGCGACTATTCTTTGCTACATACTTATGACTGTGCATTACTATTTGTCAATACGTGTAAGGGACAGGAGGAGGAGCATAAGAATACGGCTTTTCAACAAAATATCACCCGTACACTTCAACAAATGAGTGCCCTCAGTAATAACTGTAAGATTATTAACCTAGGTACGCTCAAAACAAAAAGTAGTCTATCCGAAACACAGGAACTCTTGAAAAAGGTAACACAGTACCTGTTACAAGAAGAGGTATTCCCTATCGTTATTGGAGAAACGCAGGCATTAAACCATACACTTTTTGAGGCTTGCGCAACCACTCAAAAGAATATTAACCTAACCGTCGTTGATCACCATATCAATCTTGATGAGAACGATAGCCATTCAACCCTAAAAACATTAGTGAGTGATCCCCGAATAGGACAACTTACTCACTTAGGCCACCAGCGTTTCATTACCTCTCCTGAGTACATCACTAAGTTGCATGAACTTCACGCTGAGGTCCGAAGCATTGGAATACTTCGAAATGATATTAAGGAAATAGAACCTTTGTTAAGAAATACACACCTATTAAACTTCGACCTCCGCAGTATTCGTAAAGGGGTTGCTAAAGGGATTTACCACAATAATATTTTTGGTCTCACTGAAGAAGAGGCTTGTCAGCTGTGCTGGTATGCCGGTAATGGGCAGTATATTACGGCTGCAGGGTTTTATGGCTATCATGCCGAAAAAGATACAGAAGGAGATACTGCTATGTTGCTATCTACGATGTTGTGGTACTTTATGGAAGGGTATGGGCAACGTATCCAAGAATTCAGCTTCAGTAGTAATATGTATACTAAATATATCGTTCCTGTGACTGAACAAGGGCCTTCCTTGTCTTTTTATAAAAGTAAACGATCAGAACGATGGTGGCTAGTAGCCGGAGAGGAAAAGTTACAAACGCACCACTCAACCTATATTCCTTGTAGTTATGCTGATTATGAAAAGGCGCTAGAAGGTGAAATACCAGATCGTTGGGTGAAAGCCACAAACCGGATTGATTGTTGAGTTATGAGTTATGAGTTATGAGTTATGAGTTATGAGTTATGAGTTATCCTCAAAAGCTAGTCATGGAGCAGTTCATAATCTTATTTCAAAATTAAAAATATATACAACTTATTTTCGTGTGTCAGTGATCATCTTCACTGATCACCGATCACTGTTAACTGTTCAAAGTATGTTGCTTCATTATAAACCTATTCGTTTTTCTATACTTATCAGTATCCTGTTTCTGGCATTTGTACAGCAGAGTTGTAAAACAAGATATACCTATGCCGACCGCACAAAAAAACTGGAAACAAACGAACGTGAAGCTATTAAAGCATATCAAGATAAGTATGCCTCTAAGCTAGATAAAATTGTTGCCGATAATTCTGCTCCTGAAAAAACAGGGCCTATCAAGGTAAACTCAGAAGCCGTTGCTATCGCCATCAAAGAAAGTGTTAACTGGATGGGCGTAAAATACCGTATTGGTGGAATGACTAAAAAGGGGGTTGATTGCTCAGGACTCACCTATCAACTCTATAAAAAGGCAGGAATAGAACTACCTCGAAATTCCAGCTCTCAATCACGGTATGGTTCTCCTGTCAAGCGATCAGACTTACAACCGGGGGACCTTATTTTCTTCACTACTCCTGGCAACGGGCGAAATATCCGTCATGTCGGCATGGTTATGGAAGTTACCTCTAATGACGTCATTTTTGTACATGCCTCTACCAGTAAAGGTGTCAGGAAAGACAATTTAAACGGTTGGTGGAGCGATTATTATATCAAAGCACAAAGACCTGTCAATACACCTTAATCGGTTGTGGTTATTATAGATATGTTGCGTTGAATCGACAATAACATATGGGAATGAGGAGTGCTGCCATCAAAGATACAACGCACAAAAAGGACCGTTCACTATTTAAACAAACAATACAATTGACACCATATGATGGTTTCAATAATTTTTACATATCCTAAATACTAAAATTAATGAAAAACTTTTTGTCATCTGCCGTTATCCTTGGTATGGCATTTTCTGCTGTATCTTGTCAAAGCAATACCAATGAACAAACCTCCACGGCTAATGCCGAATTAAATGTTTCTAAGAAACAGACCTCTTCAGATACCTCTACCACAAAAGTTGTAATCTCTAAAGACGAAAGCACAGAAAATCCAGTGATCGCCACCAATCACGAGGCTATCGCAGAGGTTATGAGTAACCTCAGTTCATTTGATAATACTCCTTACAAACTAGGAGGAACCGATCACGAAGGTGTAGACCCTAGTGGATTAGTTTACTCTCTTTATCAACAAGCTGGAATTGATTTACCTAGGGTAACTTCTAAGCAGGCAGAATTCGGTACTGAGATCGCTTTACCTGAAATTGCTATTGGAGATTTAGTATTCTTCTCTTTCTCTGAGGGTAAATCACCGGAATCAGTAGGAATCATTACTGATATTGATAAAACTAAGATTCTATTTACGTATGCCTCCTCCTCAAAAGGGGTAACCAATGGTAACCTTACCTCCGATTACTGGAGTACAAAACTTATCAAAATTACGCGTCCAGCTCAATCAATTCAAGAAGATGTAGTCACTGCTATGGGAACTCTGAAACCTGCTCAGCAACTAGGATATGTTGCTGCAGTTCGTGCAGCCCTAAAGGAAATTACAAAATACGAAGGTGCTCCTTATAAATATGGAGGAAACTCTCAGGAGGGTATCGATGCCAGCGGCTTAGTATGTCAGGCTTACTTAGCTGCCGGACACGACCTACCAAGGATAACTAGTAAACTTGCTGGCTATGGAGAGGAAGTATTAAGAGATAATATCCTACCTGGAGACTTAGTGTTTTTCTCTTTCTCTGGCAATACGACCCCTGAAACAGTAGGAATCGTTACATCTAAAGATGGTGGCGATTTACAGTTTGTTTATGCCTCTTCTTCTAAAGGAGTTATTTCTGCTAACCTAAGTCTTAAATTCTGGCAGGAGCGATTAGTGAAAGTGATGCGTCCAGTGGCTTTGTAAGTGGTTAGTGTTTTTTGATAATTACTAGTCACCAACTACTAATCACTAATTCTTTTACCATCTTAACTTTCGGGGGCGACCACAAGGGTCGCCCTTACCTTTTCTCTGCTATTTTTATTAAATTTGCTCATTATTTAAGCAATCGTAACGATCGTTTTCCGAAACTTTTTATGTTTGTATAAAAAAGGAGTAATACCACAAATACTTCTTACTTTTTTTACATTTACAGAAAATGTGCCTGAACATCGGAAAACGATATTGATAATCATATTATGGCAGAACAACACAATTATACCGAAGACAGTATTAAGTCTCTGGAACCCAGAGAACATATACGCCTGCGTCCCGGAATGTATATCGGTAAGCTGGGCGATGGATCGGCTCCTGACGATGGTATCTATGTACTAGTTAAGGAGGTGATCGATAACAGTATTGACGAACATATGATGGGTTTTGGTAAATCCATCGAGGTATCTGTCAAAGAAGACAGTGTAGAAATTAGGGATTACGGAAGAGGTATTCCTTTAGGAAAAGTGATCGACTGTGTAAGCAAGATCAACACAGGAGCAAAATATGACTCCAATGCCTTCCAGAAATCAGTAGGTCTGAATGGTGTCGGTACCAAAGCCGTTAATGCCTTGTCTACCTACTTCAGAGTTTCTTCTGTAAGGGAAGGACAAAAGAAAACGGCTGAGTTTGAGCAAGGAAAATTGACGAGTGACCATAAAGTCGAAAGTTCTTCTGAGCCTAATGGAACTCGTGTTTTCTTCAAGCCTGATGGAGGGATTTTTAAAAACTTCCGCTTCATTCCTGAGTATCTGGAAAACCAGATCTGGAACTATGCTTACCTGAATGCAGGGCTTAGCATCAACTATAACGGAAAGAAATACTTCTCCAAAAATGGTCTTTTTGACTTATTAAGCCGTAAGACAAAAGACGAGGAGCGTCGCTATCCTATCATTCATCTGAAAGGGCATGAAATTGAGATTGCGATGTCGCATACCAGTCAGTATGGTGAAGAGTATTACTCTTTTGTCAACGGACAGTATACCACCCAAGGAGGAACACATCAAGCTGCTTTGCGAGAAGCTGTCGTAAAAACAGTTCGTGAGCACTTCAATAAAAACTTCGATGCAACAGATATTCGTGCTTCCATAGAAGCGGCTATTGCAATCCGTGTACAGGAACCTGTTTTTGAATCTCAAACAAAAACTAAGCTTGGTTCTATTCATACGGCTCCTGATGGTCCTACGGTTCGTAGTTTTGTCAATGAATTTGTCAAGAAGGAATTAGATGACTACCTACACAAGAACCCAGATACGGCACAAGCACTCCTAAAGCGTATTCTTCAATCCGAGAGAGAACGAAAGGAAATTGCAGGAGTAAAAAAGTTAGCCAATGAGCGCGCTAAAAAAGCCAACCTTCATAACAAAAAGCTAAGGGATTGTCGCTTGCATTACAACGATAAGAAGGGCGATCAGGAGAGGCTGCAAAATACTACCTTGTTTATTACCGAGGGAGACTCTGCCAGTGGTAGTATCACCAAGGCAAGGGACGTGCAAACACAAGCTGTATTTAGTTTGAGAGGTAAGCCACTAAACACCTTCTCTCTAACCAAGAAAGTGGTATATGAAAACGAGGAGTTCAACCTCCTACAGCATGCCTTGAATATTGAGGACGGTATTGAAGGATTACGCTATAACCGTGTGGTTATCGCTACGGATGCCGATGTTGACGGTATGCACATCCGTCTATTGATGTTGACCTTCTTCTTGCAGTTCTTCCCGGATTTGGTAAAACAGGGACACTTGTATATTCTAGAGACTCCTTTGTTCCGTGTGAGAAATAAGAAGAAAACTTTCTACTGCTACTCTGATGAAGAAAGACAAAAAGCCATCAAAGAGCTAGGAGGCAAACCAGAAATCACTCGATTTAAGGGATTAGGTGAAATCTCCCCAGACGAGTTTGGTGACTTTATCGGAGAGAACATCCGCTTGGATCCTGTAATCCTTCACGAGGATACAACTATCAAGGAGTTATTAAGCTACTATATGGGCAAGAACACCCAGAGTAGGCAGCAGTTTATTATCAACAACTTGAGAGTGGAAAAAGACGAAGTTGAGCAGTGAGCATGATGCTTCACAGGTATAATTACTAGCTTAGTAGCATTAATTATCAATGATTAATTATCAATTTTCAATTATTTGTTCCCCATTGATAATTGAGAACTGTTCATTGATAATGGTAAATTGAAAATTGATAATTGAAAATTAAAAATTGTTATGAAAGTCGTCATTCCTGTTGCTGGTAGAGGTTCCAGACTTCGTCCTTTGACTAACACTCAACCCAAAGCGCTACTTCCGGTCGCTGGAAAGCCTATTATCGGGCATATCATCGACTTCTTCGTCGAAAAGGGAATCAAGGAATTTGTGTTGATTATTGGATACATGGGGACAAGGATAGAGGATTTTGTCTATTCCCAATACTCTAGCAACAAGGAACTGATGTTTACTTTTGTAGTACAGGTACCCAGAGAGGGTTCTGCACATGCGATATGGTCTGCCAAAGAGTATATTGAAGATGAAAAAGAACTTTTGATCTGTTTGGGAGACTCTATCATTGATGTCGATTTAGAAGAATTTATTCAAACAGAAGGCTGTGTCGTAGGAGTACAAAAAGTAACTAAACCAACTGATTTTGGTATTGCTGAGAACAATACAGAAGGGTATGTTCAGCGTATGGTAGAAAAACCACGTATCCCCATGTCTAACATGGGGTTGGCGGGGCTCTACAAAATTGACGATGCCGGTAAACTGGTGGAAGCTATACAGTATATTATTGAGAATGAAATCACCACTAACGAGGAGTTTCACTTAACTGACGCCTTACAGCAAATGCTTCTCAATGGCAGTCAATTCAAGGCCAAGCTTGTGGATGGCTGGTATGACTGTGGACAAAAACATTCTTTACTGGATGCCAATGCACATTTATTGAAACGCCCTGGCTTTAAAACAACTCCCCAAACGGAGTTTCCTGGTTGTGTATTGATACAACCTGTCAAAATTGGGATCAACTGCAAAATTGAAAATTCTATTATTGGTCCCAATACGGTGATCGGAGACAACTCAGAAATCCATAATTGCATGGTAGAGAACTCCATTATTGGAACATTCAGCAAATTGGATCAGTTAATTCTTAAAGACTCTTTGGTCGGGCATGACTCTAACTTAAAAGGCACACACCAAAGCCTCAACCTTGGTGATCATACGGATATCAAATTCAATTAACTAAATAATCTGGAGTGCGGCCTATTTCAACCGGCAGTTGTACTTCCTTTTCAATTTAAAAAATCATGGGTAAACAATTAGCAGTTCGCAAGGGGCACTTTGATGCCATGCACCGAGTGATGGACCATTATTCAAAATGTAGAAATATCCACGGGCATTCTTACCTCTATGAGTTAGGTATTGGCTTCAACCAGACAGAAGCAATTGGTTATGCCATTGACTTTGGAGAAATCAAACGTGTAGGAGAAGCATTCCTTCAGGATATGATGGACCATGGTGCCTTACTCAACCCAAAAGATGAGGTGCTTATCAACGTCTGTAATCAGGAAGGATATAAGTACTGGACCATGAGTATTAATGGAGAAGGAGAACACTGTAACCCTAGTGCCGAAAATATTGCCAAAGAAATTTTTCTAGCTTGTGAGATTCTATTCTCAGAGCATCCAGGAATCTGGATGGAGCAAATCGTTCTTTTTGAGACTCCTAAGAGTAGTACCATCACTACTAAGGAAAGCATCGATGAAATTGAACGTGAAAACTTCCGTAAATGTCGTTACGATATGATTATGGCATACGCCAAAGAAAAAGGAGTAAAATCCTATAGACAATAAATTATTAATGAGGAATGAAGAATGAAAAATGAAGGATATTAATACTCTTCATTCTTCATTCCTCATTTTTCATTCTTAATCGCTTACCAATGAACAACAGAATAACCAAACTATTTAACATTGACTTCCCCATCATACAAGCCGGCATGGTGTGGTGCAGTGGATGGGAACTTGCCTCCGCTGTCAGTAATGCCGGAGGACTAGGCATTATCGGTGCGGGATCCATGTATCCTGAAATACTCAGAACACACATTCAAAAATGTAAACAAGCTACGACCAAACCTTTTGCTGTCAACATCCCTCTCTTCTACCCTGATATTGAAGAGATCATGGTCATCATCATAGAAGAGCGTGTTCCTATTGTCTTTACCTCAGCAGGCAATCCCAAGCTATGGACTTCCCATCTAAAAGAAGCTGGTATTACGGTTGTACATGTAGTCTCTAGTAGCAAATTTGCCTTGAAGGCGGAAGCTGCAGGTGTAGATGCTGTGGTAGCGGAAGGCTTTGAGGCTGGAGGGCACAATGGTCGAGAGGAAACCACTACGATGTGTCTTATTCCTATGGTAAAAGATACGGTAAACATCCCTGTAATTGCCGCTGGAGGGATTGGCTCCGGAAGAGCAATGCTAGCCGCTATAGCCCTCGGAGCAGAAGGAGTACAGATTGGTAGCGCATTTGTTACTAGTGAAGAGTCTTCTGCACATCAAAATTTCAAACAAAAAGTAATTGATGCACAAGAGGGGGATACGGTCTTATCGTTAAAACAACTCACTCCTGTACGCTTATTAAAAAATGATTTTTTTGAGCAAGTCAAAGAGGCTGAGATACGAGGAGCAACCACAGATGAACTCACTGCACTTCTTGGTAAAAGAAGAGCTAAAAAGGGTATGTTTGAAGGAGACATGCATGAAGGAGAACTTGAAATAGGACAAGTAGCCTACCACCTCGATCGCATTCGACCTGCCGCTGAAATCCTACAAGAAATTTGGAATGACTTCTTACAGGCTCGAACAATACTCTGCCAAGGATAGACTCTCCAGAATGCCCAATTATTTAATTAATTATTTATATTCGTGGCTATGGATTTCAAGTTTCAACAATTCAGGGAACTAGTGCTGGATCACTTTCCTGACCATATAGATCCTATTCCACAACCTGATATAAAGGATATTGTATCTTCTCCCTTTAAGGAAGAGGTCAAAGAAGTTTATGCCTCTTTAGGAGGAAAGGCTGATTTTCGAAAAATAAGATTACCACAATGGCCCATTACCCTGGACCAAAATACGGTAGTCTTCCTTGATGACCAACTGCACTTTAATCGTTACCGTATGCGTACCCTAAGGGCAGAAATTTATCAACAAAATTATATTGGTTTCAAAGTCGAAAAGTACAGGAGCTATTCCAGAAAAAAAGAAGCTGAGTGCTTAAAGTCTGGAGTAACTGATCGGAGCTGGACGCATAAAGCCGCAGAAGTAAATTTTGGTCCCGGGAGTGAAACTCGTGGGGACTTACAGGGTGAAGGCGCTCCAGCCTGGAAATTCAATGCCTTTGTGGATTACTTATTGGATCTCTATTTACCATTAAAGCAAATTATGGTCATTCGTATATCTATATGGGATGAACTCATGATTGGAGGTCGTTTGGTCACTATAAAAGAGATTCTCACTGCCCCAAACCCACAATGGAATGAGGCGCTTGTCAATTACTTGAAGAGACGTATGCCTTGGTTACCTGAACGCAATCGAATCTAAAGTACAGAAGAGACTGCTCTGCTGTCTATTCTAGTGTTTTTTTTTACATATTAATTTCTACGAGATCAGCTCGTATTAACGATTACCTTAATAATGAACAAATCAATTTTAACTGCAGCGGCCTTGGCGGCCTTTACTGCTTGTCAGGCCCCAAAAGGGACACAGCAAGTGAGCAAGTCTCCATCCAATATTCTGGACAAAGAGATTGTATCCAAGTACATGAATACCATTACTCCTGAAGACCTAAAGGAGCATTTGATGACTTTTGCATCAGACGAATTTGAAGGACGTGAAACCGGAGAAAGAGGACAAAAAGTAGCGGCAGACTACTTGACTAAATTCTACTTTGAGCAAGGATTGGCAGGACCAGTAGCTGGTGTTCCTAACCCTTACCTTCAAAAATTCACACTGAACAGTGTACAGGTCAATGATTATACCGTAGAGACCAAGCATCACAAAGGTGAAAACTTCGAAGATTTTGTTGCTTACGGTAACTTCAACGCTGAAGCAATTGATACGGAGTATGTATTCTTAGGAACTGGTACAGAAGCAGACTTCAGTACACTTTCTATGGAAGGAAAAGTAGCCGTTATCCTAGATGCATCAGAAGGAAAGCGTTCTGATACCAGAGCAAAAATCACATTAGCTAAATCCAAAGGAGCTAAAGCGATTATGATCGTCATGGGTTCAGATCAGGAGTTTGCCTCAAGAGCTAAGTTTTTCCGTCAGTACTCTGCAAAACCTTCATTAAGCTTTGACGATGCAAAAAGCTCCGATTTTGGTATTTTGTTTAGTTCTCCAAAGGGAGTTAAAAAACTATTTGGACTAGGAGAAGACGTATCGCTGGCAGAGGTGGCAAGCAGTCAGGAATTCAAGGCAGCCAACTATGTCGTTGAAGGTAAACTAGGAGCCAAACTAAACGTTGGTAAAGTACATACCGAGAACGTAATGGCCTTTATGGAAGGTACTGACCTGAAAGACGAAGTAGTAGTAATTTCTTCACACTATGATCACGTAGGAATCAACGATGGAGAAGTATACAATGGTGCAGATGATGATGGTTCTGGAACAACTGGTGTACTAGAAATTGCTGAAGCATTTGTTACTGCTGCAAAAGAGGGATACAGACCAAGAAGAAGTGTTCTTTTCCTGAACTTCACTGGTGAGGAAAAAGGTTTATTAGGCTCTGAGTACTACTCAGACAATCCTATTATCCCATTGGAGAAAACTATCGTAGACCTTAATGTGGACATGATCGGTCGTATTGACGAGGCGCATAAAGATAATCCTAACTTTATCTATATCATCGGTTCTGACATGCTATCCTCTGGCCTTCACCAGCTACACGAAGAGGTAGCAAAAGAAGCCGTTCCTAACATTGAGTTAGACTATAAGTACAATGACAAGAACGATCCAAACCGTTTCTATTACCGTTCTGACCATTACAACTTTGCAAAGCATAATATCCCAGTAATCTTCTACTTCAACGGTACACACGAAGATTACCATCAAGCAACCGATACTCCTGATAAGATCGCTTATGAGCAACAAGCTCTAAGAGCAAAGCTTATCTTTGCCACTGCTTGGGAAATTGCTAACAGAAACGAGAAACCAGTAGTAGACAAAGCTCCTGCTGAAAGCGAAGCTAAGCAGAACTAATTATACCTGCTATTGTATAAAAAAGCGCTTCCCAATGATATGGGAAGCGCTTTTATTTTCTCCGTCAATATCCCAAATTAGTGCTTCACCTAACGCTACAGACCCTTATTATGAAATCTTTATTTAAACAACATATTGAACAAACCCTTCCTATCACAGAGGAAGATTTTGAATTTATCTGGTCACACTTTACCCAAAAATCGCTGAAAAAACATCAGTTTTTGGTACAAGAAGATGATTATATTCGTTCTGATTATTGGGTAGGAAAAGGTCTCTTAAAAGCCTACTATAATAATGATGGCAAAGAACATATCTTACAGTTTGCTATGGAAGGATGGTGGATTTCAGACTATGATGCTTACTTTAATCAAACTCCTGCCAGCATCAATGTGAACTGTCTGGAAGACAGTGAATTGATTTGCCTAACACTTGCAAATAGAGAAGCACTTTGTCAATCCCTGCCTCAAATGGCCAACTTCTTCCGCCTGAAAGCCCAAGGTGGGTATGTAGCCTCCCAAAAAAGAATCCTTTCATTCCTAAAAAATAATGCTGAAGAGCGCTACCACGAACTCACTACCCTTTATCCCACCCTATTACAACGTGTTCCGAAAACCTTACTCGCCTCTTACATTGGAGTATCCAGAGAAACACTTAGTCGACTTGGAAAAAAGAAACTTAATGAATAATGACGAGTTGAAAATGAGTAATTGTCATTCTTCATTCTTCATTAACCTGTGACCTACCTCACAATAAACTTGTGACCTGTTTCCTGTAATTCCCCCTTTCTATCCCTGACCTTTGTATCATCAAAAATAAAAGAACAAAACACTACAACGGTTATGATAGATAAGAGTAACAACATTCGTATAGGCATTATTGGTACAGGAATGATCTCCAATGTGATCGCTTCTGCGATTAACCAAGCTAATCAAGCAACCCTGGTCGCTGTCAGTAGCCGATCGTTGAAAAATGCGCAAACATTTGCCGACACACATCATATTCCCCATACTTTTGATCAATGGGAAACACTTGTACAATGGGATGGTATTGATGCCGCTTATATTGGAACACCTACTATTGCAAAGGAAGCAATTGCAATTACAGCAGCCGAAAATGGAAAACATATATTGGTAGATAAACCTTTTATAGATGTAGCCTCTGTAAAACGTATTACAGCTGTATGTACCGAAAATAATGTCGCCTTTATGGATGCTACTCACTTTACCCATCACCCTCGTACCGCTTTATTACAGAAAACGATCTCCTCACAAATAGGCAATCCTCAAGCAATTAATTCGACCTTTTTCTTTCCATTTCTCGATAGGGATAATATTCGTTATAATCCTGCCGCAGAACCTACAGGTGCCATTGGAGATATGACCTGGTACTCTCTTAGAGGAATTGTCGAATATATGCCGGAAGCAAAGGAGATCGAAAGCCTAAAAACATTCGTACAGAGAGATCCTCAAACCAATGCTATCTTCAGAGCTGCCGGTTTAATTGAATTTAAGGGGGGGATGACCTCTACATGGAATATCGGTTATAATGCAGGTGTCTGCCGCATGGATTTAGATATTCTGGGAGAATCAGGAAGTATACAATTGGATGACTTTGTATTAGACTGGAATAGTGGCTTTGCTTTTGACAACCCCGACCATCAAGTGATCTATACTTTAAGAACTGGGATGGCATCTCCTCAAGAATTTCAGCATCTCCCTGTAGGCAATACACAACCACAAACAGTCCATATGATTAATCATTTCGCTCAATTAATACAAGAAGATAATCAAGAGGCTATAAAAAATAGTATTCAAAAGACCGAAAAAACACAAACGTTTTTGGATGCTGTTTGGGATAGTATTACCCAATAATAAGAATGAAGAATTAAGAATATTACTTACTCTTAATTCTTCATTAATAAATCTCAAAAGGAATCCAGCCAGTATCTGGATCATTACCAAAAGCATCTAGTCCAACAAAGAATTTCCACTCATGTTTGGCATGTATACCTCGATAAGTCCCATTATTATTTTCAGGAATGCTCACTTCTATTTCCCACTCATAGGTTTCTCCATCATTCAACGTCTGAGGACCTGCGACCAATAGTTCGTGCTCATAAGTAACCGTAGTTTTTCTAGCAATCGTATGCTCTATTTCTCTTTCTCCATCCTCTTCATACTCTACTTCTATTCCTTCTACTTCTACTCTCTCCTCAGACTTGAGTTTTAGGTATACCTTATCAATTGATAAGTTAGATTTAGCTAGGGCCTGTACTCTTATTTTGAACGGCTCTCCCAATACCAATTCTCCATCGTGATCAATAGATGCGACCACTTCAGCCGCCCCTCCCGTTACCATATTGGCAACAGATTTAATTTTATCAAATAGTCCCATTTTATAATATGTGTTTAGTATGTCTGTATTTACGTTAATCTTAAATACTGTTTTTAAAATAGGAACTATTCTTGATAATCATATGATTATCGCAAGAGATAACAGAAAAATATAAGGAAAATGCAATTACTTCTCGCTCTTCTACTATACCACTATCGTTTTCCTAAAGGGTTTTTCTTTGAAGGGTTTGTTCTAAATTCTTTCAGGTAAAATGGCTCAAAGTAAGCCACATCTTTAAAATCCTCTTTCTTGAATTTTTCTACTGCCAGTATACCAATTTGTTTTGCTGAAGGAACAATATCTTTAACATAGTAACTATTTCCTGTTGACAGTATTGGCTGGCACTTTTCCGCACCATTCCCGAAGTATACTAATTGATACTTTTCCATTTCCTGTGCAAAAGCTCCTTCTTCCATCACTTTGGGATGCACTTCTTTCACTATATGCAAGGTATGATCATACAAAGCCGTGTATACCTCCATTCTTCGGGCATCTATCATGGGACAAAGTAATGTTCCTTTACCATAGTATGGGCTAACCTCTTTTGCCATAGCCTCCAATGTTCCTACGGCTATCAACGGAATATCCAATGCATAGCATAATCCTTTTGCGGTGGCAGTTCCTATCCGTAATCCCGTGTAAGAGCCCGGTCCTTCCGAAATAGCGATCGCTGCCAAATCACTCATTTGTAAACGGGCATTCTGTAATACCTGTTCGATCATCTGATTCAAATACTCGGAATGCGAATATTCCAGATGTAACTCATAAAATGATATCAATGCGCCATCTACACTATGTAATGCCACAGAACAGACGGTAGTGGATGTATCTATACTTAAAATCATTACCTAACTATTTATATCTTCATACTGACTACCGGAAATGAACTAAATTCAGGTATTTTCAAATGAGTAAATTAGAAAATAGATACCTCATGTCCAGTAGTTAAATCTTCATAACTTTTCTGCAAAGTTAAAAATATGATTGGTTAATCATTTAAAGTTTCATGGTTATGAATTTGTATTTTATGTTTAACTATTGTCAGTTCGCTTTAAATGCCACATGAATTTCTATCTCTTTTTTTACTTTAACCGTTCCCAGCATTTTTACAGGAGGCTCTAGCCCAAATTCTGTAATATCCACTACGGTACTTCCTTTGACCATATAACCTTCTGCCAAGGCAACAATATTTACAGGTAATATCACTTCTTTATTTTGTCCAGCGATTATCATCATTGTATTCATTTTCCCTGAAAAGGATTGTATATCAGTTGATGCTCTGTCAAAAATTAAATCCTGCAACTCTATCATAAGGTAAGGATACTTCTCAGCCTGTAATAAATCCCTCATTTCTTTGGTCATCAAACTCCTCTCACAATCAAGTCGTTTTACTTCTACCTTTAATAATGCCTGATGAAAAAACAGATACCCTTGCTTCTGGTTCTCTGATATTACCTTTGTTTTATCGACTAAAGGATCGATGCTATAGGCACAACTAAATTTATTGACGTTCGTGGCTCCATTTAAATACAAGTAGCAGCCTTCCTGGTCAAAGTGCAAGTTCCATGTTCGTTCCTGAGCTATTCCAAAAGAAACCAACCCAAACAGCAAGAATACTAAAATACTTCTCTTCATTTTTATAATCTTTATGCTACTCTGTAACTGCTAAATATCCTTCTTAGCAAGAACCCACCGTTAACCCAAAAAAATATACCTACCCCTTTCATAAACAAATAAAGAGATAGGCATATTAAAATGCAGTGACTAGCCTCAATCTAGAAGCCAATGGCTGCCTCTATCATTAAGCCATTGAACTGTCCTCCACTAAATCTACTTGTAGAAGGAAAGTCTTTATATTCTTGATGAACATACTCTACCTTGGTCAAAATATTTTTACTAATAAACCATCCACCACCAGCTTGTACTCTGTCAATCTGAATATCATCCGCATCATTTACATCATTACCAAAGACAGTATTATAACGTCCCCCTATAAAGAAACGCTCTTCCCCACCGAAGCGAAAAATCAACTCCCCTGCCAACTGGTCATAATCTCCTTTTTCATCTCCATCGGCTTTTGTACCAGAAGTATGTTCATAAGTACCGAAGAACTCTAATCCTAAGAACTTCACAAATGGATTAATCATAAAAGAAGTCACATCTCTAAAGCCCGGATTAAAACGACCTGTCGTAAAATCATCCTTGTTATTCGCCAATACATGATAGTATCTAGACCCACTACGATCTCCTCCATACAAGGTATTTCGATTCAAACTACTATTGTTATACACAGAGCCCATTAGGCGTAAACGTAAATCATCTGAAACATTGGCATCGTATCCCAGTTTACCGTAAAAGGATACATTCGACTCCTCCAGCTTTAAGGAACTGCCACTAATACTACCATTGGATATTGCCCCCATAGCAAGGAATCCTGCCATCCTAAAATAAATCTCTCCCGCAATCTCTGTCGTAAAAGCATCCATAATTAGGTTACCAACAAATGGGTTATACATTGCATTGGCATTATCTGTTCTTCTAAAGTGAGGATCACCATAATTGATTTCCATGTGTCCTACTTTAATAGTCAGAAACTGCATCAAATCGTCAATGGCATCAGACCCAAGGAAAGGCATTCCATCCACTTGTAGATACCCTCCTTTCACCCAAGCCTCTGCATGGTGTCTGGAAGACAAATAGGTAATCAAGTTCATTCGAACACCAGGTAATAAGGCCACATCAATATTGAAATTGGCTGTTGCATTATTAAAGTTATTCCCAATCTCGATCAGTTCATTGACATTTGCGCCATTCACAATCACTGGGTCAGCATTATTTTCGTGCTCTAGCAACTGAAACTGTAAAGCAAAGTTACCACCAATACGCACCCTCACATTCTCTGGTAAGGTGTCATTTTCTTTCGGAGGCTCAAAGACATTAATCCCTGTTTGGTCGTACGGCCTAAAGTTGCTAATCGGTGGTTGCTGCGCAAAAGCGCTAATGCCTATAACACTCAGTAATAGAAGGGTAAATACTTTTTTCATAGCTGTATAGTATAGGTTTGGGTTATTATGAAGCTTTAATTTTATGTATTGATTCTTAAGAACATAAGGCTATGCTCTCTTCACTATTTCAAAGTTGCTTCGTATTCAAGGGTAATTTCATCTCCTGATTTTACCGTTCCCATCAATGCCTTTGGTGGGTCAATTCCAAAATTGGTCATCTTGGTTTTCATACTCCCTTTATAGGTACTACCTGACTTTTGGGCGGTTAGTTTAACCGGCTTAGTTACCCCTGCAATCGTAAGATTACCACTTACCTCTACAGAAGAGCCATCTAAAGGTGTCGATTCGGTAACCTCAAAAATAATTTCCGGGTTTTTAGGCTCTTTTAGTGCATCATACATATTGCTGTCCAGCCCCCCTTTACCACTTTTCAGTGTTTTCACAGGCACAACCACTCTCATATTTTCAATAGCCGTCACCTCTCCTCCTTCTCCTGTAGTCGCTGTCCCTGTAATCTTTATATCTTTGGACTCAGCCTCCCAATCATGGAGTGTTGAAGTACCCAATATTTTGACCATTCCTGTTCCACTCAAATCTTTTGAATTTTGTGCATATAAGTTCCCTGCTATAAATATGGAAACCGTAAACAGGGTCATCAGTAGTATTTTCCTCATAGCTATTAAATTTTATTTAATAATGGCTGTTGTGACCACTCTAACACAAGCATTACTATGAGCGTTCAAGTTTCCTACGCCTCCTTAACATTATTCAGGCTATAAGCTAACTTCTTACTCTGATTATCATATCTAAGGAGGAGGAAGGAGGAAGGAGGAAGGAGGAAGGAGGAAGGAGGAAGGAGGAAGGAGGAAGGAGGAAGGAGGAAGGAGGAAGGAGGAAGGAGGAAGGAGGAAGGAGGAAGGAGGAAGGAGGAAGGAGGAAATTAATAAATAATGGGATGCAGGGCCTACATTCTATGTCCTGAATGAAAAAATAAATTTCATGAACAGGCCTTGTAATAGGGTATAAAGAGTTTAATTCCTTCATCCTTTATCCGAGACGACCACAAGGATCGCCCTTCGGGCAAAAAAAAAATCGACATATCTACTAATAGACATGTCGATTAAACAATTAACTATGGCACTCCGTAGGGGATTCGAACCCCTGCTACCAGGATGAAAACCTGGCGTCCTAACCCCTA
>NZ_BAABJX010000071.1:0-28664 GCF_039543525.1 Algivirga pacifica
TCCGTACGCAGGGTGGTGTGAGAGGACAGGTAGGGAACTAATCCCTACCTTCCTACTCGATTGACTAAAAAAAATGATCCTTATATAATCCATTTTTTTTGATAAAAATTCATTTTTTACCTAATTACAGTTATTGAAAAAGACATCATTCATTCATTTAAAAAGGAACCCTAAAAATTAAAAACTTCATTGCTGATAGTAGAATTTATTGAACCTCTCTTATATATTTGGTAGATTTTTCACGGCAAAATGATAGAGATTCTTAATTTTTCACAATTGAGAATCTATTTCTATTAGGGTCCATCCTGAGAAACAAAATAAACGAATCTAATGAACAAGAAGATCAGAGCAGCGATTACAGGTGTAGGAGGCTACGTTCCAGAATATGTATTGACGAACGAAGAGCTTTCTACCATGGTAGAGACAAATAACGAATGGATTCTGGAGAGAACAGGAATCAAGGAAAGAAGAATTCTGAAAGGAGAGCGAGGAACATCCTATATGGGTGCGAAGGCAGTTCAGGAACTATTGGAGAAAACGGGAACAAAGCCGGAAGAAGTAGATTTGATCATTTGTGCTACCGTGACACCAGATATGGTCTTCCCCGCAACAGCCAATTTGATTGCTGCAGAAGTTGGTGCATTCAATGCGTTCAGCTATGATATTGCAGCGGCTTGTTCAGGGTTCTTATATGCAATGAGTACAGGTTCCCAGTTTATCAGCAGTGGCACCTATAAGAAAGTAATTGTAGTGGGTGCAGATAAGATGTCTAGCATCATCGATTATGAAGATCGTACAACTTGTATTCTTTTTGGAGATGGGGCAGGTGCAGTGATGCTTGAGCCTACAGAAGAAGAATATGGTGTAATGGACTTTGTATTGAAATCAGACGGTAGAGGTGGAGATGCATTGAAAATGCCAGCAGGAGGGAGTTTGAAACCAGCTTCTATTGAAACAGTACAAAACAGAGAGCACTTTGCTAAGCAAGATGGAAGAACGGTCTTCAAGCATGCAGTATCCAATATGGCAGGAGTATCTGCAGAGGTTATGGAGCGCAATAACCTTACTGGGGATGATGTTGCTTGGTTGGTACCACATCAGGCTAATAAGCGTATTATTGATGCTACAGCAAACCGTATGAACATCGGTCCGGAGAAGGTAATGTTGAATATTGAAAAGTATGGCAACACTACCGCTGCAACCTTGCCTTTGTGTCTATGGGACTATGAGAATCAGCTAAATAAGGGAGATAATATTGTTTTTGCAGCTTTTGGTGGCGGTTTCACTTGGGGTGCCCTTTACTTAAAATGGGCCTATTAATAACTAAAAACAGCGTTTTTTAGGGTATTTTTTATAAATTAGCCGCTTCAAATTACATTATTACACAAATTAGTGATATCGCACTAGAAAGCTAATTGTATGGCATCTACATCAGATTTTAGAAATGGCCTGTGTATTGAGTTTAACCATGACATCTATGCCATCGTTGAATTCCAGCACGTAAAGCCAGGAAAAGGACCAGCTTTCGTAAGAACAAAGCTGAAAAGTATCAGAACAGGCAAGGTTATTGATAACACTTTCCCTTCTGGTCACAAAGTAACGACCGCAAGGATTGAAAGAAGAAAGCATCAATTCCTTTACAGGGACGATATGGGATTGAACTTCATGGATACGGATACTTACGAGCAGGTAATCGTTCAGCCAGCAATGTTGGAAAACAACGACTTGTTGAAAGATGGAGAATTTGCTGATATTCTATTCCACGTGGAGAACAACGACGAGATTATCGGTGCAGAACTTCCTCAGTTCGTAGAGCTGGAAGTAGTATACACTGAGCCAGGCGTTAAAGGCGATACTGCTACCAATGCAACAAAGCCTGTGAAACTGGAAACAGGAGCCGAGATTCAAGCACCTTTATTTATCAACCAGGAGGATGTTTTGAAGATTGATACCAAAACACGTTCATATGTTGAAAGAGTGAAGAGATAATCACTTTTAAAAGCCGGAAAATCAATACTTTCCGGCTTTTTAAACGTACAGACAACTTTTAGAAATCTATTAAACGGAGATTATCATATTACGATAAATCATCCCAACACACGATATATACATTAAACTTAATCTCACAAATAATATCATACTATGAAAGCACCAGAAATTAAAGACCTTATCAATTTTATTGCTAGTTCAGGCTTACAAGAAGTTGACGTAGAAACAGCTGAAATCAAGCTACACATTAAGAGAAATATCGATCAGGCAGCAGCTTCTTCTTTCCGTTCAGAAATCCCTACTTCGATGCCTGTAGCAGCTCCAGCTCCAGTGGCGGCTCCAGTAGCGACAGAGGCTCCAGCAGTTGAAACACCTGCGGCGGCTCCAGCACCAGCTCCAGCGGCAGCAGAGGCTCCAGTAGCAGAAGATACATCTAACTATATCGAAATTAAGTCACCTATGATTGGTACATTCTATACTTCTCCAAATCCTGATTCTCCAGTGTTTGTTGAGGTAGGAGATACGGTTAAGAAAGGTGATACGGTTTGTATCGTTGAGGCGATGAAATTATTCAATGAAATTGAATCAGAGGTATCTGGTAAAATCGTAAAGATTTTGGTGGAAAATGCTTCTCCAGTAGAGTACGATCAGCCATTGTTCTTGGTAGATCCAGCTTAAGCAATAGCTATACGATACTGTAACTGAAGATATTTTTTACTAACTAAAACTTGTAAGGTCGTGTTTAAAAAAATACTTATAGCCAACAGGGGAGAGATCGCTTTACGTGTTATTAGAACCTGTCAGGAGATGGGGATTAAAACCGTAGCAGTCTACTCTACTGCTGATAAAGATAGTTTGCATGTTCGCTTTGCGGATGAAGCCGTATGTATTGGCCCTCCTCAAGGAACATTGTCTTACTTGAATATTCCTAATATCATTGCAGCAGCAGAAATCACCAATGCTGATGCGATTCACCCAGGATATGGATTCCTAGCTGAAAACGCAGAGTTTTCTGCGATCTGTGCTGAAAATAATATCAAATTTATCGGTGCTTCTGCTGACATGATCAACAGAATGGGAGATAAGGCAACAGCCAAAGCAACCATGAAAAGCGCCGGAGTACCTTTGGTACCGGGTTCTGATGGACTATTGTCTACGGTAGAAGAAGGATTGAAAATTGCAGAGGAAATCAAATACCCTGTAATCCTGAAAGCAACAGCAGGTGGTGGTGGTCGTGGTATGCGTATCATCAACGAGCCATCAGAGTTCCAAAAAGCATGGGACAGCGCTCGTCAAGAGGCTGGCGCAGCATTTGGTAACGATGGAATGTACCTGGAGAAATTCGTTGTGAATCCTAGACACGTAGAAATTCAAGTCGTAGGAGACTCTAGAGGTAGAGCTTGTCACTTATCTGAGAGAGATTGCTCTATTCAGAGACGTCACCAGAAGTTGATCGAGGAGACTCCTTCTCCAGCGATTACTCCAGAGATTCGTGAAGCAATGGGACAAGCAGCCATTAAAGGTGCTGAGGCCATTGGTTACGAAGGAGCGGGTACCGTAGAATTCCTGTTGGACGCTAACGGAGACTTCTACTTTATGGAGATGAACACCCGTATTCAGGTAGAGCACCCTGTAACTGAGCAGGTAACAGGATTTGACCTAATCAAGGAGCAAATTAAAGTGGCTGCAGGAGAGCCTATTTCTGGAAAGAACTACTATCCTAAAGCTTACTCTATCGAATGTCGTATCAATGCGGAGGATCCTGAAAACGATTTCCGTCCTTGTCCAGGTAAAATCATCTCGTTGCATTTACCAGGTGGCGCAGGAGTACGTGTAGATTCTCACGTATATGCTGGATACACGATTCCTCCATACTATGATTCGATGATTGCGAAATTGATCGTAACAGCTGATTCAAGAGAGGAAGCAATCTTGAGAATGAAACGTGCCTTGAACGAGTTTGTGATTGAAGGAGTGAAAACTACTATTCCTTTCCACCTGAAAATGATGGACAACGATCAGTTCAAGTCAGGTGACTTCACTACGAAGTTCTTGGATGACAATCCATACGAAACGTTATAAGCTTACTTTTTAGACAGTAAGGCTTTCGGTTCCGTAATTAAACGGAAAAAATATAGATGCATACAGGTAAAGGCAATCCAGTAATGGATTGCCTTTTTTCGTGGAATACCCTTATATTCATTTTGTTGAATCGTTGATTCGTTGAATTGAGCTTCGCTCCATTACATGGCGTCTTGATTCGAGTTGAATTGTTGTGTGAGTACCAATATCAATCAACAGTTCAACTCGAATCAACGATTCAACTCAATACGAAGTATTGAAATTCAACGGTTCAACAACTATTAATAACCTATCAATTACATAGCTATGAATAATAACCCATTAAAGTTTGTACTATTGGTACTGTTTACCCTAATCACCTTTCAAGGATATAGCCAGCGCATAGAGGTCACAGGATTTGGAGGCTTTCAGTTTGGAGGAAGTATTGATTTTATTGAAGGAGACCTGAAGATCAAGGATAATGGAAACTATGGTGGTATGATTGATTTTGCCATCACACCAAGAGTAATGCTGGAGTTAGGATATACCCGTATGGATACTCGGGCAGAATGGCGCCCTTACCCATTTTATCAAGCGCCACCGTTCAATTATGAGCGTAGGGACTTTGGAGCTTCGGTAGAATATTTTCAAATAGGTTCTTTGAAAAACTTCGGGGATCCAGATGGGGCATTTATTCCTTTTAGTCTTCTAACAGCTGGGTTAGTCCGCTTCAATGATAAAGAATTCAGAGGAGAAGACACCTGGCGTTTTTCCGTACTACTAGGAGGGGGGATGAAATATTTTATCAATGATATAGTTGGCATTCGACTACAAGGACGACTCATGCTCCCGATGTTCTTTGACGGTGTTGGAGGATATGTGGGAATTGGTACTGGAGGACCATCCACTGGCTTAGGAGTGAATACTACGATACCGATTGTCCAGGGAGATATTACGGGAGGATTGGTGTTTCGGATAAGAAAATAAAATGGTGAGTCATGAGTTATGAGTTTTAAATTTCAACTCATAACTCATAACTCATAACTCAGTATCACTGTATTGCTTCAAACGTATTTCCCTGTCTCACATCTCCAGTCTCATACCCTTTCCTGAACCATTTCATACGCTGTTCGGAGGTTCCATGCGTAAAGGCATCTGGCACAACATAGCCCTGAGCCTGTTTTTGTAAGCGGTCATCTCCAATCGCGTTGGCAGCATTGATTGCTTCCTCCAGATCACCGGATTCCATAATATCTTTCATCTCATCAGCATGTCGTGCCCATACTCCGGCATAAAAGTCCGCTTGAAGCTCCAACTTCACGGAAAGCTTATTGTATTCTTTTTTACTTATTCTTCCGGATTGCCCATGTACTTTGTCAGTAGTTCCCAGTAGATGCTGTACATGATGCCCCACTTCATGGGCAATAACATAAGCCATCGCAAAGTCCCCAGGAGCTCCAAAACGATTTCTCAGTTCGTCATAAAAGCTAAGGTCTATATAGATGGTTTGGTCTGCCGGACAGTAAAAAGGGCCGGTAGCAGCACTTGCATTACCACAGCCTGAACGGGTAGCACTCGTAAACATGATTAACTTAGGTTCTTTGTAGGTTAAATTATTCTCCCGAAAAAGTTTATTCCAGACATCCTCTGTATCCGCCTGTACTACCGAAACAAACTCTGCAAGCTCATCTTCTTCTGCTGATGGGGTATATTGACTACCTCTGTGACTTTCCGTTGTTACATTCGTCACTGTATTTACTAAACCTAAATACTGTAAGGGGTTGCCTCCTAGTACAAAGGATAAAACAATAGCGATTAAAAGACCACCAAGTCCCAATGTATTTCGTTTACCACCTCCTCCTGTTGACCTTCGCTTGTCAACGGTGTTTTGACTTTTTCTTCTTCCTTTCCAACGCATTTTATCTAGAATAACGTGATTTAAGACTTATTTACATTTTCAATACTCATAATACCCCCTTAAAAGTTCCTGAATATAAGAGTAGTCGCATTTCTATGGCTATAGTTTGTTATAAGGTATAGAGACAAATAGGTTATAATCCGTATTTTTGTACCATGAAATTTGAGAGATATCAATTAGATAATAATATTGTTCGTGCCCTTCAGGAGGAGCGCATGATTAGAGCAACAGATATTCAGCATAAATCCATTCCTCATATTTTGGAAGGAGAGGATCTATTAGCCATAGCACAAACCGGTACCGGAAAAACCGCTGCTTATGTTATTCCTATTTTGCAAAAATTGGCGCGTCAGCGTTCAAGGGATAAAGGAATTCAAGCATTAGTGATGGTGCCTACCCGAGAACTAGCAAAGCAGACAGCTAAAACCTTTCAGGTACTAAGTAAGCACTTGAAAATTAAGACGACAGCGGTATTTGGTGGAGTAGAGCAAGACCCCCAGATTGATCGATTGAGAAAAGGAACCAATATTTTGGTGGCTACCCCAGGGCGGATGTTTGACTTGAAAAGTCAAGGGTATATTTCTTTTGAACAGGTAGAAACCGTTGTGGTGGATGAGGCTGATCAAATGCTAGACAGAGGATTCTTGAATGATATCTTGCAAATGATCAGTGTAATGCCTTCCAAAAGACAGACGTTATTCTTTTCTGCTACGATTGATAAGCATATCAAGAAGCTTGCCTATCGTTTGGTGAATCAGAAGGCGATTCGTATACAAATTGCACCAGAGGACAAGATCACCAAAAATGTAGATCATGGTGTAGCTATGATCGACATGGATGATAAGCGACTATACCTGGAGCAAATGGTGAAGGCCAATGATGATAAGCGCATTATAGCCTTTGTAAGAACGAAAGTAAGGGCCGAAAGGGTACAAAAAGCTATGGAACGTGTAGGTATTGAAGCATTTGCCCTGCACGGAGGTATTGAGCAAAAAGATCGTGAAGAACGTTTACAAATTTTCAGAGAAGGAAAGGTTAAGTTGCTGATTGCAACGGATGTTGTCGCCAGGGGAATTGACGTAAAAGGAGTGGAGTATGTCGTAAACTACGATATGCCGGAAGTTCCTGAAAACTATGTGCACCGTGTAGGACGTACGGGACGTGGTGAGGCAAAAGGTGTAGCCATCTCGTTTTGCGATAAAGGGGAGCTTCCTTTACTACAAGAAGTAGAGGAACTATTGGATAAAAAAATCGCAAGGATGGAGAAAGATGAAATTCATCTGGACAATTTAAGGCCAAAAGAAGAAAAAGGAGACTGGAAAGCTGTGATGGAAGAAATTCAGGATCTAGAGTATGAAATCAAAGAAAAGAAGAAGAAAAAGAAAAATAGAAAGAAGCGTTAAAAACTTAAGCTTTTCCTTATAAAAAGGAAAAGCTTTTTTTCTGTGTACAAAAAATGAAAATGTTGCACTATTTCATTAAAACCTCTAAAAGCCAGCAAGTTAGTAATGTGAGTCGCATGACTTTTGCTATATTATTTATAGCAGCACTATAACAAGATACATAGAATGTCTCATGTACTAATTAACCCAAACTATCAATAACCTATGAATAAATCTTTCAAGAGCTTTCACGCTTTGCTAATATGTGTACTACTATGCCCAACAATGTATGCTCAAGCTTATCGTACGTATATTTTCGATAATTGGCTTCCCACTGAGGTTACTTTTTCCAATGGAGAAAGTATTCATGTAACTTCTGGACGCTATAACATTTTCTTCAGACAGCTAGAGATATATGACTCTTCATATGAGCACAATGAACATATCCGGGTTGTTGATTTGAATAAAATTAAAGAGCTCTCTTTTACCTTCAATGAAGGGGGAGGGCGTTTTGTAAAAAAGCGATATATCAATGGTCTTTATCTATCCTATAATACAGTGCCTATTTCGGGATTGCTTGAAGTGGTTTCTGAGGGACCCTTTAGCTATTTCAATAAAGTGTTTCTGGTCGGGAGAGGAGAACGTTTGGATAATGGACAGCCTGTCAAACTCAAGATGGATAATGTGCAGTACATAGGTAATCAAAATGGTGAAGTACAGGAGGTTGCTGATTACAATGAGAATTTCCTTACCGTTTTTGGTCCATTTAAAAGAGACATTGAAGCGTATATGGAACAAAAAAAGGTTAAACTCAATGGTAAAAATAAACATAAAATCATGGAGATGGTTGATTATGCAAATAAGCTGACCAAACCATGATTTTATAATAAAATAATTGGTTAAAACAGGAAAGGCTATTCATTATGAATAGCCTTTCCTGTTTTAACCAAAAATAAATAATCTATTTATATAGAAATAATCCACCATATTCTTATATTAATTTAATGTAATCATCCATTTTTTGTAAGCCAAATAACTATGAAACCAGAACAACACACACTATCACTTACAATCAAGCAACGAGCACACCGTATTCTAGATATTATTAGTCAAGGGCTTTATGAACGGGAAGAGGTAATGGCCATGGCATTTTTAGCAGCCATCGCTGGGGAGAGTATCTTTATGCTTGGACCGCCGGGGGTAGGTAAAAGTATGTTGGCCAGACGCCTTAAGTATGCTTTTAAAGAAGGACGCTCCTTTGAGTATTTAATGAATCGCTTTAGTACACCAGATGAGATTTTTGGTCCGATCTCTATTTCAAGATTAAGTAAGGAAGATAAATATGAACGTATAACAGATAGTTATTTGCCAGGAGCTACAGTGGTGTTTTTGGATGAGATTTGGAAAGCAGGACCTTCTATTCAAAATGCATTATTAACGGTAATTAATGAAAAGCTCTATAGAAATGGAGAACAAGAAATCAATGTAAAATTACAGGCATTGATCTCTGCTTCAAATGAGTTGCCCGAGAAAGGGGAAGGGTTGGAAGCTTTATGGGACCGTTTCTTGATTCGTTGCTTTGTCGATCGCATCTTGGACGAAGAAGCATTCTATTCCATGATCACTTCCCTGAATACAACGGACGATGTCGAAATTGAAGAAGCATTGCGTCTGCAGGAAGAAGAGGTTAAACAGTGGAGTTCGGAAATCAATCAGATCAATGTTCCTGAAGAAGTACTAAGCGTTATTACGGTGATTCGTAAGCTTATCGCCCGATATAATCAAGGAAATATCTCAGAAGAGGAGCAAGTATATGTTTCGGATAGGAGATGGCGGAAAATCATACGATTATTGAGAACATCAGCCTTCTTAAATGACCGTACCGCTGTCAATCTAGTCGATTGTTTACTGATCTCACACTGTTTGTGGAGTACACCCAAACAAATAGAAAAAGTAAAGGAATGGGTCAACGAGGCCGTTTACGAATTTGGATGGCAGAAAAAGTATAACCTTAAATCCGTTAACCGACAGGTTGAGCTTTATAGTCAGGAAATTGAACATAAAACCAAGGAGGAAAAGGAGCTGTACATGACCGTACCTAAATTGATTGATAACAAGTATTATCAGCTGGACGGTTTTAATAGTTGGCATGACAAAATTCTGGTAGACGATTTTGAGTTACTTTCAGGAACCTCCGTAGACTGTAAGCTTTATGCGCAAACAGGAATGGGAGAAGTATACGAGCTTAGTAAAATCTCTCCTACGGAAGTTGAAATCAGAATAGGAGAAGGGTATCAACGCTTTTCACTGATCACGCATGAAGAACACCGAAAAGGGATGGTTGCCAAGCCTACAAGTACTCCTGTTGTTAAACAACTCAATGAAACAGCCGAAAAAATCATAACCTATCTAAATGGAGTAGCACTTGAACTTCAAGAAACCAGAGAGCGTATTATGGATAAAGATGGGCACCTGTTCATCAGCCACAAACGTAAACTGGAAATGGATGATTTTCTAAATGGAATCATGCAAGAAGTATTGGATATGAAGTTGAAAGTGCAAAAAATGAAAGATAGTTATGGAGGCAACCTTGTCTGAGCGTATTGAACGCTTTGTATTATTTGGAAATATAGGAAACCAGGAAGATCGTACCTTCTTCGGAAATTACCTGAAAGCATTATTGGGAAAAGGTACTTTGGAAGAGCCTACTAGTATTCCTGAGCACCTATTGCCCTATGTGCAAGCTGTGGAAGATATCCTTCTGACTCCTGGACTACAGGAGCGTATGGAACGCTATCCATTGATCAGAGAAAAAACCTTAACAGAAGTCTTGGATTACCTGGATGGTATTGCACTCCAACGTCCTCCCAAGAAGAAGTTTCGCTTAAACTTATCCCTATCGTTTTTTTCCTCTGGGAAGCAAAAGAAAAAAGAGCAAGGGGGGAAAGGAAAAAAGAAGAAGCAAGGTAAAATGGGACAGTTGAGTAGTTCTTTGTCTGATATGATGGATAAAATGCTCAACAATCGCAATAAGCAACAGCGCTTTAAGAAAAGCCTACAGAAAAAATCGGAGAATGTAGAGAGAATCATGCACTTATCCCGTTTCCTTAAGCATGGAGACTCTCCTAAATGGGGTGATTTTGCAGGAAAATGGACAGAAAGTAATCTGGAATCTTTACATAAATATGAAGCCTTGCTCAATGATCAGCAAAGTATTAAAACGTTGGCTCGATTACTAGGGAAATATAGTGGTGCATTGCATGCCCAAGAGGAAGAGTCATTGAAAACCATTGCGATTAAGCCATTTCGACGAACCCTGAGTAAAGGCAGAAAGCAATTAGTAGGGGTTACGGAGAATAACGACTTGGCACACTTACTTCCTTCAGAAATTGCCTTGTTAGGAAATCCAGAAACAGAAGCTATCTTTTATAAGAAGTTTGCCGAGAAAAAACTGCAAACCTTTGAGCTTAAAGGAAGTAGCCAAGATAAAAAAGAGGAAAAAGAACAGAAAGAGAAGCAAAAAACCAATAAAGAACAGAAAGGTCCCGTTATACTATGTGTAGACACTAGTGCTTCCATGATGGGAAAACAAGAAGAAATCGCTAAAATGCTGAGCTTAGCGATTTTGAAAGAAGCCATCAAGGAAGATAGAAAATGCCTTTTAATGGCCTTTTCCAAAGAAGTAAAAACCCTGGACCTGTCTGATGCAACCCATAATATGGATACGCTCTTGCAGTTTCTTTCCATGTCATTCCATGGAGGGACAGATCCCAATGAAGCACTAACCCAAGGGGTAGAGTATATGCATCAAGAGGCTTTTCATACCGCTGATCTATTGTTGATCTCTGATGGAAGAATCCCTGTACCCGATAACTATACCCGCGTACGTATATTAACGGCACAACAAAAAGGAAATCGATTTTTCCATATCATGATAGCCAATAATGCACAAACTGGGAAAATCAATGAGTTCAATGCAAATTGGTACTATAATCCTAAAAGTGAACATAGTCTAAAAGAAATTGCACTTTCTTTAAAACAATTACAACGTCCTTTGTCTTAATACTGATGTTAATTGTCTTTTATATAGGTGAAAAAATATGAATTTATGTTCAACGCATTGTGACCATTAAAATCCTTGATTGCCAATTATATAAAACTTATTTATTTTACCTGTATATCAATAAATCTTAGCTTGAACTATGGTTATTCACGAAACGCAAAAAGCAACGGTTGAATGGATCAATGATGGCAGAATTGTCAGAAAGTCTTTTAAGGGAAATATTGTTGGTAAGGAACTGAAAAAGGCTTTCAATGTTGGTCTGAAAACTTTTCGAAAGTACAATGCAAACAAATGGCTTTCGGACAATAGGGGAGTATCTGTATACTCCGATGAAGATATCCTATGGATCAATTCAGTCTGGCTTCCACAAATGGTAGAGTCGGGTTGGAGATTCTGGGCCATTGTAGAGGGGCGAAATGGGCTAGATCAAAATATGATCAATAGTCTGCAATCCAATTTCAATAATAATGGCATACAACTTCAGGTGTTCAAAAATATGAATGATGCCGTGAAGTGGTTGAAGGGATTTAAGAACTCTTTTGGTCGTCGAAAAACACGAAAGCTTAAGGAACTCTCTAAGTAAAAATGGTACAGATGTACACTGATGAAAATGGTGCACATCTGTTTATTTTTAAGATAAAAATGAAGCATAATATCTATAAAGATGTTATAATTACCAATTATTAATTATTATATTTGTAAATGCATATGAGCAAATATTGTTAATACGCATAGGCTCATATTAAATTAATTATATGTTTGAAATTTGAATATGTAAATACATATAAGTATTCATATAATGAAAATTCAGCCGATTGATCAAAATAGGGGAGTAGGGAGCATTTTTGAGGAAAACAAGGGTAAGTTACCCCTTCAGGAGATTACAGAGTTGTTTGAGAAGTACCTCTATCAAGCACTAGGACTCACTTGGGGAGATAAAAATAACGCAGCATATGTAGCGCATAGACCTATGATCTCCAAGGCTAAGTCCAACTTCAGTTTATTTCTTAAGTTTTCTATCCAATACCGTAAAGGAAATTTGAAAGAAGCGGACGCTGCTTTTCATCGCTACGAACTGCATTTACAGGAGGAGCAAGAAAAAGAGCGAATTACGGCTAATAGACATTCGTATTTGAAAATGTATGCATACCAGTTTCGTAAGCACCCGAACCTAAAAGGATATATTGCCTGGCTGCAGGATAGCCAGATCAAAGGTGTTTATCTTCCTGCTGACACCTACCAACAGATACAGGGACATCCATTGGTCATTGAGTTTGGGGAATGGCTCAAGATACACTCCCGACTTAATCGTCCAACGCGGTATGCACAGGTAGCCTGTAATGGTGTTTCTGCATTTCTTCATTGGATGCAGGAGCATTATGGGCAAATACAGATTAATGCCTATGAGGTCAATACTTATATTAAAAGTCAGCGGCATTTATCAGTAAGTACCCAGAATAAATACCTGGAATGGATCAAACGTTTCTGTACGTTCTATTTACAACGTATGGAAAAAAATACTCCTTTTGCTGAAAGGGATGAACGCTTCCACAGCGCAGCGGAAGAAATTAAAGCGGTTTTGCAGCTTAAATCATTGGAAGGGTACGAGCAAGAAGTTCTTCGTATTTCGATACCAGACGATCACCTGGAGAAAATGTATGCGTTAGCGGAAGACAGAATGGCGTTACTATTAGATTTGGGGATTTCTATGGGACTAAGGGCCAGCAGTATGCTCTTTCTAAAAGTAAAGGACATTGACTTTAGCCGCGAACGTATGTCCGTTTTTCTTAAGGGAAGAAATCAACCTTATAACTTGCCGGTTCCATTAGCATTACTGAATACCCTTAAAGAATGGATTATAACGAACAAGTTACAGGCAGAAGATCGTATTCTTGGCTTTAAAGGAGATAATACTTCTAATATATCCTCATACTTTACGCTATTTCTTAAGAAGAATGGACTTCGGTATGCAGAAAAAGAAGGACAGCTCTATAAATTGTCATTACATAACCTAAGGCACACCTTTGCGTACCGTTCCATTGATCGTTTTGGGTTATTAATGACCAGTCGTTTATTATGCCACCAGTCGGTAGAAACCACGGAACGTCACTACCTCAAAGATCGTTTGAGTGACACCCTGTATCGTATTTATCATTTGAAGGAGGAAGAAGTAAGGCATATGAAAAACTTGTATTAATCTCGAAACCTAAAATGGGGCTACACTACTGAGGTAGCCTCCTCAGAATTTTTATATGGATTATCTTTTTGTTCTATAGGAAGAGAAATAATAAAAGAACTGCCTTTATTGACGTCACTTTTCACAGTGATACTTCCTTGATGAAGTTGAATGAACTTGTGAGCTATACTTAGCCCTAATCCTGCTCCTTTGGTATTATCTGCATTATGTCCTCTGAAAAATGGTTCAAACACATGTTCCAGATTATCTTTTGGAATACCCATTCCTTTATCTTCGATTATAATAAGTGCTCGTTTCTCCCAATACTCCAAGGTTACATGTACATCTTTTTCAGAGTACTTTAAAGCATTGCTGATTAGTTTCTTGATTGCTTCTTGTAATAAGGAGCCGTCAAAGTCCATATAGCAAGTTTCCTTATTTGTATGGTAATGCACAATTTGTCCTGTGGTAGATGCTATATTGAAAGGCTTAATAATATCAATCAGGTACTCATTCAGGTTTCCCAAAAGAGGCGTAAAAATCATCGTATGTTGGTCCAGTGCTTTATACGCCAGGATAGAGGCTAAAAGATTTTCTAATTGAAGGAACCCTTCATCTTGTCTTTCTAATAATTTCTTTAACGTTTCTTGTCCTTCACTCATCTGTGGCAGTACTTTTTTCTTAGCCAAGATACAGGAGGACTTGATAATGGTAAGGGGAGTACGAAACTGATGCGACATGGTAAGAATAAATGCCTCTTTCTGAGCATTCAGTGTTTTCTCCTTTTCCAGGGATGACCTCATATTATACTCAAATTCCTTTTTCATGGTCACATCCTGTATGATTACATTAAACCCTGTATGAACATGTGCTTTTTCAAACTGTGCATACTCCTTCACTAATAAAGTCCGCATAGTTCCGTCAGGGTGGGGGAAGAGCAACTCATAAACAGCCTTTGAACTATTATGAAACAGTTCTTTTCTACGCGCTAACGCTTCTTTATTTTCTGGTACGGAAGTAATTATTTTATGAAAGCCTTCATATAAATCTATGGAAGAGTAGCCTAAAATATCTCCTGCTGAAGGGCTGATATACTTAATGTTTTGTTCCAGGTCCTCGCTAATTAAGAAAAAATCCTCTTTAACGCTGTCTAATAGTTTTTCATAATCCTTGGTGCTCTTTTCCAGATGTGTAATGTGTTCATTAAGGATCTTTTCTTGATGCTCTAGTTTTCGTTTAAAAATCAAAAATACACAACCCAAGGTCATGACAGCCATTAAAGTACTACTCACATTGTCTGCAGTTCTACTGATTTCTGATGGGTAATTATAGACCAATGAAGGATATAATAGATTAATGGCAACCAGCACAATAATTAAAGCAGCAATAATAAATGCCGTGCGCAAATGCACTTTATAGGGAGTTACCAAATTGATGAATAACTGAATTAAGATAATATACATCAATGGTGGTCCGGATATTCCTCCAGAGAAAAACCAGAGAATAATGGTTAAAGCAAAGCATTGAAAAATAAACCCTTTAAGTGCCAGAGAAAATATCCGTTTCGATCTGGATAAATACAATAAGAGTAATAGAAACGCACTGCTTATTCCCATGATAAGATAAGAGTACATATCCTCTTCAAAAAAGGAAAAAACAATTAAAGCGCTAATACCTATAAATGACAGTTCTATGAGAATTAGCAAATTGAGTATACGATGCTCAAAAGAGAAGTCTTTTTTATGACCAACAATGAAGTAATAGATAGCGTAAATCGACATTTTCTTGACTTGTTTTTTTACTATTAAGAGAAAAATTAGCCAAAAGTATATGCGTGAAAAGTACGTTTATAGACATATGTACAATATTATGGAGAATGTAACTTTTTAAGTTGTAATGATTGAATATTTGTATTGAACTATTCAAATGGATGTTAATGAGATGAGCAATAGAGTAGGGGATCAAGGGTCACTTTATTTTTTTATGGTCTACTATAGCGTATTCTTTAATACACACCTCTCTCCTCTACAGGGATATCGTTTTTTGAGGTAAATCAACAGGTATTATCAGACTAATTCTATTTTTTAAGAGGAAATAGAGTAGCTCAAATAGAGAAATTATAAGGCGTTAAATTATTATCTGAAATATTCTATTTAACATAATATAAATTATATAACAATTATAATCTATGAATTAGCCATCTAGTTCGTACGGCCGCGCCAGTGGCGCGGCCGTACATAAGCCATATAATGAATTAATCCCATCCCAAAGCCCTCAAGGAAACACTGGAGAACAACTGTATCTTTTTTTCCACCTCAATCTCATGATAAGGACTTCGGCGCACAATTTTAAGCTCATGCTTGGTATCTTCTTGCAGCTCCTCTCCTACAGCAATAATTCCGATAGACTCATCCAGAATCTCCAGGGCTTTCTTCAAGTGCTCGTGATACATTGGTACGGCAACATAATAGTAGTTACAGAAGGTGGCGTTTCGCTGTATCGCCTCAAAACTTTCGAGGTTATCTAAATGAGCAACGTCAGTCACGCCAAAAACCAATGGAAGCTTCCCTTTATCTTCTACATCTTTTCTTACTAAAGCTAGCAAGTCCATTCCTTCTTCATTTTTGACGGCATGTTCATCCACAAAGAAATTGACGAAAGAATTAAACTTATTGATTTCATATTGGTCCAATGTCAGGCTCACCCAACGACGGGTCCTCAGGGCATTGATAATATTGGCCTCCGTAATATCCTCGTCACTGATATGAAAACGCTGCATCTTCTGATAGTCTTTCATCAGCTGTACGTAGCGGTTCTCCTCAATACTTTTATTGACCTTAACGGCCTTGGCACTAAAAGGTACTTCATATTGTGGTGCGGGTTCCTCCTCTTCCACTTTAGGTTTTCGGCCCCGTTCTGTCTGTCCGCCTTTAAGGGGGCGATAGATCTTCCATAGCTCCTTGAGTTCGTGGCGCATCCCCTCCCCTTTCAGTAATCTTTCCTTTACGTTTTCTACAATACCTTCCGGAGCGATGGTACGTACCTTTCCAAACATTTCCAGCTGTTCAGGAGTTGTTTTCACGGTGCGCTCATCAATCTCCTCAATCGCTGGGATATTGTTGATTTCCATAAATACCCTTGCGCCAGACCGGGCACGCCATAAGGTAGAGATATTGACACCGCTTTTTTTGGACAGTTCCCGAACGTATTCTGTAAAGGAACGAGCCTTCACCTTATAAAGCTCTTGTTTCTCTATAGTATCTAAAAGCTTGGCCACTTTGAGCCAGTTACGACGGTCTTTCTGTATGATGATGTCAAATTCTAGTTCTACTTGCTTGAGTGCACGTAACATTTTCTTATGTTCGTCCATGGATAAGGCGTTTTGTGGAGTATTATGAGATATTTTATGATAAAATAACGATTTTAAACACACAAGAGCGGTATAATGCTTTAAAATTTGCAGTGAATATCGTAATATTAAATTTGTGCAATTATACCGAATGAAATTATATCAAAAAACTGGCTGGATTCACAAAAAATTATATCCTTCAGTGGTATGGAACATGGACACCCAACAGAAAGTCATCTATCTGACTTTTGACGATGGACCAATACCAGAAGTTACGGAATGGGTATTAAGAATATTAAAAGAACATCAATTACAAGCTACTTTTTTTTGTGTAGGAGACAATATTCGAAAAAACCCCTACGTCTTTGAGAAAATACTGGAAGGAGGGCATACAGCCGCAAACCATACTTTTAACCACTTGAGAGGATGGACAACCAAGAATGCGCTTTACTATGAAAACATTGAACGCTGTCATGCGGAAATCATGAAATTTACCCATGAGCCTAGGCACTTAAGCTACTTTAGGCCTCCCTATGGACAGATTACCCATCGACAAACCAGGCAACTGAAACAGACCTATAATATTGTGATGTGGGATGTTCTTAGCAGGGATTATGCCCCTACTGTGGAGCAAGAGGTTTGTTTAAATAATAGTATTAAACTGACCGAAAAAGGCTCAATCATTGTTTTTCATGATAGTATTAAGGCGCAAAGAAATATGAAATATACTTTGCCAGCTTACATTCAGCATTATGCTGATCAAGGGTATACATTCTTACCCTTACCATAGCTACTTATTTAATAAACATAAACCTAAAATTACTACCGTGGATTTATTTGAAAAACTACTACAAGACCGAGGACCTTTAGGAAGCCACTCCAAAATGGCACATGGGTATTATACCTTTCCTAAGTTAGAAGGAGAGTTAGCACCGGAAATGACCTTTAGGGGCAAGAAAGTGCTTAACTGGAGTTTGAATAATTACCTGGGGTTAGCCAACCATCCCGAAGTAAGAAAAGCAGACACGGAAGCCGCAGAAGAATATGGTCTGGCCTACCCTATGGGAGCCAGAATCATGTCAGGAAATTCCACGTTACTAGAAACTTTTGAAAAACAACTAAGTGATTTTGTAGGCAAGGAAGATACCATGGTGCTCAATTATGGCTACCAGGGAATCATGTCCGTGATTGATGCCCTACTGGATCGCCGAGATGTTGTGGTCTATGACTCTGAATGTCACGCTTGTATTATTGATGCCCTTCGTATGCATCAAGGAAAGCGTTTTGTATTCCCACATAACGATATAGAAAACTGTGAGCGACAGCTGGAAAGAGCTACCAAGCTAGTAGAAACTACTGGCGGAGCTATTCTGGTGATCACGGAAGGTGTATTTGGTATGATGGGTGATCAAGGAAAGCTAAAAGAGATTGTAGACCTTAAGAAGAAATACCCTTTCCGCCTGTTAATCGACGATGCCCATGGCTTTGGTACGGTGGGTGAAAAAGGAATCGGAACAGGCGAAGCTCAGGGAGTACAGGATGAAATTGACATTTACTTCTCTACTTTTGCTAAATCTATGGCCTCTATTGGTGCCTTTGTTTCTGCTGACGAGCAAGTGGTAGAGTATTTACGCTACAACTCCCGCTCTCAAATTTTTGCCAAAACACTTCCTAGTGCATTGGTAAAAGGTAATATGAAGCGTTTAGAATTGCTGATGGGACACCCTGAATATAAGGATAAGCTGTGGGAAATTGCAGATGCTTTGCAGTCAGGACTGAAGAAAGAAGGATTCAATATTGGAGATACGTCCTCTTGTGTAACACCAGTATTCTTGAAAGGAGGAACCAACGAAGCGGTGAACCTGGTAAGGGACTTGAGAGAGAATTTCAATATTTTCTGCTCAGTGGTAGCCTACCCTGTAGTGCCAAAAGACGTGATTATGCTGCGCTTAATTCCTACAGCAATGCACACTTTGGAGCAAGTAAAGGTCACTATTGAGGCATTTAAGGCCATTAAGCACAAGTTGGAGACCAATGTGTACGCTAATGAGCAACCTAAAATAATGTCATAATATTTGAGGATTTAAGGGAGAAAACTTCAAATAGTACAATTTTAGTATTACTGTATACGCTATTTGATTTTTTTTCCTTTAAATAATCATAAATTCTTTTTGTTTTGTTTAGGATTTTATCAAGTTTTTTATAACTTGCCTATATCGAAACTATTACTAAATACTAGATTTTATTACCGATGGAAAAATTCAAAGAATTAGCTGAACTAGTTAAAAGAACAGAAGAGGATGCTGCAAAATTTTATAGTAACGGTGTTGCTGCAGCAGGAACAAGAGTAAGAAAGAACATGCAAGAGATCAAGAAACTTGCTCAAGACATCAGACTTGAAGTACAAAACATTAAAAACGAAGGAAAGTAATCCTGCTATTTTAATGAACTAGTGTTAAAATATTTAACACATATAAAAGAGACTTAAATCCAATTTTAAGTCTCTTTTCTTTTGCCTTACAGCTTAATCAGAAATTCTATCAGGGGAGTTTTTTAAGAGTTGATTTTCTTTAAGTAACTCAACATTTCTTCGGAAAGTACAGAAATGCCTTCGGAAGAAGGTACGCCAATCATTAGCTCCAATAAATCCTTGTCACCTTCCTGTACGGCTCCTACCCTACAGTATGCTCTACTACTTGCCAGTAAAAACTTCAAGGGTAAACTATCTTTACTAGACAGGTACAGCAAGTAGTCAAAAGGTTGATTGATAAACTTAAACGCCTTTTCTGACTGCATTCCTCCTTGCCAATCCATTTCGTCCTCTGTCATATACTCAAAAGGGAAATTATAAAGGTTTAACTCTTTCTTTCCAAAATAAGTAAATGCCTGTACGTCCTTTTTTTCCTCTGTCAATTGATGAATTAACTGTCGAATCACATCAGCCTCTTCTTTGGTGGATATACCAAATAAAATTCCAATTCGCTTACTCTCTGTAAAAGTAGTGCTTTTACGATCAAAATGTTTGCTGCTATTGATCGCTTCGTTCAGCTTTCGTTTGACAAAAAACTCTTTAACATTATTCAAAATCTATGCAGCTTAAAAAAGTGAGTAATTTATTTATTGTAACAATTACTGAGGCGTTTATACACCTCAGTAATTTTTTATAAAGGAAGCATATCTTTAAACTCTTGCTCAGAGACGATACGCACCTCCAACTTTTCCGCCTTTTCTTTTTTTGATGGCCCCATTTTATCACCAGCCACCAAGTAATTTAATTTCTTTGAGATAGAGGAAACTACTTTCCCGCCGTAACGTTGAATTAATTTCTTTAACTCGTCTCTACTATAGTCCTGAAAGACCCCAGAAACCACAAACGTTTGCCCTTCAAAGATAGCCTCTTCCACGGTAGCTTCTTCTTGCTCAGGCATTTCTAGCTGTACGCCCGTTTGCTTAAGTTTTTCAATAAACGCTTGTTGTTTAGGATCTTGAAAGAACGCTAAAATACTATCCGCTATTTTCTCACCAATCTCAGGTACGTTGATCAACGTTTCCCGATCAGCTTTTGATAGTGCTTCCAGACTACGGAAATGCGTCGCTAGTTTCTCTGCCACTGTAGCTCCTACAAATCGTATTCCAATGGCAAATAATACCCTGGAAAATGGAATTTCTTTGGATGCGTCAATTCCAGCGACCATTTTTTCTGCAGACTTATCCTTGAATTTCTCTAGCTTGGCAATCAGATCGACTTTTCGAAGACTATATAAATCCGTTGCATCCTTAATCAACCCTACCTCTAGCATTTGCTCAATACGTTCACTACCAAGGGAATCAATATTCATCGCTTTACGGGCAACAAAATGTTCGATACGTCCCTTTACCTGAGGTAAACAACCCAATTCGTTCGGGCAATAATAAGCCGCCTCTCCTTCTTTTCTTTCCAATGCTGTGCCACATGAAGGGCAAGCATGAATAAATTCAAAAGGTTTGGCATCTTTTAACCTTTGAGAAAGATCCACTCCTGTCACCTTAGGAATGATTTCTCCTCCTTTTTCTACAAATACCTGATCCCCTTCGTGCAAGTCCAAGCGCTCAATTTCATTGGCGTTATGCAGAGAGGCTCTTTTCACTACTGTGCCGGCCAGTTGTACAGGTGCAAGATTAGCCACAGGAGTTACGGCACCCGTTCTACCTACCTGATAAGTAATAGACTCCAAGGCTGTCGTAGCACTTTCCGCCTTGTATTTATAGGCAATGGCCCACCTTGGACTCTTGGCTGTTGATCCTAGCTCCTTCTGTTGCTTGATGTGGTTTACCTTGATTACTACACCATCCGTATCCAATGGTAACTCAAAGCGTTTTTCCTCCCATTTTTTAATGTAGGCAATCACCTCATCCATGTTACGGCATCGCTGATAAGATGGAGAGACGTTAAATCCCCACTCCTTCAGTTTCTGCAATGCTTCCTCATGTTTTTCTACAGGGTCGTTCTCACTCATATACGCATAGACATAGCAATCCAGCTGTCTACTGGCAACCACTGAAGAATCTTGCATCTTGAACGTTCCTGCGGCAGCATTCCTTGGATTGGCTAGCATGTTCAGATGCTTCTTCCCTTCCTGCTCGCGGCGTATATTCTCTTCTGCAATATCATTATTGATACGGTCAAAAGAAGCTCTACTCATAAAGCCTTCTGCACGTACTTCAAAGAAGTCAGGCACATCTTTGCCTTGTGCTTTAAGAGGAATAGTACGCACTGTTTTAATGTTCGCAGTAATATCATCTCCTTGTGCACCATCTCCTCTGGTGACGCCCCTTTTCAGGATACCGTTTTTATAGGTCAAGCTTAAGGCTACCCCATCAAACTTGAGTTCGCATACATACTCATACTCTTCTCCTTCCAATCCCTTCTGTACGCGCTGGTCAAATTCATATAAGTCCTCTTCATTATAGGAATTAGACAAAGACAGCATCGGATATGTATGAGCTACCGTCTCAAAGTTTTTCGTGATGGTTCCTCCTACTCTTTGAGTGGGAGAATCCTCTTGCTTTAAGGTCGGGTGCTCTTCTTCCAATTGCTCTAATTCTTTCAGAAGCATATCGAACTCATAGTCGGTCACTTCTGAAATCGCATTGACATAATATTGGTGATTATAGTGGTTGATCTGCTCGGTCAATGCAGCTATTTTCTTCTTCGCTTCTTCTGCTGTCATAATTATTTATCTGCTGTAGGATGATTTGTTCATGATGTTTAATTGAGCTTCGCTCGTTCATAATGTTTAGTTGAGTTTTTTATCAATACTTCGTATTGATCATGATATGGCCTCGAAGAGGTCATTAATTATTCAACTAAACATTATGAACGAGCGGAGCTCAATTAAACATCATGAACAGATGCTAAGACTTTTATTCTTCCAAATATGAACGAATACTAGCGGCGATTTCCTCCATTTCCTCCGGAGCTAACTTAAGCTTCTCATTATTGAATCGAAGGTCTGATTCTGTATTGATAGGCACCAAATGCAAATGGGCGTGAGGAACCTCTAGTCCCAATACAGCCTGACCAATACGCTTACAAGGAACGGCCTTTTTTAAGGCGATCCCTACTTTCTTAGCCAAGACATACAGACCTGCAATGGTATCATCATCCAGGTCAAACATATAGTCTACCTCTTGTTTTGGAATCACTAAGGTGTGTCCCTTTTTTAATGGGAAAACATCCAAAAAGACAAAGTACTTATCATCTTCATAGATCTTATAAGATGGAATTTCTCCGGCAACAATTTTTGAGAAAATACTAGCCATGTGGTATCAGGTTGAATGGTGAAATACTAAGTAATGGTATACTCCAAATGTCTATATAATCCTTGGAATCCTACCATTAGGCGATAATAAGGGATATCCTCCGATAATCAAAATCAATCCAGCTACTAAATAGCTTTGTTGAGGCGGCTAATTATTGTTGAAGGATAAAGGAGGAAGGACAAAGGTAACACGCTATATGGTGTTTTATAATCCTTTATCCTTCCTCCTTTATCGTTTCTCCTACCCGAATCAGTAGTCTCAACAAGCTCTTAGATAGAGATCTCCAAAATTTCAAACTTCTGGATTCCTGCAGGGATTTTGATTTCTGCTACCTCTCCTACTTTCTTTCCGATTAGTCCTTTGCCGATTGGAGAATCTACAGAGATTTTACCTTGCTTTAAGTCAGCTTCTTTGGCAGCAACCAATTGATATACAACGGTCTTTCCAGTAGGTGCTTTAATTTTCACCTTGGATAAGATACTAACCTTAGAGGTATCCAGTTTTGACTCATCCAGTACTCTGGCATTGGCAATCAGGTTTTGAAGCTTTGCAATATCAGCCTCCAGATGTCCTTGTGCCTCTTTTGCCGCATCATACTCTGCGTTCTCACTCAAATCGCCCTTATCTCTGGCTTCAGCAATTGCATTTGCAATATCTCTTCTTCCTCTGGTCTTCAAATCTTGAAGTTGTTCTTTAAGTTTCTGAAGCCCTTCGGCAGTATAATAAGTAATATCTGACATGTGATAAATAAGTTTTATCTATAAAATCAAGGGTTATAGTTATTGAAGGCCCTCCCTCCAAAAACAAGAAACTGTCGATGAAAAAAGACATCAGACAGTTCAATATGTTATAAAAATGACCAAATGGATCATCTATATTTTTTCAAAATAAATAATGTGAAAGTAATATGCAAGTCCTATAAACAGGCTTTACATAGCCAAATAGTGATAAAATATTATAGAACAACGACATATAACACAAAAATATGAACAGAAAAGTTCAATTATTTTTGGGGTGTATCCAGTACATCTCTACCAGAAATATAAGCGGCTCCAATCAGGGCTACCAATAATAATACAGCGATTACCTCAAAAGCCAACACGTAATTGGTCATAATGGCAGTACCAATAATAGGAATACTGCTTTCGGCTGGATTATCGGTAATGATTACGGAAAGAAGTTCTTGATTGCCGTTCAGTAGAAGATGTAAAAATACGGAAGCCAACGCTCCTACGGTTACCACTCCTGCTAGCTTGTTGGTATGGCTTGTCAATAGTCCACTGGCATCTCTTTTCTTGGTAAACATTACGCCATATAGAAGTAAGATCAAAACGCCTCCTATATAGACCATGATTTGTGTAATGGCCAAGAAATCGGCATAAGCCAAAACAAAAATGCCGGCTACCCCAATTAGGGAAACCAAAAGTAGTAAAGCACTATTCAAGACATTACGGCTGAATAAGATACCCAATGCAGGTAAAAGTGTAAGGGCTGCAAATACAAAAAATGCGCCCTGAATTATATATTGTTCCATTTTAAGGTAATAGATTGCGAATAAGAATCGTAAAGGTATTCTTATGAGTTACTAGCTAAATGTTTCTTCATTTTGTTGGCTTGTGCTTCTTCGTAAGCTTTCTTTTTCTCCTCTACTTCCTCTTCCGACATTTCAGAAAACTCGAACTTGAGTTCATTCAGATTAAAAGTACTGTAATCGTACTCCTTTGTCATCGTAAGACATTCTGTAGGACAAACAGCAGTACAAAGACCACAATAAAGACATTTAGCCATATCAATATCAAACACTGCTGGATAAAGACGTTTGGCAGTACCATCAGAAGTATGACCAATCACCTCAGTAGATTTGATCGCTTCAATATCAATACAGTCCACAGGACAAATCTTTGCACACTTGTCACAAACGATGCAATCATCCATGACAATATCCAATTTGTATCGCCCGTTATCCGGCACGGGGAACTTCTCTTTAGGATATTGTAAGGTAAAAATACCTTCGTCATACTTTTTGAAATAATCTTCATGAGAAGTATGTACGGGCTTTCTACTTTCCTTGGTCATCGCTTTGATAAAGTGCTGCCAGGTCAAGGCCGCGCCTCCAAGGGAAGTGCTTACGGCTTCCTTGATATTGGAAAAATATGTATGGATGCTTCCTTTACTCATGTTTAGTCTATTTGATAGTGCTTAGTTTTGGATAGGTTTCTTTACCCTTTTTGTTCTTCTGCAACAATATAATCTCCTACTTCTTCCTCATACATATAATACTCAAGCATGGATGGGTTCACCCATTTTGAGATTAAAGGGGGTAACTCCTCCTCTTTTTGAGGTTGATAGGCATCAATAAAGGCGTTCAAATGCTTTTCAATTAGAATTTGTTGCTGTTGATAGGCTTTCACCAAATCATGAATAGGGATATGAGTTGCACGGTGTATATGCAGCAATCTTGTCTCGTCCTCTAACTCCTGATGATCCAACAGAAAGGCCGCCAACTTAACGGATAAAAAACTTTTCCCGATAATGATTTTCTCTTCCTCTTTGATTTGTTCCATGCCCCTATTGCTTTTAATTGAAAATAGTATGATTCTTTCTGTTCATATTGTTTAATTGAGCTTCGCTCGTTCATGATGTTTAGTTGATGATCAATGATGATTACCTTCTGAAACCATTGGGAAGCATAAACTTCGCTCATGTTATTTGGGTAATGATCTATGATAAACAGCTAAACCATATAAACGTGTTTATATAGCAACACATGGGCTTAGTTTATGATTTTCAGCTGATTCTCTACGAATTACCTATAACAAAACAACTAAACAATATGAACGAGCGAAGCTCAATTAAACAATATGAACAAACGCTTCTTTTAGTATAACCTAAAAATATTCTACAAAGTTATAAGTTTTTTGACATTCTATATACAGGCATTAATTCTTTTTCGTTACTGCGTACTGTTGTATATTTGAAGCTGTTTCTGTTGACCAAAATATAGAGCCATCAAAAATGATGATAATAGGTATTATTCCAGCGCGATATGCATCCTCTCGTTTTCCTGCCAAGCCACTGGCGGATATGATGGGTAAGAGCATGATTCAGCGCACATATGAGCAAGCAAAGAAAGCCCTTTCTTTGGATAAGGTAGTGGTGGCTACAGACCATGAGAAAATTTATAATCACGTCAAGGCTTTTGGAGGCGATGCGGTATTGACCTCGGAGTTTCATTTGAGTGGAACAGACCGATGCCATGAAGCTTTACAACTACAGGGAGAAGAGTCTTTTGACTATGTGATTAATATACAAGGAGACGAACCTTTTATTGATCCGGGGCAAATTGATATGCTGGCAGGATTGATACAGACCCAAGGAACAGATATTGCTACCCTGGGTATTCAAATTCAGGAAAATGGAAAGCTTTTCGATCCTAATATTGTCAAGCTTATTAAAAACAAGGAAGGTAATGCCATTTACTTTAGCCGACAGGCTATCCCATACCTAAGGGACTACCCTCAAGACGTTTGGCTGGATCACCATGACTTCTATAAGCATATCGGTATTTATGCCTATAAGGCAGAAGCTTTGGGCGAAATCACTAAACTAAAACCTTCTCCACTTGAGCAAATGGAGAAGTTGGAGCAACTCCGATGGCTGGAAAATGGCTATACGATTAAGGTAGGTGTCACCGACAAGGAGAGTATAGGCATTGACACTCCCCTAGATCTGGAGAACGCATTAAAATTACTGATTAACGAATGATAAGTGTAGCGTGTATAGTAATCTATACATGCTACACGCTACACTTTTTATATGCAAAAATACTATCCACTTCAACCAATCGCTGACATTGTCCAGCTATGTGCCCTCAAAGGAATTAAGGAAGCTGTCTTATCACCAGGCTCACGTTGTGCGCCCCTTACCTTGGGTTTTGTCAGACATCCTGATATTCATACCAGAACCATTTCAGATGAACGCTCTGCGGCCTTTATTGCCATGGGGATTGCACAGCAGCAAGATAATCCGGTAGCAATTGTTTGTACTTCTGGAACAGCGGCACTCAACTATGCACCGGCGGTTACGGAAGCCTACTATCAGCATATTCCTATGCTCGTTCTGACAGCTGACCGACCCGACGAATGGATTGACCAGTTGGATGGACAAACAATTCGTCAAAGGGATATTTTTTCAAACCATATTAAGAAAAGCTATCACCTTCCGGTAGATTATTCTCATCCGGAAGCACAATGGTATATACAGAGAAGTATCTCTGAGGCGATTAACTTAAGTAAGGAGTATCCTCAAGGGCCTGTCCATGTCAACATCCCTATTCGGGAGCCTTTTTATCCGGAAATAGACGAGCAATATTTCTTCAATCCTGATTTAAGGAACATAGAAGAGCATACGTTTGCTCCGGTAATGACCAAGGAACACTTTGCGCCTTATAAGACACAATTAAAATCATTTTCTAAAGTTTTAATCGTAGCGGGGCAAACAAAAGGAGATCAGGAACTAGGGACTATACTGGAGCAGTTCCCCTACCCTGTTTGTGCGGATGTGATCTCGAATTATTCTTACTTAAAGAATGCGATTCACCATCAGGACGTTTTCTTAGGAAAAGTAGATGAAGCATTGCAACCAGACCTATTAGTGACATTTGGCAATTCAGTGATCTCCAAGAACCTGAAGCTGTACCTGCGCAAGTACAAACCAAAAGCCCATTGGCACATACAGGAAGCTGGACATGTAGCAGATACTTTCCAAAGTCTGAGCAGTATTATTCGTTGTACACCTAAGAGCTTCTTTGAGCAATGGGCTACGCTTAACCATTCTACGGAAGAATACCTCAAGGACTGGAAAAAATGGGATGAACAGGTCACTACCAATATGGCTTCCTTCTTAAAAGGGCAACCTTTTTCAGAGCTGGAAACCGTACATGACTTACTACAGGCTTTACCGGAAAATACACAGCTTCATTTAGCCAATAGTATGTCTGTTCGCTATGCCAACTTTATCAACCTACAGAACAGGAAAGATATCACCGTTTTTGCAAATAGAGGAACCAGTGGCATAGACGGAAGTAATAGCACAATGATTGGACATTCCCTAGCAACGGATTATCCAAATGTATTGCTCACAGGAGACTTAGCCTTCTTCTATGATCGTAATGCTTTCTGGAACAGCTATCGTAAGGGGAATCAGAAGGTATTGTTGTTAAATAATCATGGAGGAGTAATCTTTAGGATGATCCCTGGACCTGCCCGACAACCAGAGCTGGAAGATTATTTTGAGACGCCACAGCAGAGTACAGCCCAACAACTTTGTGAAGAGTTTGGTATAGCGTACCTACATGCTAACAGCAGAGATGGATTGGAAGAACTGTTGCCTGCATTCATCGCTTCAGATCAAGCTTGTATTTTGGAAGTGGAAACTGATAAAGCGATTAGTAAGGAAGTATTTCAAGCTTTCAAAAAGCTATAGAATTGAATACTGTTTATTGCTTATCGCTTATCGTTTATAAGCGATAACCGATAAACAAATCATTTTTTTTACTATTTTTGCATTGATTATGGTAATGAGTCTCTAAAAGATTCATTTTAAAAGGGAATCCGGTGAGAATCCGGAACTATACCCGTAGCTGTAAGCACCTGTTTCGCTTCCGGTAGCATCCACTGTACCTCTTAGGTATGGGAAGGAGCCGGTAGTGGTGTAAGTCAGAAGACCTGCCATCATCTATTCTTCAATCGGAGCTTTCGGGTCAAAAGCAATGAGGATCTTTGATAAGAGGATATTTCCTCCTGTCCTATCCTTTCTCATCCCTTTTCCAGAGAGTTCATAGTATATCTTTTTAATTATATCTGAGCTTTCGCTCATTGAAAATTTTGATTTAAGATATTCGTTCTAAGGCGCTATCTTTATGT
>NZ_BAABJX010000072.1:0-1913 GCF_039543525.1 Algivirga pacifica
TCCGTACGCAGGGTGGTGTGAGAGGACAGGTAGGGAACTAATCCCTACCTTCCTACTCGATTTTAGAAAAAATCTTGATCACCCACAGTATAAGATAAGGAGCAAGTCCTATCCCGAAGAATAACACGCCTAGTACAAATGCTACTCTAATAACAGTAACACTCCAACCCAATTTAACGGATAACCATTTTGAAACACCCAGTATCATAATTGCTTATTTTTAATAGTTTATATTCAACAGTTCGATAATGTACTGTACGTATCTCTAAAGAAAAAGGTTCTTAATCATGAACTCTGAGGTCAAATCGGCCATCACGTACTTGTATGGTATCTCCAACTCCATTCACAGCATCAAATTCAAAGGTTCCGGCTAGTATACTATCCATTCGTGACAGTTGTACTCGGAGAATTTCAGTAGTATAACTCGGGTGTGAACTTTTATAATCTGTCCATACGACAACTTTACTATTGTTGATTCTATCCTCTTTTTTATCTAATAAAAGGCTTTCCCCTATCGACAGATCTTCTTTAAGCAAAGTTAGATATATTTCAGAATGACCAACTTGTTGTGCAGAAATGTGGAAAAAATGCTCACTTTCAGTTGTAAATAATTTGGGTTGATAGCCTGCACCTATCCATTGGGAGCAACATGGTACCCAGACGGTATCAGCAATGATACACCCAAAAGTGTTTTCTCCCTCTGCGGTAATTGCTGGAAGGTCAGGGTTTTCAGGAGGAAAATCTTCACAACTAGCACTACAAAGAAATAGAAAAAGAAATGGAGAGAATAATGTAATAAGCTTATTTGTCATATTAAAATAGTTTAAAAGGGTGATTTGTTAGGGTAAAGTCATCTTAATGAAGAGAAGGTTTTGTTTTTATGTAATCAATGCTTCAGAGTGCTCTTGAGGATTAATGCGATACTACTAAAAAGACTTTTTGTTAAACCGTACAACTTTTCCAAAAATCTGTTCGTTTCCGATCACATGATGGATGTTTAAAAGTATTATACTTGGATATATATCACTATTAATCAGGTGGTTGTGTTTTTGTGGCATTAGATTGGCCTAATAAAGGGCAAGTGTCAAATTAAATACAACGAGTACTTCTCAGTAAGAGGGGTCAATATTTCTAGTGTCAAATTAATCCCAAAAAGTATAATCATTATGAAAGCGTCAAAGAATCTCATCTCACTTCTTATCTTAACGATCAGTATCTTGTTTTCCCTAAACACTTTTGCTTCTGACAAAAAAGGAACAAAGGCAGAAGCTGCGGCAGCAGAAAAGTTAGAGCAGGCCGTAGCTAGAGCTTCCAAAAATGATTGGAAGGTTTATGCCAAGGCTGCCACTTTATTGATCAACCGAGGACATCACTTGGAGTTGGCTAGAGCATGGGCCACGCATGCGATAGAGGTTGAAAATAATGCAATCACCCAAGAGGCATTGGCAGATTACTTCTTCCGAACACACGATCTACAGACTGCTTTTCATCACTATCAGTTAGGGATTCGTCTGGCTGTGAAAAGCCATAATAAAGATAGTCTTATCCGCTTGCAGCGTAAAGCATTAGCCGTAGGCCGTGAGGTTAAGAAAGTGTCTCGAAAACTATAATCCATCCACTCTAATCCGAGTGATCTGTTTTTATATATAAGGAATCATTTTAGATAAACAGAACAAAAAGCAACTCTTTTGGGGTTGCTTTTTTTGTGCATTTCTTAAATGGAATAGCAGTATATCTATTCTTCTTTGAGTATCTTGTTGTGACTATTAGCTTCAAAAATTAGGAAACTTCTAAAGAGAATGGATCAATTACTCGCACTATGATTATTAAATACGTGATTAGTAGTTAGTGATGGCTTTGTTGCAACGAGTCTATACTCTCTAAGGCTCGTTGCTTATTTTTAAATTTTGAAC
>NZ_BAABJX010000073.1:0-12792 GCF_039543525.1 Algivirga pacifica
ATAAAGATAGCGCCTTAGAACGAATATCTTAAATCAAAATTTTCAATGAGCGAAAGCTCAGTTAATAATTCTTCATTCCTCATTGCAAAATGATTTCTATAGACAAAAATTCTCTTCTTCATGCCTATACGCTCACAAGAGCTGTTCAAAAGCAATGCCCCGACCTTCCACCTGCGGTTTTACAAACTCACTTCCTGGTCGAACTATTTTATCACATACTTCTTTTCAGAGCAGGTAAAGTTCCTTCGTACCCCCTCCCCTTTACTGAAGATGAAATCATTATTGACCGATCGGTAATTTTTCATCAATTCTTAAAGGTATTTGACTTCGACCAACCTCTATCATTTTTAAAGACATATAAGGAACTGGGAATTGAATCCTTACTATTATTATGCGGCCAACGAAAAACCGAAGGCTCCTTAACCACAAAAGATGCTATCTTCCCTTCTTTTAAGCAACTATTATCTACCTTTCAGGTCCCCTACAATACAGATCTTAGTGTAGGATGCCGTGCCTTGTCCAAACACTTTCATCGCACCGCTGATACTTACTGGCCTATATTAACAGGTTCTCCACAACAAAAAGAATCGCTTGCGACAACCACATTACTAAGACTTCTCAAAGAAAAAACTTGGTGGAATACCTTTGAGCACAGTATACACGGTACAGTCTATGAAATCCGGGTAGCATCAGGACACGGTTGTCGATGGCAACACACAACATCAAACTTAAAATTCATTGGGTTTCTAGAGCCTTTTTTGAAATAACTGATCTACTACTCCCACTTAGAACTTGTTATAGTATTTGGAGTTCACCCTGTCACTGTTTAGGGAATAGTATATAGTTTATATAGAAGCATTCCATCATTTCAATCCAGTAAGTACTTCCCCCAAAAACAATACAATAGATTGCTAATACAACTCATGGCGATACTTTCATCTCAAAAATAAGGAGAAATAAAAATAACATAATACACTACAATCCATATCGATAAAATCTTATCCAATTCATATACCATCTTATCTTGAGGAGATCAGCTCTTATTTTTTCCATATACATTAACCTATAAATCAAGTCATTAAGAGCTTGTTTGGAATACATCTTCAGATAGAAAATTCCTCTAATCACTGTTCAAAATCGACTCAAATTTTCGACAAATAGAACCACTATTATTCTCAAATTTGAATCAATTTGAACAGGCTATAGAAATTTTCTCTATCTAAATCAGTATTTCAAACAAGCTCTAAGCTATCACTATAGTTTTTATTGACTTATTGTTTATAGTTAAAATCCAATCTATTTTATGTTTTCTAAAATGAAAATGACAGGCATCGTCCTTTCATTATTACTACTGACTTTTCAAGCTCAGGCACAAACACCATCCACCAACTGTAACCAATTCCAACAAAGACAAAAACTTCTACAAAATGAAAGCAACTTCAAACGTATCCAGAAAGCCGAAGACTTTCTTCAACAACACACGGAAGCCTACCGTCAACTCAGACGTGTAGGTAGAATAGCTGAAAATGTACTGACGATACCAATCGTCTTTCATGTCATTCATAATAATGGCATTGAGAATATCTCTGATGAACAGATCATTGAGGCCGTAGCACAGATCAATGAAGACTTCAATGCACTCAACCCCGGCTCCTCCAACATTATCCCGGAGTTTCAGAATCTACAGGCTGATGTTAATCTAGAGTTTCGTCTAGCACAACTAGATCCCAACGGCAATCCTACAACAGGAATCACTCGCCACCAATCCAGCCTAACGGTCAATGGATCTAGCAATGAATATGAGATTAAAACAACCTATGGCTGGCCAAGGGATCAGTACCTCAATGTGTGGGTAGTCTACAGCTCTGATGGCAATAATGGCTCCGGTTATGCCTACTACCCTAGCTCTATTGATGATGAAGGCAGCAAGTACCGAGACGGTGTCATCGTATCACATTGGGCTGTGGGAAGAACCGGAACGGCTGCTTCTACCCATTACAAGCTATTAACCCATGAAATTGGTCACTGGGCCAATTTGAAGCATACGTGGGGTGATGAGTCCAATAATGGCGAAAGCAGTGGATGTTCCTATGATGATGGAGTAACGGATACTCCGCTAACCATCGGCTCTACAGGCTGCGCAACCGACGTTTACTCTTGTGGGTCTCTGGACAATGCCCAAAATTACATGGATTATTCTAGCTGTCCAGAGATGTTTACGTTGGGACAAAAAGACCGTATGAGAGCAGCAATCACCTCTCCTGTAGGTAGAAGAAGCAATCTATGGTCTGCGGAGAACCTTTCCAAAACACTAATTACCGGAAACCCTCCTTATGCCTTATTCGATACATTTCGTTTCACAGAGTATTATGAGAACAATGGTACTATCGGTAATGAAATCATTTGTACTCTAAAGAACACTACTTTTGCTACTTCTTCAGGCACCCTTTCTCCTGGAGTAGATTATGAAGTAAGTGGACTACCACAAGGTCTTTCCCCAGTAGTTACGGTGATGAATGATAGTACTGCTACTTTTAGCATTAGTGGTAACACTACTGCACATACCAATGGTGATGATCTTGAGCAGATCTCGTTTACCTTTAAAGATACCGCATTGAATGGAGGAAATGCTAACGCTTTACTGAACACAACGACAAACAATTTCTCGCTGGACTTCATTGATCCATACCAAGTGGTCTATAAGAATATTGACGACATCACTGCTAATGCAAATCAAACCTGGAACTACTTTACACTAGATGGACTAGGAAATGTTCCTTACGGCATTTGGTACGATGGCGGTAAATTGCGCATAGAAACCTATACCAAAGCCTTAATTGCTGAAGGAAGCACACGCAATATATCCTTGTTAACCAAAGGAACGTTGATTTCACAAGCTAGCAACTGGGTCAATGGCGGAAGCTATCCTAATGAACATGACCTAAGAAGCAATGACTATACTCTATGGGATGGGCAAGAAGGGTATATCGGTTTTAAAGTTGAAAATGCTGGATTAGAGAATTATGGTTGGTTCCATGTACAGGTGACCGCTGCCGGAGATGCTTTCACCTTATTGGATTATGCCTTTAATGAAGCGCCTTTTGAGTCTATCAATGCCGGAGAAGTAGGAGTATCCACCTTAACCTTCAGTAATACCTCCATGACAGAATCCAATAACAACAATGGTACATTCTCATCCACTATAACCATTAAGATGCTAGATGGCGCATTCTCCAAGCAAAGTGGCGTATTCTCAGAAGGAACGGACTATACTATCTCTGGACTTCCTGCCGGACTGTCTGCATCTATCACACTGAATGATCTACAAACCGCAACACTTTCCTTGAGTGGGAGTAGCAATCCACATACTGAAAATGAAAATGGTAATTTCAGTGTTAACTTTCTGGACCCTGCCTTCCAAGGACTAATTGCCAGTGAGGTATCCAACAGCAGCTTCTCTATTGCCTATAACTTTAGAGATCCTTATCAGGTTATCCATACCGTACACGACACTCCTTTAAGAGTGGAAGAAGGGGGGAATACCTGGTCTTATTTCTCTTTCTCTCCAAGAAATGATTACGGAGAATATGGCGTCTTCTACGATGAAAATGATGCCACCTTTAAGCTAGAGGCCTATACCAAGGAAGCGATCACTGAAGGTAGTTCATTCAACCTTTCTTTGTTAACTGAGAACTCTCTTATCGACAATAATCAAAACTGGACTAACGGAGGAGCATACCCTGACCTTCATGTTGTAGCAAGTGCTACTTACACAAGTCTTCATGGACAAACCGGCTATCTGGGATTACGTTTCAATATTGAAGAGGAAATACACTACGGATGGGCCAAGATTAGTGTTGATCAAGATGGCAAAGGGTACACCCTTACCGAAATGGCTTACAATACCGAACCGGGTGTCATGATCAAAGCTGGGCAAACAACCTTATCCAATGAAGGAACTCCTGTAATCACCGACTTCACAGCCAATACTACGACAATTCAGGAAGGTGAAAGTATCCAATTTAATGACTTGTCTGCTAATACACCTACTTCCTGGTCATGGACCTTTGAGGGAGGAACTCCTGCAAGCAGTACCCAGCAAAACCCTACTGTCACCTACAGCACTCCCGGAACTTATGCTGTTTCTTTAACGGCTTCCAATGCCTATGGTAGTGATAGTATGAGCAAGTTAGCATACATCACTGTAACAGAGGTCTCTGATGGCACTTATTGCGCAGCCATTACAACAATGGATAACAATTACATCGACAACGTAAGCTTCGGAGATATTGACAACAGCAGTGCCTGGGATGGGTATGCCGATTATAGCGGCTCTGCCAATACCTCTGTGATTACTGGCACTACAATCCCTCTTACAATCAGTGCCAATATAGAGTACTGGCCATACATTACCGCCGCAGCGTGGATCGATTGGAATCAGGACGGTGATTTTGACGATGCGGGAGAAGAGGTTTATCAATTCGAGGGATCCGGACCATTCACTACAGATGTCAATATTCCTCAATCAGCGACTTTAGGTACTACTCGTATGAGAGTTCGACTGGGTTACAGTAAAACCCTAACCCCTTGCGGTACCGACACCTATCAGGGAGAAGTAGAAGATTACAGCATTACCATCAGTACGGAAAGCACTCCTATCACCTATTGTGATGCTTCCTCTGACCTGGACTATGATATGATCACCAACGTTTCACTTGGCGATATCAATCACAGCTCCCAATGGGCTTCTTACAATGACTTCACGGCACAAAGCACTTCCCTTGGCCGAGGTGAAAGCTATCCACTTACAATCGCTCTGGATATTGAATACTGGGATGCCTTAGCTGTTGCTGCTTGGATTGACTGGAATCAAGATGGTGATTTTGACGATACAGGAGAAGAAGTCTATAGTCATCTAGGACAAGGTCCTTATCAAGGGACTGTCAATGTACCTACTACCGCAAGCATAGGTAACACAAGAATGAGGGTTCGAATGGGTTACTATGATGCACAAGTCCCTTGTGGCGTCGACACCTACTTTGGGGAGGTTGAAGACTACACCATTGCTGTTACAGGCAATAATGCTGGGCAAAAAATGGTACTGGGTATAGAAAACACCATAACTGCTTTCTCAGTATATCCAAACCCTAGTTATAACGGACAGTTCTTTCTAGAGCTACCTAAAAGCAACCTAGAAAAAAATATCACAATCTTTAACCTTCACGGGCAGATAGTACATCAAGAACTACTTCCCGCCGGAAAAAATAAGATTGTGCTCAAAGAATATCATAAAGGACTACACTTGATTCAAGTGATCTCTGGAGAGAAAGTAGGCGTTCAGAAACTACTGCTTCGCTAAGTTTTTTTCATTAAAAATGAGTCATCCCATATTGACCTTTAAGGGATGACTCATTCTTTTACACCTAATAAACAGGGGTATTCACCTTGACATCAAACCTTCCATCCCTCACCTCTACTTGATCAGACTCATCATCATCATTCACCAAGGTAAATTCAAATGTACCAGACAAGACACTATCCATTCTGGACATCTCAATCACAGCCGATGTAGCCGTGTAACAGGCGTGGCTCACAGAATCTCTCAATGTGATGGCAATTTCATTTGTTTTGTCATAATACCCACCAAGAGTTCCTTCAGCCTTTGACAAAAGGACCTCCTCTCCCAAAAGCAATTCCTTTCTATTTAAAGAGAAATAGATTTCTACTGGCTCCCCTTGTATCGCTATGATTTCAAAGGTAGAGTCACTCTCCCCCCAAGCATTTAACTTGGCTCTTTTATTAGCCCAATGTTCATAATATGAGCAGCAAGGCACCCAAACTGTGTCGGCTATAATACATCCAAAAGTACCAGCTCCCTCAGACGTTATAGGTGGCAGGTCAGGATTTTCAGGAGGGTATAATTCTAAGTCACATTTCAAACTTAAGAGTAGGAGTACTAATGGAAAAAATCGTTTTAGTAATTTAATGTGATCCATATTGTTTGTTGGTTATTAAAGTAATAAGGTACTTTTATGAAGACAGATAGATATTGCTTAATGACAATATTATCCAACAACTACCAACTTGCCATTAACTACTCCAGTATTCACCTTCCCCTCTTTGAGTAAAATAAACGTAGGGTTTTGCTCTAATGCTATCCCTGAAGGTACCTCCTCCTGCTCTCCCAATAATGGAAGTATTCCTTGGTAACGTTCTTCTTCCTGAAAGCTTTTCACTCTAAAAAACGTATAACCTTCTTTCAAGTAAGTTTTCAAATCTTCTTGAGGAGTACCCTGTAAGTCTTGAAATAATTCAGGGTATACCTTGCCTTGCTGATACGTCCATTCCTCTGCATTCACCTCTTCATAAGTCCCGTAAGTACTCAGGTCTCCCAAATCCGTAAGCTCCGCAATAGACAATAGAGGCTTATCCATTCCCAGGAATAAATTCTTATAGGTTATCCCTATATCCATTTTAACGGTCGTCTCAGTATGCTTATACGTAAGACCTTTTAGCTTAAGGCCTAGCATCCTGTTGATATTCTCGGGAATGCTGTTATAGGCTGCTATAGGTTGTTTTTTATACTCTTCTGTACCAATTTGCCACAATGCTGTCAATATAGCGACAAAGTTCAGCTTGCGGATATATTGCTTTTCTGGGTCATTGCGATAGCCTCCGGACTCTATAAGAATCGTAGAAGTCCCCCATTTCTGTATATTATCCCCAAAAGCTCTAGGCTCAAAAGTATCGTCATAACGCCCTACTTGCCCCGGTATATATTGCTGCAATACTTCATTCATCCCTACAATCAGCTGCATGGCTCTTTCTCGGTGAGGAGGAATGGAACGCTGTACATCAGCTGGAGGAGCTAGAAATGAGATCACAGCGGGGTCAGGACTCTTACCTGCTGAATAGTACAAGCTTTGATCGTGAAGATTGAATCCATAGTCTGCCCTTAAACCATCCCGAATATCCTTTAGAATACGTGCTTCCGGAGAGGCTAATTGTACCGCATCCCGATTCAAGTCAATACCTAATGCATTTCTTCTTTGAAAACGCTCCGCTCCATCTGGATTCAACATAGGAATAAAATGCAAGGTAACTTTAGTGAGTAACCATGCCTTTTCATTTTGCAAGTAGGGAGTATCCTTAAAGAAGTTCAGTAAATCAAACAACGCCATGGTTGCTGTAGGCTCATCTCCGTGCATCTGACTCCAGAGCATGATATGAATTGGGCCATGTCCTACGGAAACCATTTTTATAGCACGACCTTCCACAGAGTGCCCAACCAAGTTCACCCTGAAGGGATCCGGTAATTGTTCTAAAAGATCTTGTACTGTTTGATGGGAAATACGGCGATGTGGTAACTGCTGCTCTTTACATTGCTCATGCAGTTCAAAAAATTGCTGTGTGAATACTTTTGTCATTATATGTTAGCAGTTAAAGTTAAACTGGTAATAATCAATGTAGGCCCTCGCCTCACGGCGAGGGTCCACGGGCGAATAGTCTTCCTATTGGTTCGTGAACCCTTGCCTGAGGCAAGGGCCTACCTTAAATTAATAACATCATGCCTTAGGCAGAAGTCTACACAGTTTTATACTGTCACAGACATCAAATGTGCCTTAAGCGCCTCATAATCTGCCGGAAGATTTACCGCTTGCTTTTCCCTATCAACAATCTCCTTCAAGCGAGCTGGAATATCAATCTCTTCTCCAATAATAGGAGATACAATATCATGAAACTTCACCGGGTGAGCTGTCGACAAGAATACCCCTGCAGCATCAGAACCTGACTCCTTCAGATAATCCCTTGCTCCCATATAAGCAATAGCCGTATGAGGACACATAACATATCCTGTCGCTTTCTGTACCTCATTAATGACTACCTTCACTTCTTCATCCGAATAGTGCTTTCCTACGATGTGCTCCGTTACGGACTCATAAGAATTCCCGAATAACTCCGTCATTCTTGGGAAGTTACTTGGGTTTCCTACGTCCATTGCATTGGATAATGTAGAGACTGACGGTTTAGGTTCAAACTTTCCTGTTTCCAGATAAGTAGGGACAATATGATTATCGTTGGTTGCTGCCACGAATTTCTCCACCGGCAATCCCATTGTATGGGCGATCAATCCACCACACAGGTTACCAAAGTTCCCACTAGGCACACAGAAAACGACCTTATCCTTTCCTTCTTTTTTCAATTGAGCATAAGCATTGAAATAATAGAACGATTGAGGGATCAGTCGACTGATATTGATAGAGTTCGCAGAAGACAAGTTCAAGGCTTCACTTAGCTCCTTATCCAGGAATGCCTGCTTGACCATACGCTGACAGTCATCAAACGTTCCATCGATCTCCAATGCTTCTACATTCCCTCCATTGGTGGTCAACTGCTGCTCTTGAATGTGACTTACCTTTCCTTTAGGGTAAAGAATCGTCACCTTAATGCCTGGTACATTGAAAAAGCCTTGAGCTACTGCACTTCCCGTATCTCCTGAAGTAGCTACAAGAATATGTAAAGTTTCACCTTCACTTAGGAAATATCCCATCAGACGAGACATGAAACGAGCACCAAAGTCCTTGAATGCTAAGGTTGGTCCATGGAACAACTCCAAGCTATACAAGTTCTCTTCCACCTTTACCGCTGGTGCTGGAAAATTAATGGCATCCTCCACTATTACTTTCAGTTCATCGGCAGGTACCACACGACCGATCAAGGCATTGGCTACCTCGAAAGCGATTTCCTGAAATGACAAATTGGGCAACTTGTCAAAAAATGAAGAAGGTAATGCCGGAATCTGCTCCAACATATATAGCCCATTATCTTCGGGCAAACCCTTGAAAACTGCCTCTTTCAGGGTTACCTCAGCGGCTTCTCGTTTTGTGCTATAAAGTTTCATTTTCACCAATGTTTGTTTGTTACATATAGGGGGCGCGATGAATTGCGCCCCTACGTTAGCTTATTACTTTTTCTTGCTGTTGTCGATTGTCATCTGAAACCCTAAGGAAATAATCCTTGGCTGCAGCTTTTACCTTTGGCGCCAACAACAATGCTGACACCATCGTAGGGATAGCCATCATGGCATACATCCCATCCATTAGATCAATCACTGCCTGTAATGAGAATACAGCTCCTGTGACAATCAATGCTGCATATAGGTAATTATATAGGTATTTGTGTCTGGCTCCTATCAGAAACGAAAGACATTTTGTTCCATAATAAGAGAACGTAAATAAGGTTGTGATGGAGAAGGTCAGTACGCAAAGCATCAAAAAATACTCTCCATATGGCATTGCTTTTCCAAATGCCTCAGCAGTGAGTAGAATTCCCTTCATGGAGTTCATATCTTCTTGCCCCTGCCAGGTATCCGTCACAATCAACGTAAGTGCAGTCAAGGTACATACTAAAATTGTATCGATTGCAGGCCCGAGCATGGCCACCAACCCTTCTCGTACCGGCTCATCGGTCTTAGCCGCTCCGTGCATCATAGGGGCTGTACCGATACCCGCCTCATTGGAAAAGGCCGCTCGCTTTGCTCCCATTACGATCACACTTCCTACCGCTCCACCTAGGGCAGCCTCTCCTGTGAAAGCGTCTGTGAATATCAAGGCAAAGGCTGCTGGTACGTTTCCTGCATTCACAATAATAATATACCCTACTAGCACCGCATACAACACAATCATAAATGGCACCAGCTTTCCTGCGATATTACTAATTTGCTTCAACCCTCCAAAGATGACCGTAGACACCACAAGCATTAATACAAACCCGATAATAAACTTGTCTTGCATTTCATTTCCAGAAAGCATACCCATAGGCTCCAGAATAATGTCCTTTACCCCCATCGTCAGCTGATTAGCCTGAAACATTGGGGATGCTCCAAACAAGCCCGCTATAGAGAAAAATACCGCCAATGGCTTCCATTTCTTTCCTAATCCTTCCATGATCACATACATCGGTCCTCCTTGCAGCTCGCCTGCAGAATCTTTTCCTCTGTACATCACCGCCAAGGTGCAAGTGAAAAACTTCGTCGCCGAACCGATCAATGCGCTCATCCACATCCAGAATACCGCTCCTGGGCCTCCCATAGAGATCGCTACGGCTACGCCGCTAATATTACCCATCCCTACGGTTGCGGCAATAGCAGCAGATAATGCCTGATAGTGGTTGATCTCTCCCGGATCGTTAGGATCATCATACTTCCCTCTCAAGACATCAATCGCATGCCTAAAATAACGGAATGGTAAAAATTTAGAGTATAGTGTAAAAAATAGTCCTCCCCCTAGTAGCAACACCAATAAATGTGGCCCCCAGGCGAAGGTTGAAAAATCACTGCATAATTTTTCGATTAGGCTTTGTTCCTGCATAATTCTGTTGTTTGTTTTTTTGACTTGGTAAATCTGTTCACTCCCATTAAGGACAGAAAAACGTGCTTTTTGTACTCGCTTACCAAGGCCTCCCTCATTTCACTTTTCTAAGATAAAGGGAATAAAAATTGAGATTATTACTTAATAATCCAAATTATGTTTCAAATAATACAGAAACCACGATAGTGCCCTTATTTATCACAAGCCTTTCTTTTTCGCCTCATTCCAGTACGCATCCATCTCATTTAGGGTCATTTCCCCAAAGGCCTTTCCATCTGCAGTTGCTTTTTCTTCCAGATAATTAAAACGACGAATAAATTTCTTGTTTGTCAACTCCAAAGCCGTCTCTGGATCAATGTTCATAAAGCGAGCATAATTGATCAAAGAGAACAGTACATCCCCAAATTCATCCTGTGCTTTTTCCATAGACACCTCTGGTTGTGCACACTCTTCCTTAAACTCTTGGATCTCCTCTTCTACCTTATTCCATACATCCTCTTTGTTATCCCAATCAAAGCCTACTCCCCTAGCTTTCTCCTGTATACGGGTTGCTTTGACCATCGCAGGCAATGACTTAGGCACACCCCCCAAGATCGTCTTCTTCTTATTTCCTTTTTCCTTTAGCTTAATCAACTCCCAGTTCCTCTTCACCTCTTCTTCATCCTGCACCTCAACATCTCCATAGATATGAGGGTGCCTTTCAATCAACTTGTCACAGATTCCATTCAATACATCCGTGATATCAAAGGCTTGCTTTTCCGATCCAATCTTGGCATAGAATACCAAATGCAACATCAAGTCTCCCAGTTCCTTTCTCACCTCTTCCATATCTTTCTCCAGAATAGCATCCGAAAGCTCGTAAGTTTCCTCTATCGTCAGATAGCGTAACGTATCCATTGTCTGTTTTCTATCCCATGGACATTGTTCCCTAAGATCGTCCATAATGTCTAGCAGTCGATTAAAAGCCAGTAAACGAGGGTCTTTTTCTTGTTCTGTCATCCTTTATTCCTATTTTTGGTAAGTAAGAATATGTTTAGAACCACACCTTTTGGTATAAAACTCCCCAAAACCTGGATTCCAAACATGTTCTAAAATATTTCCATTACACTTGAGCGCGGTGAATATATATGCAAACTTCAGAAATCAAAACCTCACTTCAAAAATACCTTCCGGAAGAAGCGGTCGACCGTTGTACGCAATGGATTGTTGAAGAAGGAATCCATCTAAAAATCACTCGTCCACGCAAAAGTCTCAATGGGAGCTTCAAACCTCCTCACAAAGGAAAAAGTCCTCAGGTAACGGTCAGTGGCAACTTAAATCACTATCATTTCCTGATTGTCTTCGTGCATGAAATTGCACACCTCAAGGTATGGAACAAGTTCAAAAATACGGTTCCCCCTCATGGACAGGAATGGAAAGATACCTTCCGACAGCTCATGCTCCCATTCCTTAAAGAAAAGGTATTTCCTGATGATATTGCTATTCCATTATTACACCATCTCCAGAATCCGTTGTATTCTTCCAGTGCAGATCCGGTGCTCATTCATGCCCTAAAGCAGTACAACACTAACGTAGATGAACAGCTTTTTGTCCAAGATTTGAAGGAAGGTGACCTGTTTATGATGGAAGACGGAAGAATTTTTGAAAAAAATAAGCTCCTTCGTAAATATTTTTTATGCACGGAAGTCAGTAGTGGTACAAAATTCAGGGTCAATGGATTAGCCCCTGTAAAAACCATAAAAAAGCCCTTGAAATAGGCTTAAATGGGGTTATTTCAAGGAGTATTCAAAGATTTTTTTTCATAAAAGCTTTGGCGAATAACAAAAAATACCCCACCTTTGCACCGCTCTAAAGGAAAAAAGAGCAGATAAAAACGGTGTTGTAGCTCAGTTGGTAGAGCATAGGACTGAAAATCCTTGTGTCGGTGGTTCGAATCCACTCAACACCACAAACAAAGTAAAAAGTAATAGGAAAAAGGGAATAAGTGATTAATCATTTTTAAATACCTTATACCTCTTACTTCATACCTTATACCTTAATACGGTGTTGTAGCTCAGTTGGTAGAGCATAGGACTGAAAATCCTTGTGTCGGTGGTTCGAATCCACTCAACACCACAACAATTTTCAATGATTTAATTATCAATTTTCAATACGGGAACATTTAACCATATTACTATTGAAAATTTATCATTGATAATTGAAAATTAAATAACCGGTGTTGTAGCTCAGTTGGTAGAGCATAGGACTGAAAATCCTTGTGTCGGTGGTTCGAATCCACTCAACACCACAATTAATTATCAATGACTTAATTATCAATTTTCAATACGGGAACATTTAACCATATTACTATTGAAAATTTATCATTGATAATTGAAAATTAAACAACTACGGTGTTGTAGCTCAGTTGGTAGAGCATAGGACT
>NZ_BAABJX010000074.1:0-12095 GCF_039543525.1 Algivirga pacifica
TCCCAACTGCCAAGTAGGGAGGCTTTTTTGCCCCCCTACGCCCCATACAAATTCTTTTGGCCAGCAAATCCAGGCCCGCAGCTTTACCACCGATGCCTATCGCTATGGGTTTAATGGGAAGGAAAACGATAAGGATTTTGGCAATGCACAGCTAATCCAAGACTACGGCTTCCGCTTGTATAATCCGGGGATAGGGAGGTTCTTGAGTGTGGACCCGCTGACCAAGAGCTATCCGATGTTGACGCCTTATCAGTTTGCTACCAATAATCCTATATTGAATATTGATTTGGATGGATTGGAAGGAGTAGATATGTCTCAAAGGTACTTGGGCTTATGGCAATCTGCGATTCAATTAGAAAATGAAGGAAAAATAGTTTCCTCTCTGGAATATGTACAACATATGAACCGCAATATTGCATTGGGAAATGCAGCGGGAATGACACTCTATACTGGAGGAGTTGCTGTTGGAGAAGGGTTAACCTGGATTTCTAGTAATTATGTTAACCTACTGTACAATCCAATCCTTCAAACTAACCTTCTAGGAGGAGCTTATGGTATTGCAACAGGCGATGAGGCATTATTCCCTACAGGCATTGTAGATGAAACTACCCGTGCAGGAAAATACCTAATACGTGAGATTGTTGAGGATATTCCTTATCCTAGTAGAACAGGGTTTGGAAGATTGCATGCAGTAAGAAAAAAATTAATAGAAACATATCGAGGACTGCCAGGAGGTAATGATTTTAGAACAAAGTTAAAAAATGGGGGAGGTAATCTAGCATATGCAGAAGGATTAATTAATAACAAATTAGTTAATATAGATGCAGTTTCTGGTACTATATCACCAAACGGTACAGCTCAACTATTAGAGGATGGACAACGATTTTTTAAAACAAAAGTCACTAAAATAAAAGGAGGTGTTGATGAAGTTCATCGATATAATGATTCTGAAGCAAAAATATTTGAATCTATTGCGCATTCTTTAGTTGGAAAGCCTGGTACCTATAAAGAATTTGTAGGAAACATTACTATCTATTCCAATAGAACACCATGTATGTCTTGCAGGGGAGTGAAAAAGCAGTTCCAGAAAATGTTTCCAAACATAAATGTTGAAATTATAGGAGAAACAAAGCATAAATAATGAACTTACCTGAAAAATTTCTTAGAACAGAAGAGTTAAGTGATCAATTGAAAGTGATTACTCTTGAAGAGTTTGTCGATTATATTTTAACATATGATGTAGCTTTTAATGATGAAATAATAGATAATGTATGTGTATACAGTATATTAATTGGAGCTGTATATTCAGAAAATATTGAAATAATAGAATTTCTTTTAGAAGAAAACATGGTAAAACTTAATGAAATATCACCATGCTGTGATCAGCCAATATTAGTTGAAATATTATTTGCAGTATTCGATCATTTACATGATCAAGGTAATCCAAAGCCTAACTATAGTATCGTTAATCCAATTATCAATGCTTTTTTAAGTTCAGAAGAATTAGATATAAATCTATCAGGTCCTGATGGCATGACTGCCCTTGATATGGCCTGTAAATGGAATAATAAAGAAGCTCAGCAGATGCTTATTGAAAAAGGAGCTATTGCCAATTGTTATGAGTTAACCCCATGGGGACCTAAGTTGAAAAAGGAAAAATAGAGCTTATTTTCTTCGAATAAAAAATAAAGCTTCTTAAGCCTCCCCACACCACCAAGTAGGGAGGCTTTTTTGATCCCCTACGCCCCATACAAATTCTTTTGGCCAGCAAATCCAGGCCCGCAGTTTTACCACCGATGCCTATCGCTATGGGTTTAATGGAAAGGAAAACGATAAGGACTTTGGCAATGCGCAGTTAATTCAGGACTACGGCTTTCGCTTGTATAATCCGGGGATTGGGAGGTTCTTGAGTGTGGATCCGCTGACCAAGAGCTATCCGATGTTGACGCCTTATCAGTTTGCGAGTAATGAGCCAATAGCAGGGATTGATTTAGATGGATTAGAAAGAGTACATTATGCCTTAATCAATTACACCAATGAAGGAGTCCCTGTTTTTAAAGTTTTAGGAAAAGAGACTGTACGTACAGCAACAATAGAGACCATATTAAGTCCGCTAGGGGATTGGGCTGATATCAATATTGATTTTCCAATAGAAAAGAGTATTGTAATTTGGGCACAAGTGGAGGGCCCAAAAACTCCTACGGGGTTTGTTTTCAAAACATGGGAGGAAGCTGTATATCATGCTGAAAATGGTTTCCAGCAATTGGATCCATATAATGACCATACCGTATCGAAAGAGAGAAACTTTCAGTACGCCTATAATAAAAGTTCACAAATTATAGGCTTAGCTGGAGAAGCATTAGCTAATATTAATCTTTCACATTCCTTATCAGGTAAGCGTTTTTTTGATAAATATGATGATGGAACTGTTTTTTCTGGTGTATATAATCATAAAACACGTGCAATGGAGTTACGACCTAGTTTTGATGGGCCTAAAAAAGCTGTTCCCGAAGGTTGGGTTCCTAGAACACAAGGACATGGAAAAATTCTTCGTCAAATGGAGGTCAACCGAAAAGAGTTTGGAGAAAACTACGTGGGTTTTACAGTAAAGCTAGTTGATGGAAATAATATGAAGGTTATAAGCTGGCGATCACGTTCAGTAAATGGTAGATACCATGAAGGAAATGAATATAAAGCTCAAGAGTTCAATAAAGACATATCAACTACTCTAGAAAAAAAGTATAACGTAACAGTAACTGAAGAATAAATGAAACTTTTTTGTACCAAAACAATATTTCAGCCTTTTCTTACTAAAGAAGTAATTTTTCAAGAAAAATATAAATATCCTAACGGTGGTCTTAGACTAACCTTTAAATCGTCTTTAGAGGATAAAGTTTTAGGAGTATTCGATACTGCTTACTATAGGTGTTTTATAGACGGTGGCGCTCTTTCTGTTAGTGTAGATTTCTTCCCTTCTTATAAAATAGGAAAATCAGCTATAGAAGAGGTATTCTGTAGACTTGAGCAACTTATAAGCGCAGAATATCAAATTAATTTTAAATTCGATAGAGAGGAAGAAGACCACATTCTTTGCTTCAACAAAGAGTATATGATAGCCTATAATCCTAGTAATGAAGAAGATTTAGATGATGATTGGGTGTTTTATTTTTCTATTGATGAGGATAGTTGCGATATAACTATAGTGAATTATGAAATTATTTTTCCAAAAGCAATTCAGTATGTAAGGCCAATCGTAAATACAGTCGTTTAACTCGAGTCTGTTCACTGTATTTTCTAGGAGTTATCCTATATCCAACTAGACAAAAAAACTAGCAGCAATTAGCCTCCCACATCACCAAGTAGGGAGGCTTTTTTCATCCCCAACACCCCATACAAATTCCTTTTGGCCAGCAAATCCAGGCCCGCAGCTTTACCACCGATGCCTACCGCTATGGGTTTAATGGAAAGGAAAACGACAAGGACTTTGGCAATGCACAGCTAATTCAGGACTACGGCTTTCGCTTGTATAACCCAGGGATTGGGAGGTTCTTGAGTGTGGATCCGCTGACCAAGAGCTATCCTTGGTATACACCTTATCAGTTTGCAGGGAATAAGGTAATATGGGCGGTGGACTTAGATGGACTGGAAGAACGAAAAATGACGGGTACAGAAGAATTTATTTTAGAGCAAGAAGCTCGTATGTGGAATTGGATAACCCATACTGATGCGGCGAAATTGTCTTTATATACTGCAAGAGAATTAAATGTTGCTCTTCATTTTGGTTATAATACCACATACCGATCTGGAGATGCTACGTATCAAAATTATATTGATTATGGAGCAGGGTATGCTTTAGGACCTGAGGGGAATATTGCCGTATACACTTCTTTGGGTACAGGAAATAGTAATTCCCAAGAGACTAATTCATTTGTGGGGGCGATATGGGGAATAGGCTTGGAAGTAGGTGTAACTCCCAGGAGAGACCTTAGAGTATTAGGGGGAGATGCTAGTATTACAGGTACTGGAGGGGGGTGGTTTTGGGAAGCAGACGGTTTTGTTGTTACTCCAAAAGGGGAAGAAGCTCCTGCAACTTATGGTTTAGAAGGAGGTATTGGTAGCGGTATTTTTATGGGCTCAATTGATGCTTCTGCAGAAATCTATATAGCAAGTCCTAAAGATTATCATAATGCTGTGACTAATATGAAGCATGCAATGTCATTTGTAGAACACGTAGAGGAAATGGGAGGAATAGCAGAAATATCCTATTATGAAAATCAGATTAGAGATGAAAAGGACAATCTTACGGGCCTATCGTATTATGGAGAAGTACTTTATGGAACAGGAAAAGGCTCTGGTACTCGAAGATTTGATATTATGAAGTATGATATGTTAGGAAAGGGAACTTTTGCTACTAAGATTGCACAAAAGAATATTGATAGTTATGAAAAGAAAATTCAAAGGTAGAATAGTCTTACTTTTTATCATTGCGGTAGTAATTGTTTGGATTTACTGGCCACTGTATTACAAAAAAAATGATAACGCAGTAATTCGAAAGTGTGCTCTTTTACTCAAGGATCATTCTGTTGAGTATGAGTTAGCAATACATTTATTGTTTGAAGCATTTGATGATTCAGAATACTGTTATGATGTGTCGATTGGAGGCCGTCAAGGTTTGTGGTTCAGAACATGTGATTTGCAGCAAATTAATGAGGGAGAATATTTTTCTGAAACGGAGTTACGGTTTATTGAAAATGTGATACGAAATAAATCTGACCCTTTACCTATAGGAGTAATTGAAATAACAAAAAAACATGGAATAAGGATGGCTCAGATTTTTTACCCAAATGCTGCTAAATTGGTTTATTTTCCTGATGGTGATCCTATTTCTCAACAAGAGAATAATTATACTGTAAAACCTATTTTTAAAGCAGATACTGTTGTACAACTACAAGGTAAGTGGTACTATTACGAATAACATTTTTTGGTACTGTATCATACCTCATTCACACACAGTGTGTTTGAGTAGACCATAAGAAGACTTACTATTTTCAGTTAGCCTTCTTCTCTAAACGGAAGATGATGTAAAATGTTAGTCATGTAATGGTTATACTTAAAATAGCGAAAGTATTTACTTCCGTTCCCAGAACGACTAGTAACAATCAGCCTCCCTACACCACCAAGTAGGGAGGCTTTTTTCACCCCCTACACCCCATACAAATTCTTTTGGCCAGCAAATCCAGGCCCGCAGTTTTACCACCGATGCCTATCGCTATGGGTTTAATGGGAAAGAAAATGATAAAGACTTTGGTAATGCGCAGCTAATCCAAGACTACGGCTTTCGCTTGTATAATCCTGGGATTGGGAGGTTCTTGAGTGTGGATCCGCTGACCAAGAGTTACCCGATGTTGACGCCTTATCAGTTTGCAAGTAATACGCCGATAATGGCTATTGATCTGGATGGACTTGAAGCTAGTTTATCTTTTCAAGGTTTCAATCCATTTATGCCTCTATTACTTAGTAAAAAAATGAAGTTTCCAAAAACTGTTGCCATTGACATATCTTCTGCAGGAGAAATAGGATTAGGGGCTGGAGCTTCATATCATCACCATATAGGTATGGCCTATGATATCAAAGGGAATATAGGGGTTTATAGAAGTGATGGAGGTTTTGTTAAGGTACCATATTATGAATGGGATGGCGGTCCAAAAGATGGCGAAGCCATGATTGGCGGCGATCTTACTGTGGTTGATTTGGAAGGTGCGTACCTGTGGGACATCGATAACGTTTGGGATTATCATAATACTACTGATATTGCGTTTGATTATGGTATAGCAGAAGGAACATTTGCGACATCCCAAATTGATGGTCAATTCGGTGGGCCATTGGAGTTTATTGAATCGATAGGAGGGTTAAAATATGCAGCAGGAATTGGTGGTGGAGCAGGCTTTAGTCATTCACAAACAACCCTTATCTCACATTATGTCATTCATCAGAGTGAAGTTCCTGCATTAGTTTCTTCTTGGTCTAAAGCGATACAGAATACTTTACAAGCTGATCCTCCTAGAAGTTTTCCTGCTAGATTTTCAGTTTTTGGAGTAGATCCTCCTTCTTCTGCTAGAGTAGATCATTATGGAGGAAGAAAAGTTTCACTGGATTTTCAATTTGAGCAGCGAGAAGATGGGCTATATCGATTGTTTATACAAGGTTTGAATAATGATAGAGTTATGGGAGACAGGGTGAATACAGGCTTACTTTTTAATAAAAATGATGAAGCGGGATATGATGAATATAATTCGATAAAGTCAAATAGATAGTATGAAGAAGTTTTTTCTTATCGTGTGGGTGTTGGGCATGCTTTTACTATACCCAACTTTATATTTTTTAAAATTAAATAGTTGTAGATACAAAGAGATTGTAAATTGGTATATAATGACTCATTATAACGATCAAATTACAGGTAGAGTTATTGATATGCAATTTACATTACCATCACATGTGAATTATATTGATACTCAGAGATATCCTGGTAAAGATGGTTCTGAAGAAATATGGTTTTCAGTTAAAGGAACGAAGAAGGACATTTATGTGAAAATAGAGTTATCACAGCATCATTTAACAGGTAATTGGACTATAGAGAATTATAGTTATTATGATAATGAATTCTCAACCTTTTTTGAGATGGAGGAGGCTGAAAAATATCTTATACTAAGAAAAGAGTTAGATGAGTCTTATTTAATTCAGAGTAATTCAGAAAACTGTATTGAACGTTTGTAAGGTTTATTCAAATTTTAGATAATTTTTCTATCTAGCCCCCCTCTGTTCAAAGAGTTCAGCTTTGCAATACTGTTCCGATAGGCTCAATAGTGGCAAAGCACTCTTTGAACAAGCTGTTTTGCAGTAAAGTATATTAACCATTTGCGTGTTTCTAAGAACTCCCAGACCTCCCCACACCAAGTAGGGAGGCTGAAATGTATTTTCTCAATAAGACCCTAGATCTCTAGACTCATTTTGTGATAAATTTTAGTCGCTTAAAAGTGATTATTCTTACCAATTTTTTTCCCCTACATATTGTGCCTTCGTAATTGGAAGTTTTAAAAAATGATACCACTTGACATCATTAATTGATCTATCATACCCTCCTAAGAATAGTACAATTCTAGGGTGTCTTTTTGAAACAGCAGCTTTATATTTCTTTCCTATATGATCCCATTTTTTATTATACGAGATATAGGAGAAAAATAAGTGATTAGGCGTAGACCAACCAAAACGGATATGTTGACCATATCTCATTTCTACGACCTCCCTAATTTCAACGTCGATATATTTGAATCCATATTTTTTTAATAAGTGAAAAAAATAAATATTACTCAGGGTTACAAAAGTGAAAAATATAATAAAAAAGCCCCCTAACATCAAAAGAGCTTCTATAGGGATATCTCCTATTTTCATTGTATTTGTTGTTTTAAGTGAAGTTGTGCATTTTTCTCTACGGCTGGCATAGCAGTATTGTTTTCTAAAAAGTGAATAGTCTTTTGATTCTCTTCAAAGACTCTTTTATATCCATTCAATTGATTCTGTAGAGTATTTAAGCGTTGTTGTATTTGCTTTCCATGGTCTATATCGAAATTTTTATAAGCGGTATTGAGATCTGATCTTAAACCTTTAACCTCAACTCCGATATCATCTATTTTTTTACTCAAATTAATGGAAAACATTTGTGCTCTTAATAATACAAGAGAAACCGAAGCGTCAATTAGCACATGATTAGTTGACTTTCCGTATCCCCAGGCAGAAAATCCTCCAGAAACACTCACATCAAACATCGCTCCTCCAGCAGCATTGAGTAATCCCTCATTAATCGGATTCTTAGTTAAAGCAATTCCTAATTTTTGTAACCCGTAATCAAACAAATCTGCGTTTGCAATCCCCTTATAAAGGTTTCCATTATTAACAAGAGTATTCGCCAGTATATCCATCGCTAGTGCTGCTTCCGCTGCACCTGAAATATAATGTGGACCTGCAGCCATCAAACCATATCCTATTCCCTCATTAATTGGTGCATTTCCAAAATATCCAGGGTTTGACATTCTTAAATTTCGTTTATGCTGCTCTTTCCAGTTAGGAGCAACAGATAAAAATGTTTGCTTATGCGCTATTTGGCTTTGAATAGCATTATTAAAATACTTAGCTCCATTCATATATTGATCTTCAACACGTAACGTAGTTTCAGTCATAATACCTGTCGCATCTGCACCAACAATATAACCTTCACCCGTTAATTCACCTGCTCGTCCCATAGTAACATATGCCTCCTCTAACCCATCCAAGTCCACCGCCATAATCACCTTATTCCCCGCAAACTGATAAGGCGTATACCAAGGGTAGCTCTTGGTCAGTGGATCCACACTCAAGAACCTCCCGATCCCCGGATTATACAAGCGAAATCCGTAGTCCTGAATTAACTGTGCATTACCAAAGTCCTTGTCATTCTCTTTTCCATTAAATCCATAGCGATAGGCATCGGTGGTAAAACTGCGGACTTGGATTTGCTGGCCAAAAGGAATTTGTATGGGGTGGAAGGGATGAAAAAAGCCTCCCTACTTGGTGTGAGGAGGGCTTGGGGAATTCTTAGAAACACATAAATGGTTAATATGCTTTGCTGCAAAACGGCTTGTTCAAAGAGTGCTTTGTCGCTATTGAGCCTATTAAAATAGTATTGTAAAGCTGAACTCTTTGAACAGAGGGGGTAATTGCCACTAGTCTTTCTTCGAAACAGAGGTAAATACTTTCGTCATTTTTGGTTTAAGGTAATCACACCATGTAATAGTTGAATCATCTTATCTTTCTGAAAAATAGAATGTTATAAGTTTTCGTGACTACTCTCCTCATTCTCTATTCAAATAGACTGTGTATAAGTGGGACATATTTATTTGCAATTATCTTTCTTTTCATCTAATAAAAACACGCAATCACAAGTATGATTACTTAATTGATTACACCAACTTATATCAAAGTATTCTGTAGAGGAGTGTTTACTGTTACTGATCGATGTTTTTACATTTAATATCCCTTTCATCATGGATATATCTACAATAGAATAATCTAAATTAAAGTATAGAGAAGGATTAAATGTTTCAGTACTAATCAATTGATAAATAGTATCTCTGTTATCATGATTAATCTCATTTAGAACGTTATAGTTCAATTCAGCCTGATGCATAAACCCTTCGCCTACTGACATTTTTTTCACCAAAATCTGATAATTTTGAGTTCTATAATCGCAAAGTTTGGTGAAAAATAACGTATCTTTTTCATAGTACCATCTACCAAGTAGGTATTCAACACCTTGTTGATAGTAATATATATCATCTTTTAAAAAAACAAATACTGTATCATCATCATCAAATTCACTATCATAAATAGATTCTACTTTTGGAAAAGTAATACTTTGGTGGCTAGCAGTGATGTGATATTTATCCAATAAGATGGTTCTGTTTTTAGAACATGAGCATAACAATATTAAGCTAATCAACTGAATTAGGTCCCATATTTTTAGTTCTTTCAATAACACTATTTTTATATGCTTCATCTTTTTTCTCTTTTATATCCTTCATGTTACTTCTTGTTTCAATATAGCGCCTTTGTATTTTTCCCATCCTAGAAGTGGGGTCTGTCTCTTTGTAAGAAGGAGAGTGACGCTTATTGCTTCCGTCTGCATATTGAGCTTTTCCATACCCCCACACATGATCTTCTGGGTTATTCATATTATCATACTTTTTTAGATGTAAATAAATTTCATGTAGGATAGCTAGCTCTTGCTCTAAAAGAGGATCCTTTGAATTGGACCCTATATAAAAAATATTAATGTTAGATTGAATTTTATCATAAATCTCTCTTTTATCTAAATGGATCTGCTTCATATACGTAAAATACCTTACGACTTCTGAACGATCATAACGAGCTCTTTCACGCTTATTTTTAGCAGTTTCATACCCAATGATATTTTCTGTCCATTTCGAAAGAAAATTTTTAGTGGTGAAAGTAATACCATCATTTCCATAAAAAATACCTCCCCTACCTTTATGAGAAGAATAATAAATATGTATTTTATCTTCTAATTCCTGTTTGGTAATTTCTTCAAAAAGTTCTCTATACAATAAATCATCATGCGATATTACATTCAAAAAAGATTTCCATACTTTTTGAGAAGCTTGATCATCAACAACAATCAATTTTTCGCCACCTTCTAAGTCAATAGATCTTATCACATCTCCCTCAGCAAATGCATACACTGAATTCCATGGGAAAAGTTTAGCTAACGGATCCACACTCAAGAACCTCCCAATCCCCGGATTATACAAGCGAAAGCCGTAGTCTTGGATTAGCTGTGCATTGCCAAAGTCCTTATCGTTTTCCTTCCCATTAAATCCATAGCGATAGGCATCGGTGGTAAAACTGCGGACTTGGATTTGTTGACCAAAAGAATTTGTATGGGGCGTAGGGGATCAAAAAAGCCTCCCTACTTGGTGTGGGGAGACTAATTGTTGCTAGACTTTTTGGGAAACGGAAGCAAGTACTTTTATGTCCACTATTTTCTAACAGCTCCATTGTGTGCGAACGAAGCGACACAGCTTTTCACTAAAGAAATTGGTATAAGGGGGAGCTATTTAATCGTAAGGAAACTTTTCAATAATATTTTTATCAATTAGCTCATCAATGGTATACTTTTCAAAGTCATCTTCGTAATTTATTAGCTGATATGTATGCTTCGTTGATTTATCTATTACAATTGGGTAATTACCAACTAAAGCATCAGAAATATTTCCATTATTAAGGAAAGATTCTGAATTATATCCTATTATAAAATATTCTGAAGTTTCCCATGTATAGTCTTTATCAATGATAATCTTATTTTTTAAACGCTCGGATAAAGAATTAAGATATTCTTTTAAAATCAATTCAATTACTGTATAATCCATTTTTAATTGGTTGGTAAAAAGTGCAAAGATTTCCAATCAGATAAATTTTGAGTACCTCCAGTTTGCCCATCGATAATATTAATCTTACCATTTTGATTAGCAATATTAAACACATGTCCTAAATTACTTTTCTTGTGAATACCAAAAATCACTCCTCTTTTACCTTCTCCTAAAGACATTAATTTCTTTTGATTAGTACTAGTGAACTTACTGGAGAAATGATTTTCTAATACCTTAACATCAACAGGTCTAGGTGTATAGGTACCATCAATATCAAGAGCATAAGGCATTGCTGATGCTTTTCGTCCTTGTAGGTGAGTATCAACGGCAATTACACAATTAGTACAATTATTTTTACCTGCACCAGGAAGTCCTGACTTATATTTACCCACATTGACGTCTTTTATACTACCAGCTAATGATTTATTATTCCTAGTGGGATTTTTTAAGTATTGAGATACTTTTCGAGTTAATAAAGTTGCTACTAGATTCTCGTACAATATTGGGTTTGATAATAAGTCTTTGTACTCTTCAGGTCCTGCTTTATTCAAAAAGTCCTGTACTTGCTCAGACTGGTTCATTAATATTTCTGTGCCAGTCACTCCCTCCATAGCTAGATTATAAAACTCTGCTGCACCGTTATAAATACTAAAGGTCGAGTTTCCAGTAAAAACTATCCAGTTTGCAGGATTGAGAGCACCTCCATCTAAATAAGCTCGTCGAGAAACAGTAGGAACTTCAACATTATGTAAACCAAATGTTAGTAGAGGCTTTTTATTTTTACCTTGATCTCTCAAATACCAAGGTAGCGCTTCTTCTAAACCATCAAGATCTATAAAAGCAATCACCTTATTTCCCGCAAACTGATAAGGCGTATACCAAGGGTATTCCTTGGTCAGCGGATCCACACTCAAGAACCTCCCGATCCCCGGATTATACAAGCGAAAGCCGTAGTCCTGAATTAGCTGCGCATTACCAAAGTCCTTGTCGTTTTCCTTTCCATTAAACCCATAGCGATAGGCATCGGTGGTAAAACTGCGGGCTTGGATTTGTTGGCCAAAAGAATTTGTATGGGGCGTAGGGGGGCAAAAAAGCCTCCCTACTTGGCAGTTGGGA
>NZ_BAABJX010000075.1:0-1263 GCF_039543525.1 Algivirga pacifica
ATAAAGATAGCGCCTTAGAACGAATATCTTAAATCAAAATTTTCAATGAGCGAAAGCTCAGTTAGAAATTCTTCATTCTTCATTCTTCATTCTTCATTCTTCATTCTTCATTAATAATTATCTATCTCCATTCCACGATATTGCCTCTCTCCTTCTTCAGCATCGCTTTAGGGACATTCTTCTGAATCACCTTTTTCAATGCCTCTAATAAAGATTGCTTGGCAAAATCTTTAGAATACACCAGGCTGACTTCTCGTACTGGTCGGGTATCCTTAAAGGTACGGATACGTTCCTGTCCTTCCTCATCGAACTCATCGATGGCTAGTTCTGGTAAAAGCGTAAAGCCTCCTTCCTTATCGACCAACTTACGAAGTGTCTCCAAAGAGCCACTTTCATAGGCTATTGGAAGGTTATTCGTCATCTTGTCCTTGCTCTCGGAACAAAGGTTGATCACCTGATCACGGAAGCAATGTCCGCTACTCAATAGCCATATATCTGGTGACTGTAAATCTGCTACATCCACCTCCAATTGGTTTTCAAATGGATGTGCTTTGCTCGTATATACTCTAAGCTCTTCGTAAAACAAAGGCATTTCCTGAATCCCATTCTCTTTTAAAGGAGTCACTAGAATTCCTACATCAATGCGATCATTCTTCAAGGCACTTAGGATTTCCTCCGTCTGCCATTCCTTCACCACTAAGGAGACATCCTGATATTCCTTTACCAATGCTCCCGCAAAGCGCGGCAACAAATAAGGTGCTAGTGTTGGAATGATACCTACTCTCAGCTCACCTCCAATAATTCCTTTATGCTGGTCAACAATATCCTTTATCTTTTTAGCCTCCCGAACAATCTGATAAGCCTGTGTGATAATAGGTTTCCCCACTTTGGTTGGGGTAACAGGATGTTTGCTACGATCAAAAATCGTTACACCAAGAAACTCTTCCAACTTCTTGATTTGCATACTCAAGGTTGGCTGCGTCACAAAGCTTGCCTCTGCTGCGTTAGAGAAACTTCCATGTTGTTCTACCGCAATCAGGTACTCCAGTTGTGTTAGTGTTATATTCATTCGCTATCAATCCCTTTAAAAAAGCACTTTATTTGCAAGAAATATACAACTTTTTGGAGGGAAAAAGTAAGAGGTATAAGGTAAAAGGTTTTTTTGGAGAGAGCGGCTACTATTATTACAAAGGGCAATGCTATAGTAGTCTGAAAGTGGTTTGACCTAAATGGCCAAAAAATCTGTTAGCTAAGTATGATGAA
>NZ_BAABJX010000076.1:0-1781 GCF_039543525.1 Algivirga pacifica
CAACCACTAGCTGAGGGCAAGGGTGTCCATCGTGAGGTGGAATCTGAAGGAAGCCTAAAGCAAAGTTCTGAGCCAAGGAACACGAACAGCATCAGGCATTGTAATGTGGATAAGTCTGCTAAGCAAGATGAAGTCCGATACTACCCGGAACACTATGGTGTAAATGCTGTGGCTACATGGAATGAAAGTCAAATATCTTACCACGGGAGATCTCATGGACGTACAAGAATCCGCATAAGGATAGTACGGTCGAAAAAGGTTTATCATGAGAAGTCAGCAGAGGTCATAGTACTTGTAGTTCGACTGGCTACAAGGAAGGACTGAACTTTAATGAGTGAATAGTCAATGAAAGTTACTGTATGAGAGGAGAACAGCAGAAAATATCGGAAGATAGCTCCCTGAGGAATGATAGGTCGGCAACTGAAAGCTACTCAGGAGTGCCTACTCTTGTACGGATAACTGAAAACAACTTCACTGGCAAAACAGAAGAGAAGGGTACTTTATTAGAGAAAATCCTAGATCCCATGAATCTTAATCTAGCCTATAAAAGGGTGAAGAAGAATAAAGGTAAAGGTGGGATAGACAAAATGGAGGTCGAGTCATTGTATGATTATTTTGTTGAGCACAAGGAGTATCTTTTAAGAAGTATTCTGAACGGGAAATATCGTCCAAATCCAGTTCGTCGGGTGTATATACCGAAGGAAAATGGTCAGCAACGATCACTAGGTATACCGACTGTGGTAGACCGTGTGATTCAGCAAGCCATTCACCAAGTTATCTCTCCGCTTTATGAGGAGGATTTTCATGAAAATAGTTACGGCTTTCGTCCTAACCGCAATGCGCATCAGGCCTTGAAACATTGTATGTCAAAAGCCGAACAAGGTTATAAATACGTAGTAGACATAGACCTTGAGAAGTTTTTCGATACGGTGAATCACAGTAAGCTGATAGAGGTCTTGTCACGAAAAGTGAAGGATGGACGAGTCTTGTCGCTCATTCATAAGTACCTCAATGCAGGAGTGGTTGAATCAGGACTATTTCAACGCACAGCAGAAGGTGTTCCTCAAGGAGGACCATTAAGTCCATTATTAAGCAATATTTTGCTAAATGAATTGGATCAGGAACTATCTCACAGGGGACACGAATTTGCACGTTATGCCGATGATCTGATTATTATGTGTAGATCGAAGCGTAGTGCAGATCGCGTGTTGAAAAGCATAACAAACTTCATAGAAAAGACCCTTTACCTTAGAGTGAACAAGGAGAAGACACAGGTGGGACACATAAAGGAGGTTAAGTTTCTTGGGTATGGATTTTACATGAACCAAGAGAAATGTAGAGCCCGAGTTCACCCCAAAAGTGTTAGGGAAATGAAGAATCGGCTTAGAGCGCTAACAAGTCGTAGTAATGGATGGAGTAATGAGCTTAGGAAGTTGAAACTCAAACTGTTTATTCAGGGTTGGGTGAACTACTTCAAGTTAGCTGATATGAAGAAGCTCCTGAAAGGTATCGATGAATGGCTCAGGCGCAGGATTCGTATGGTTATCTGGAAGCAATGGAAACGGGTAAGAACCAGAATCAGAAACCTAACCAAACTTGGGATAGGCAAAGACAAAGCGTACCAGTTTGGGAATACAAGAAAAGGCTACTGGCGAATAGCTAATAGCCCTATCTTAAGTCAAACAATTACGAATAAACGCCTAAAATCCTCAGGCTACACCTTCTTATTGGATTATTATCTCTCTGTGAAAGCTTAAATTAAAGAACCGCCCTGTACGAGA
>NZ_BAABJX010000077.1:0-674 GCF_039543525.1 Algivirga pacifica
ACTCTTTATTCTCCCATGACAGCTACCGTTTCTAGCACTAAGGCAATCTAACAGCTGTTTTACTGTTCCTTGGAACAAAACATGAGGTACTGAATCTTGTACGGATTAACTGTCTAGTCAGCTCGCTACTACCGGACAGCAATTCCCTTTGATATTTCAATCAAAGTTGTCTTTACTGCTTCACATCCAATGTTCATCTTGTTCTTACTTTTCTTTTGTCTGACTTCCTCCCTTCGCATCTCTACGATACCTTTTGAGTAAAGTAGAGTCCATGAAACTTATCCCTTTGCACTTGGAAATATTGTTCATGGTCTTCCAAGTTTTATCCTCCAATCCATTGCTGGGCTTCATAGGCCTGGAATTAATCACTACTACGGATTCATCTGCCACCTGCACACCCGTAAACGAATTCTTGCCCTAAGACTTGTTTTCGCTTAGTCTTTGAAAAAAAAGACAGGCATACAGGCTTCCCCCGTTAAGCCAACTATCTTGTAACTGAACCCATCCGTTACAACTCATGACAGTATTCGGATTTTGGACTTCGACTTACCTAACAGCCTTGTCCCCATCACCAGCTAAAATCGGTTCACTTGCGTTATGTTCCAGTTACTTGCTAAGCCTTCCTTCACACCCCACCGTTGCCAGTGACGCACTTGGCTTCGCATTGCCTTCCC
>NZ_BAABJX010000078.1:0-1195 GCF_039543525.1 Algivirga pacifica
ATAGCCATTGATCTTATGAACAGGGCTCGTATATCCACCATTTTTAATTCTTGTCCATGGACTGTATGGAGTAAAGTTGTGTAACAACGCTAATGCTCTAAAGTTGAGCGTTGTTGCTTCCACCGTAGAGTGAAATTTCTGAGAATTCACCGCATGCCTCTCCATTAATCGCATTACCCTATCCAATTGGGATGACGTTCTATAAATCCCTTCAAAATCAAGATGTCTTAACCAGTTTTTTCTTTTACTGACTAATTTCAAAACATTTTCCTTCATGGGACTATCAGGTACATTTTCTTGAGTCCACTCTTTCAGTCTCCGGATCATCTGACTCATAGATCTCTTATTATCAGATCGGTAGATATTCCAAACCTTTTCAGCTACTTGAAGAAATGAAGGCTGTAAGGCTTTTGTTGCTCTATCCCTAATCTTTAAGAAAGCATGTAAAAAGCACTCAATGATAGCCACACAAGGAAATATTTTTTTCCATGCAATTTGCGTAGCATTCCATCCATCAGTATTTACTGTTTTGGGTGAATACGTAGCATCCAAATCTCGAGCCTCTTTCTTAAATACGCCATAGGCTTTTTCCAAAGCATTTGCCGTGACTTGACAACAAGCTTCTACTCCTAATATACACTCTTGCGCTACCGTTGTGGCTACATAAACCTTACTTCCTTGCTGTCTAGAGTGAAACTCATCAGACAAAAGGTTTTCCGGAAGGGTTTCTTTTTTATGAATGCTCGTACCCACTAAACTGAAGCTTGAAAGAGAGATAAACAATCGATACCAATACATGTGGTTTTTACCAAAAACAGATCCCAGTGCCCAAAAAGGAACACCAAATTTGATTAAGAATAAAGCCTTTTCTACCTCTGGAGTCACTTCTCTATTATAAGGCATCAGAAAACTGGGGCGGATACGGTAAGTGATCCCATTGGACGATATGCGGCGCATACGCTGTCCTGTTTTCTTGGATACACGTTCATAACCATTCAATTTGAATCCCTTATGAAAGCATTCAGGAAATAACTCAGGGAAACATTTATATTGATTCTCAATACTTTTTCGAGCAAATTCATTATGAGTGATAAATTGTAGATAATCTTCTACAGGGATATTTAGTACGATTGTTCTAGATTCTCTATCTTGTGATGCCATTAGTTTTTTCTCGCTTTTGTTGTTTGCACTTTAA
>NZ_BAABJX010000079.1:0-1072 GCF_039543525.1 Algivirga pacifica
TATGGAAAGACGAGATGCATTTCAGCTATATGTTGATTACCTGTTAGCAGGTACAACAAAGGCAACAGCCACGGGCTTGTCTGCCGCTTTAGATGAGCAAATCAAGCATGACTACATCAGTGATTGCCTAAATCAAGACGTATTGGGCAATAAAGCCTTATGGAAAGAAATAAAATCTTTAGTTCGACGTGTTGAGTCTCAAGAAGGGTACCTTTCCATTGATGACGTGATTGTTGAAAAACCTCATTCTACGGTTAACGAAATCATCAACTATCACTTTGACCATACTAAAGGTAAATCAGTAAAAGGAATCAATATTCTGAACTTTTTATTGACAAGCCCTTTCAAGGGACAGGATATCAATCTGCCCTTGGCCTTTCATATCATTCATAAAACGGAAAAGGTGGAGGATAAAGATGGTAAAGTGAAAATGAAGAGTAAGCAAACGAAGAATGAAATCATGCGTGATCAACTTCATCGTGTGGTGTTTCTCAACAAGGTTTTGTTTAAATATGTCTTGTTTGATATCTGGTTTTCAGCTTCTGAAAACTTGAAATATATCCATCAAAAACTTAAGAAAAGTTTCATTTGTCCATTAAAGACCAACAGGCTTATAGCCTTGTCTCTTGAGGATAAGATGGCTGGTAAATTTATTCGTATTTCGGATGTTAAAATAGAAAACAGTCAAGTTATACAAGTGTACGTTAAAGGATTAGATTTCCCTGTATCACTTGTAAAGCAGGTTTTCATAAACAAAGACCATTCAACTGCAGAACTATTTTTGATTACCAATGATACAAATATCGATCACCAGAAAATCACTACGATCTATCAGAAAAGATGGAAAGTAGAGGAATGTCACAAGTCATTAAAACAAAATACATTGCTGGGAAAATCTCCAACGAAAATGGAAACAACTCAGAGCAATCACATATTCGCTTCCATGCTCGCCTTTATCAAGCTGGAGCGCCTTAAAATCAAAGAACGTTTAAATCACTTTGCACTAAAAGCAAAGCTATATTTGAGGAGTATTCAAGCAGCTATGACCGAGCTTCACGCTATGCAAAAAACT
>NZ_BAABJX010000080.1:0-862 GCF_039543525.1 Algivirga pacifica
TCCAAAAGCGTGAATCATCAGCCCTTTTTCTGATCTTACTTTTGATGCATTTTGAATATTGACTTTTTCAATCAACCAACTAAAGAAGATTTCAATAGTTTGTCTGGTTCTAGACACTGCCTTACCCCAGAATGTTCTAAAAGCCTCATTATATTGTCTTTCCCATTCAGTTTCCCCCTTTTTTCTCTTTGGAGGACATAAAAGGTCAATTTGCCTTTTTTCACATAGCTCTAGCGCTTCTTTGCTAAGATATGCCTTGTCTCCAAAAATATTTACTTCCTTCATCGATGGAATTAGCTCCTTAAAGACAGTAACATCATGTGTTGTAGCCATAGTAATACCTACCCATTTTGGTATTGGTAAGGTATTAGGCTTATTTTGAACCAAGCAATGCATTTTTACGCCGTAATAGTAAATTCCTTTCGTTTTAGAGTAAGCTTTTGTAGAAATATTTCTAGCCACTTTCCCATACCGATTTCCTTTACAAAGAATAATAGGAAATGAATCGATTGAATAATCACTTCCACTATTATTATGTAAATCAGCATTATAACACAACAACACCTCTACTAGTAATGGTAATACATCTGACAATCGATTCAAACGGTTATTGAATGCTTGGTAGCTCGGAAGATCAGGAAACCAGCTTTTCCAATACTTAACGATGTATTTATAAATCTTGGAAACCTGAGTTTTCTCTTCTTCTAGCATGGCAAAGAAGTAACACGTCAGTAATTCAACGTCAGTAAACTTTATTGAGGTATTGTTACTGAATCTTTGACAATGATGACGCAATATGTTATTATAGCAGTCATCCAGAAAGCTATAAAGGTGGATTATTTTGAGTTTCACACCCCAAAAA
>NZ_BAABJX010000081.1:0-693 GCF_039543525.1 Algivirga pacifica
ACGGACCACGTACACGGCTCATGCCAGACATTATTCATAATACTGATGTAGCGTATTTACTTCGACTTTGGTCATGTCGAAGAGTTTGAGTTCTTCCGTGAACCATTTATTGGGTAATGCCATATGCGCAAGATGTGCTTTTGACATCCTCCATTTCTTAACATCAACCCGTTCAAAACTCTTTTTATAACCCATTCGTCTCAGTTGCCGGTGCAACCCTTTCCAGCTTTTCCATTCCACTAACTTCATCATCCGGAGTCTTCGACGAACCCATCCCATCAGATCTTGAAAAACAAGCCTGTTGCAGGTCACACGGAAATAATTCATGAAGCCTCTGAGTGATTTGTTGATCTCATGAACATGATCGGTGAGTTTTGCTCCTTTGTAACGAGGAGTTAGTACACGAATCTTGTCCTTGAAACTACGAATACTCTTTTTGGATAGGAAAATTCCTCTTTCATGTATTTCAACGCCCAAGTATGGGATTCCTTCTGACAGGTGTGTCACATGTGTCTTTGCTTGGTTTACTGTAAGCAGTAACTCCTTTTCAAGGTAATGGGTGGCTACTTGTAAAAGCTGCCATGCTTCTGACTTGCTACTGCCTAACAGCAGTATATCATCTGCATACCTTACTATGCGGTGTCCTTTTGATTTCATGTATTGGTCGAAATCGTCCAAATAAATGTTCATTAA
>NZ_BAABJX010000082.1:0-1000 GCF_039543525.1 Algivirga pacifica
AATTACCTGCTGAAGATCGAAAATTACTGCGGAATATTCAGAAGTTCGCAAAAGAAAGTAATCGCTATATTCGAGCGACGGTAATACTCATGTTTGACGATGGCTACACACCCACACAGATCAGCAATATATTAAGTGTTTCCTTGAGTAGTACAAGACGATATTTATCCACCTATCAGGAAGGAGGTATTGAAGCCTTGGATGATGATAACTTTGTCGCTTATAGTGGAAAACTTAATGATGACCAACTAAAAGAATTAGATGTGGCCTTATCGAAAGAACTCTATTTAACAGCAGCGCAGATAGTGACTTACATCAAAAATACTTTTCATGTAGAGTACACAGAAAATGGAGTAACAGCTTTGTTGCATCGATTGGGTTATAGCTATAAAAAGACGCAACCTACTTCTTCGAAAGCTGATCCTGAGGCGCAGAAAGTATTTCTGGATCAAATGAATGAGCTATTTGAAGAGTTGCAAGAAGATGAGGTTTTATGTTGTATGGACGCTGTTCACCCTACACATAATGTTCGTAGTGCTTATGGCTGGATTAAAAAAGGGAAAGAATATTATGTTCCATCTAACTCTGGACGAGATCGGGTAAATATCAATGCAACACTCAACACCAAGGAAGTCACGGACGTTATTACCCACACTTCAGATACGGTAGATACGGAAAGTACCATCACTTTATTTAAAGAAGTTGAAGCGCATTATTCCAACAAGAATACCATTTATATCATCTGTGATAATGCTAGGTATTACCGATCCAAGAAGTTGATAGAGTGGCTGAAAATGTCAAAAATTAAATTGGTATTTCTTCCTCCGTATTCGCCTAATCTGAACCTAATAGAACGTTTGTGGAAGTATATGAGGAAAACGGTGATTGATTATCACTACTATAAAACCAGGCAAGAATTTACGGAAGCCATAGAGAATTTTTTCAAAGATTTAAAAAGCCACGAAAAAGCGTTGACATCGCTTTTGACATGGAGATTTAG
>NZ_BAABJX010000083.1:0-1710 GCF_039543525.1 Algivirga pacifica
ATGGGTTTAATGGAAAGGAAAACGATAAGGACTTTGGCAATGCACAGCTAATTCAGGACTACGGCTTTCGCTTGTATAATCCGGGGATTGGGAGGTTTTTGAGTGTGGATCCACTGACCAAGGAATACCCTTGGTATACGCCTTATCAGTTTGCGGGGAATAAGGTGATTATGGCGGTGGACTTGGATGGGTTAGAAGAGGATATTGTTATTTATGATTTATATAACTCTACAGGTCAACTTGATGTAGATATGATTAGAGTTGCCAAAGGTAAAACTCATGCTACAGGTGTTACAACTAATGGTAGGAAATGGTCTTACCCTATTGGGGTTAATTTACCCGCAGAAGCTCCAAGTAGCAATATGTTATATTGGCAAGAAATTGTTCGTAGACAACTTGCAGGAGAGATTCCTGAAATGTTAAGTAAAGGTAATTTGATTACAATACAAAATGGGGCATCCCCAAGGGTAGACAATACTTGGATTAAGTATAATAAACAACATGCAACTTATATGAATGATGTACTGACTCACCATCATAAAGATCGCTTATCTATAGCTACAGCTATACCTACTAAAGCTCATAGGGAATATAATATTCTTTTACATCACACTCAAAGGGTCAAAGAAAGAGTTCGGAGATATACAGCCTTGAAAAAAGCTAAAGGTGCAATAAATATAATAGGAGGTTATTTAGGCGACGCTATGGATATATTACATATTTATACCGACTCACCTAGATCGCCCTACAATTCTTATAACCCTGATATAGGATTCTTAAATGAACCTATAGTTGGAAGGATGTTTTATGATGAACGTTCGTTACAATATTTTCAAATTGATGCTAATTATGTTCAGGATGGTGAATATCAGTATATAAAATATTCAATTTATGAGGATTACAAAAAAAATGAAGACACTGGGAAATTTGAAGGAGTTAATAAAGTTGGAGAAAAGGAAATAGGTAGACCAGGACAGTTGTAACTAATGATGCAAGAAAAATGAAAACAATGAATTCAGAGTTCTTTTTAAAAGAGCTTTTTAAGCTTAAACCAGACTTAGTAAAATTAAAAGGTGCTATTAAGGCTGATGATGAAACTGCTATTAGCCTTCAGCAACAGTGGTATATCCCCCTTGAAGGAGTGAAAAAAACTAAACTAGATAATCCTATCGAAGATTTAGTCACTCATCAATTAAGTAAAGTTTTATCTATTAGTAATTTATCTATTGATCATGAGTTATTAATCACTCCTGAATTCAAAATATTTGGAGGGATATTTACATATGGTTTAAGTTTATCGATAAAAGATGAAAGAATATATCTTGTCAATTTAGAAACCTTTGAAATATTATTCGAATGCTCAGAAACAGCATCTAAGTTCTTAGAACTTATTCTCATTTTTATTGATTTTCGAGCTAGAGAATGGGAAGGATACCTTTTCTCATCTAAGGAAACTAACGAATACATAAGTAAAGCAACAGATATAGCTGGGGGGACGCAATATTATAACTTTGTTAAGTATTTATTTGATTACGTATAAAACCTATTACTTTACAAGGACGTATATTAGATTAACGTGAATATTGAATTAGCCCCCCTATTCAAAGAATTCAGCTTTGCAATACTGTTTCGATAGGCTAAATAGCGGCAAAGCACTCTTTGAACAAGCTATATTAACCATTTGCGTGTTTCTAAGAATTCCCCAAGCCT
>NZ_BAABJX010000084.1:0-1286 GCF_039543525.1 Algivirga pacifica
TGCAAGCATAAAAATTTCGCTTAGCTAGCTGCGCTACGCACGCTGTCATTTTTAGCTTGCTGGAATGCACAAACAAACTGAATAACTGTAGCCATTTTTTCAAAATAATGATTCCACCGCTCCATTGGAGGGATGCGACCTATCATACCGTGTAGTCGCTCTTGATTATAAAAGATGACATACTGATCTAGTATCTGCTCAATCTCCCCAAAGGTTCTGTATTCAAACCTCAAGAAAATATCTCTTCTCAGTGTTCCGTGATACGCCTCTATGTGGGCATTTTCTTCTGGCGTCGCTACATGCGTAAACTCTTGACTAACCCCCACCAAAGCCAGGTATTCTCGTACCTCTTTGGCAATGAACTGACTACCATTATCGCTTCGGATAATCACTTCTTTAGGGAGCCTATACTGCTCTATGATATCTGAAATGAGCTTGACTACATCAGCCTGTTTAACAGACCATTGAAACACATGCCCTAATATACGGCGACTGTAAACATCTATGACCGATAAGAGGTACGCATACTTACCCTTCTCAGGAATCCAAACCATCTTTATGTCCATTTCCAAGTACTCCATGGGGTACTGTGCATTGACCCTCCTGAACTTTACAAACTTCCTATTTGATCGATCAGGACGTATTCTATTGGTGTTTTTCAGCAGGTTGGCTTCCTTGAGAAGACGATACAGTTTTTTGTGATTAATCACATAGCCATCACGCTTCAACAAAGCACAGAGGTTGTGATAGCCATAATCGATAAAGGGGTGCTCCAGGTAGATCCTTACCTGATCTACAACCTGTTCATTGGGTATCAGTCCATCAGTACTGTGTTTCGTATGGCTACTAGCCTTATTACCCTTTTTTCCACCTTTTTCCTTGTAATAATAGCTACTTTCGGCTAGTCCTACCCATTGTAACAACTGCTTGAAACTACACGATCCCTTGTACTTCGTATAGAGATGATCTACTAAATCTTTCTTGGATCGTCGGTCCCAAACTTTTTTTTTAGTAATTCCCGCTGGGTCTCTAGTTCAATCTCTTTCTGGATCAAAAGCTTCTGTAAAATACGGTGTTCCTCCTCGAGCTTTTTCCACTCAGGGTCTCGACGATCTGCCGACTGCTTTAAACCCTCTTTACCTTGACTCTCAAACTTTTTCTTCCAGTTGTAATAAGTCGCAGTACTTATTCCGTATTTCCGACATACGGATACCATATCACCGCCTTTTCCTTCTTCTAAAATTTGAAGCTTTTCCTCTGTTGTCCATGTTTTTCGCTTACTCATA
>NZ_BAABJX010000085.1:0-688 GCF_039543525.1 Algivirga pacifica
TAAAACTTATTGATATACATTCCTATTACATTATCGTGTATCTTCTCATTTTTAGAGAAGCAAATTGTTTTCCTGTTCAATCGTTTTATATGTGTCCTGAAATTAAGATTTCGCCTTTCAATTTTCCAGGTAGCATCTTTGCCTATAATGTGCAAATAGTCTGGAGGAAAACAACTGCTATACGCTTCCCAATTATCTGTATTACAAACTCTAATAGGAAGGTGACTAACAGAATCCAAAAGCTTACGCAAGACCTTATTTTGTCGTCGACCATTTTCCCATGCCAAGATATAACCAGTGGCTTTATCTAATAAATACCATGTCCAACGTGGCTCTTTTTTACTCCCAACGTAACTCCAGAACTCATCCCACTCTGTATCATAACAGACAGTTACGTCTAAACAAGATAACTGTTCAGACTCGATCTTATCGATTAAGTAGGGGTTTACCTTTAAGGGCTCTTTTTTTTAAATGAGCGGTAACCGTGTCCTTGCCGATGTTAAGCACTCGACCTATTTCACGCACTCCACTACCATTGAGTGTCATTTTATCTATTTGTTCTTTAGTCCCTGCTTTCCAAGCATTATAACTATAATCAGTCTGGAAATACTTCTTGCAAGAATTACAACGATAGCGTTGTTTACCACAACAAGAACGGCCATTTTTAACTAAATCAGTACTTTCGCAC